>JAEZWW010000032.1 GCA_023442945.1 Pseudomonadota bacterium | reverse complement strand
CCCCCGCCCCGCCCGCCGGCGTGGTCGCGCAGCGCGTGCGCTTTGGCGACGGGCTGGAAGCGGCGCGCAGCGAATGGTTCATCCCCGGGACGCAGCAGGCCGTATTTGCTATCGAATCAGAAGCTGGTCGCGCAGATGGCTCTAGGGCCAGCGGCCCAAAAGGCTCCAAAACAGCCGCAGGGAGCGCCGGCAGCGACGACGCCATCGCCCCGCGCATCACCGCCCCGCAAGACGGCACCATCCTCGCGCTCGACCCCGACATCCCGCCCGCGCGCCAGCGCCTCACCCTGAGCGCCGAAGCCGGCAGCGCCGCCCCCGCCCAGCTGCGCTGGTGGGTCGACCAACGCGAAATCGGCCGCGGCGAACGCGCCCAATGGCTCCCCTGGCCCGGCCGCCACACCGTGCAACTGCGCGACGCGCAAGGGCGCGTGCACGATGAAAGGCGGGTGGAGGTGCGGGGGGCGGGGGTGAAGGCGGGGAAGCGCAGCAAGCCATAAGCGGCTGCTCTCGGGCATTCGCCCCCCTGATGAAGCACGCCGCACGGGAATTCGGCTAAGAGCACTCGCACTTCGGTGGTGCGACCCTTCCGTTCGCCGGGACGTGAAAGGCCCGATCAGGGCCAACGCGGAAAAGTCTCGGGTTGCATCTATTTCTACAGTCACGCTCGAACTGCCGGCCATCAAATCTCAATCGAGCAAGGAATAGAACCTGGCCGACTAGTATTTCATGTCCTTTGGCAAATAATTTTGAATAGTAAATTTGAACGCCCCATATTCATCGAGCAAATCGATCCGCCCGCCTTTTCCGGCGCGCATACTTAGAGCCCCACCTGGTTCGGGAAAGTACGCATACAGAACACATTCTTCATTTGCAAGACAAAGATAGATACCTGCCAATATGACGGGACGACCGGACCCGACGTTATAATTCACGAGAAGCGCTCTTATTTTTTTGTTTATGTTGATGGCGTCGATCTTGGATATATATTCCCCGAAATCCTTTCTAACAAGCTCCCGCAGCTGTTGTTCGCTTGACGTCGAACGTGGAAAAGAAAAGCCATCCCTCGCATTGAGCGCCTCCTGGGAGTTCGCATTCCACGTCAACATCGCGAAGAAGCAGGCTTGAAAAATTCTATAAATCGATTTCTTGGACATGTTTCGGTTGTGATTGCATCAAGTTTTCAGCTAACGTGGTTTGCTCCGCCGCCAACGTCGGATGTTAGGGTCAATGGTCAGCTTACCCAGCGTCGGCTGCACGTCGCCAAGTCTCTCTAGCCTGAATCCGTTGCCCACAGACAGACGGCACCCATCTCCCCTGCGCCCCGTCCGGGTCCTCTCGCGCCGCGCTGCGCCACACCCTTACCCCGCCTAAACTCCTTCGCTCCCCTCCAAAAACACCTCACGTACCATGCCCGACTTCGACTACGACCTCTTCATCATCGGCGGCGGCTCCGGCGGCGTGCGGGCGGCGCGGTTTGCGGCGCAGCGCGGGGCGCGCGTAGGGGTGGCCGAAAGCGGGCGCATGGGCGGGACCTGCGTGAACGTGGGCTGCATTCCCAAGAAGCTCTACAGCTTTGCCGCGCACTACGCGGAAGGCTTTGCCGAATCGCGCGGCTTTGGCTGGCAGTTGCCGGGCACGCCGACGCTGGACTGGGCGACGCTGAAGGCCAACCGCGCGACCGAGATCACGCGGCTGAACGGCATTTACGACGGCATCGTGACCGGCGCGGGGGCCGAGCGCCTGCAGGGCCGCGCCAGCCTGGTGGACGCGCAGACGGTGTCGGTGCAGATGCTGGACAGCGGGCCGGAGCGGCGCGTGACCGCCCGCCACATCCTGATCGCCACCGGTGGCACGCCGTTCAAGCCGGACCTGCCCGGGGCCCATCTGGCGGTGGTGTCGGACGAGGTGTTCGACTTGCCGACCTTCCCCCAACGCATGGCGGTGGTGGGCGGCGGTTACATCGGCTGTGAGATGGCCAGCATCTTCCACGGCCTGGGCGCGGCGGTGACGCTGGTGTACCGGGGCGAACAGGTGCTGCGCGGCTTTGACGAAGAGGTGCGCAGCTTCACCGCGGCCGAGATGGCCAAGGCCGGCGTGGACATCCGCACCGGCACCGACGTGCAGCGCATTGAAGCGCTGGCGGACGGCGCGCGGCGCCTGCAACTGACCGATGGCAGCGCGCTGGACGTGGACGTGGTGCTGTACGCCACCGGCCGCCGCCCGAATGTCGACGGGCTGAACCTGACCGGTGCGGGCGTGCGCCAGGGCAAGAACGGCCATATCGAGGTGAACGAGTACTTCACCACCAGCGTGCCCAGCATCTTCGCCCTGGGCGACGTGGTCGGCCGCAAGGACCTGACGCCGGTGGCGCTGGGTGAAGCCATGGTGCTGGTCGACCACCTGTTCGGCCCCGCACCCGGCAAGGCGGCGCGCGAGCCGCTGGACTACGCGCTGATCCCCACTGCCGTCTTCACCCACCCGCCGATCGGCACCGTGGGCCTGGGCGAGGAAGATGCGCGCAAGCAGTACGGCGACATTCGCGTGTTCCGCAGCGACTTCAAGCCTTTGAGGCACACGCTGAGCGGCAGCACCGAGCGCACGCTGGTCAAGCTGATCGTCGACGCGGCGAGTGACCGCGTGGTCGGCCTGCACATGGTCGGCGCCGACGCGGGCGAGATCGTGCAAGGCTTTGCCGTCGCCCTGCAATGCGGCGCGACCAAGGCGCAGTTTGACCGCACCGTGGGCATCCACCCGACCACGGCGGAAGAATTCGTGACGCTGCGCGAGGTGTCGCGGACTTGAGCGCGGGCGCCAGCGGGGGCGCTGCCCATGCGCTTTGACGGTGGCGTGCCTTTCAGGCCAAACGCTATTCAATCAGGAGCTGGCCGCGCAAGTGGCTGTAGGGCCAGAAGGCGAAAAGACTTGAAATCGCCCTGTCAAGCCATGCCCCGCTGGGCCGTGCTGCGCGATCCAAGCCGATGCGCCCCGCGCCCGATATTTGCGACGGAGGGCCAGAAGATTTGAGGATTCAATCGCCGCGCCTGCGCCTAATCCGCTCCGATTTATCTAGCTGCCCGCGCAAGTGGCTGTAGGGCTGGCGGCACAAAAGGCTTGGAATCCAGCTACTGCGACGGATCGCAGCATGAACAACTCGCGGCATCGGCAAGCCAGGGCGGCGGCAACACGCCCATCCGCGCCGGTACAAGCTGACCCCGCCCAGCGCTTCAACGCATCAACCCGCCCAAGCCGCCTTCACCCCCGGCTCCCCCGCCCGCAGCAGCCGCGCCAAATCCGTCAGGCTGCTGGCGTGCAAGTCGTTCTCGGCGCGCGGCGACACGTCCTTGGGCCGCGCGGCGCCGAATTCCAGCGGCCGTTCGATGTACGCCGTGCGCAGCCCGCAGGCGCGGGCGGCGGCCAGGTCGTCGTGGTGGGCGGCGACCAGCATCACGGCTTCGGGCGGCACGTCAAACGTCCGCGCCACGCCCAGGTAGGTCGCCGGGTCGGGCTTGTAGGCGCGAAAGACCTCGGCGCTCAGCACCGCGTCCCACGGCAGACCGGCGCGCTTGGCCATGCGCGTCAGCAGGTCGAGGTTGCCGTTGGACAGCGTGACCAGGATGTAGCGCTGCTTCAGCAGCCGCAGGCCGTCCACGCTGTCGGGCCAGGGCTGCAGGCGGTGCCACACGCGGTTGAGGTGGGCGCGCGCGGCTTCATCCAAATGCCCCAGGCCAAAGCGCGGCAGCAGCGTCTCCAGAATCTGGCGGTGCAGCGCGTCGATCAGCGTCCACGGCCGCTCGCCGCGCATCACGGCGGCCATGGCGGGCGCGTAGCCGGCGCGCCAGGCGGTGGCAAAGGCGTCGGCGTCCACCGCCGGGTACAGCGCCTGCATCTCGCGCACGATGCTGCCGTGCCAGTCGACCACGGTGCCGAAGATGTCGAAGGCCAGCACCTGCACGGTGTTGGCCAGGGGTTGGGCGTTGGTGGTGGTATCGGTCATGGGCGCGGTGCTGGGTCGGGTGGGCTTTCAGTATCGCCGGCCAGCGAACGCCGTGTCAGCGAACCGCAGCCTTTGAGACGCTACGATGACAGCCTGAGGAGCCGCCCAAGAATGACCGACCTGTCCAAAATCACCTGCATTGAAGACCTGCGCGTGATCGCCCAGCGCCGCGTGCCGCGCATGTTCTACGACTACGCCGACTCCGGCTCGTACACCGAAGGCACCTACCGCGCCAACCAGGCGGACTTCCAACCGATCCAGCTGCGCCAGCGCGTGGCCGTGAACATGGAAGGCCGCAGCACGGCCACCACCATGATCGGCCAGCACGTGGCC
Source organism: Pseudomonadota bacterium (assembly GCA_023442945.1). Classification (GTDB taxonomy): domain Bacteria; phylum Pseudomonadota; class Gammaproteobacteria; order Burkholderiales; family Burkholderiaceae_C; genus Ottowia. The sequence goes on along the minus strand of JAEZWW010000032.1, from coordinate 7,760 downwards.
ATGCCGGTGGCCATCGCGCCCACGGGCCTGACCGGCATGCAGCACGCCGACGGCGAGATTCTGGCGGCGCGCGCGGCCAAAAAGGCGGGCATCCCGTTCACGCTGTCGACCATGAGCATCTGCTCGATCGAAGACGTGGCCCAACACGCCGGCCCGGGCTTCTGGTTCCAGCTGTACGTGATGCGCGACCGCGACTTCATCGAAAGGCTGATCGACCGCGCCAAGGCCGCCGGCTGCGGAGCGCTGGTGATCACGCTGGATTTGCAAATCCTGGGCCAGCGCCACAAAGACATCAAGAACGGCTTGTCCACCCCGCCCAAGCCAACCATCGCCAACCTGATCAACCTGGCCACCAAGCCGGCCTGGTGTCTGGGCATGCTGGGCACGTCGCGGCGCAAGTTCGGCAACATCCACGGCCACGTCAAGGGCGTGACCGACATGAGCAACCTGGGCGCCTGGACGGCCGGACAGTTTGACCCGCGCCTGAACTGGGGCGACGTCGAATGGATCAAGAACCGCTGGGGCGGCAAGGTCATCATCAAGGGCATCATGGAGCCCGAAGACGCGCGCCTGGCCGTCGACAGCGGCGCCGACGCGCTGATCGTCAGCAACCACGGCGGCCGCCAGCTGGACGGCGCGCCCTCGGCCATCCACGCCCTGCCCGGCATCGTCGATGCGGTGGGCAAGCAGATTGAAGTGCACATGGACAGCGGCATCCGCAGCGGGCAGGACGTGCTGAAAGCCTGGGCGCTGGGCGCGCGCGGCACCTACATCGGCCGCGCCTTTTTGTACGGCCTGGGCGCCGCGGGCGAAGCCGGCGTCAGCAAGGCGCTGGACATCATCCAGAAAGAGCTGGACACCACCATGGCCTTCTGCGGCCACACGCAGATCGGGCAGGTGGACCAAAGCATCCTGCGGCCGGGGACGTACCCAACGGTCTGAGGCCGTTCGGCCGCCAGCCCATCACCTACCCGGCGCTTCGCGGGCAGGGGCGCAGGGGCGCGACCCCGGCCGCTGCCACGCTGGCTTCCTCTCCGTCGTGAGCGCGGCCAGGCGCGTCGGCGCGGCCGCCGTCTCGTGCCCCTGACCAGACTGCTGCGCGCGCGGGCAGCGGGCAGCGGGCTCGGCATTCGCTGCGCATCGCGCGCTGCGCCACGGGAGGGCGACCGTGGACCGAGCCGCCGCGCACCTACGTTTTGTTGCACAGCCTCTGGCGTCGTCGTAGATACTCCCTGCCAGTTTTCTACAGCGCGGACCACTTCGGTCCGCCACGTCTATCCCTTGTGAGGAGGAATCCCGTCATGACCCGACACCCATCCCGCCCCCTGCACGGCTGGCCCGTGGCCGCCACCGCCCTGGCGCTGGCCGCCCTGACGGCCTGCGGCGAAAAGGCCGACCCGGCACCCGCACCCGCCCCCGCGCCTGCCGCAGCCCCTGCGCCAGCGGCGCCGCCCACACCACCCGCACCGAAAGCCCCACCGGCACCGCAGGCCAAGGCCCCGGCGTCAGAGTCGCAGAAGCTGAACGAGTACGTCGCCTGCTACAACGGCGCGGACAGCCGCGCGCACGACGCCATGAACCGCTACCGCCAGTGGGTGCAGGACATGAAGACCGGCCCCACGGGCAAGGAACGCATCGTTTACGGCGTCTACACCGTGTCCGACCACAGCGTGAAGGCATGCGCCAAGCTGCCCGAGCTGGCCGACGCCGCCCCGCCCCTGCCCGAGCTGGACCAGGCCGCCAAACCCTACGCCGCCGCCCTGGCCACCTGGGCCGGCACGCTGGCAGAAGCCGACAAGTACTACAGCCGCCAGGACTACAAGGACGACCAAATGGCCAAGGGCAAGGCCATGCACGCCGACCTGGTCAAGCACTTCGAGGCCTTCGACACCGCGTCCAAAGCCTTCAGCCAGGCGCTGGACGCCGCCAACGACAAGCGCCAGACCGAACAACTGGCCGAGCTGGAAAAGTCCGAAGGCCGCAAGTTCAATTACTGGCACATCGCCACCATGATGAACGCCAAGAAGCTGACCAAGCTGATCAGCGAAGACACTTTCGACGTCGAGCAGGCCAGCGCCGCGCTGAAGGCCTACGAAGACGCCGCCCAGGGCCTGACCGACTTCGCCAAGCAGGCGCCCAAGGACGAGCTGCCGATGATGTATTCGTCCATGGGCTCGGAGGTAGAAGGCTTCCTGGTCGCGGCCAAGCAGCGCATCCGCCGCGTGCGCGACAAGGTGCCGTACAGCCAGGGCGAGAAGATGAACCTGGGCGGTGGCGGCGGCTGGATGGTCAACGGCTCGCCCGACGCGCTGGTGCGCAAGTACAACGACCTGATCGGCGCCAGCAACCGGCTGCGCTGACGCACGCAGCGGCGCGTCGCTGACCACGCAGCAGCGCGGCCCTGGCGCACGCCGCCGCCCTGCCCGTTCAGCGCTTTTTCTTGGTCGCCGTGCGCGCCGGTTTCTTGGCCACGTTGTGTGCCACCGCGGCGCGCACCAGCGCCTGCAGCGCGCCCGCGTCCAGCGCGGCGCCTTCCCGCACGTCGATCGCGCGGCGCTGGTTGCCGTCCAGGCTGGCGTTGAACAGCCCGGCCGGGTCGGGCAAGGCCGCGCCTTCGGCAAACGTCAGCTTCAGCTTGTCCTTGTACACCTCGCCCGTGCACAGGATGCCGCCGCATGACCACACCGGCACACCCGCCGGGTTGCTGGGCTTGACCCACTTCACTTCTTCGACGATGGCCGGGTCGGCCGCCCGAATCCATTGGCGCAACTGCGCCAGCGCCGGGCCGCGCCAGTCGGCCAGCGTGACAATCTTCTGGTCGATGCGCCGCGCGGCGTCGGCCGCGCCGTCGTCCATTGGGGTTGGGGTCATGGCAAAACCTCCGGCCAAATCAAGGGAAACGACCCTAACAGAGCGCTGCCGTGTCGCGCAAGGGCCCGCCAGCCGCCGCACAACGCCCGGGCGAGCACCGGGTCCCTGTCGGGTGCCGTGGCAACGCAGGCAACGAAGCGCGCCGTGCTGCCCGCGGCCCTGCGCTGCCGACGGGTCGTGGCGCTTCTTTCTGAATAAAAACAGCCTCCCGCCCTACAACCACCTGCGCGGCCAGCTACCACATTTATAGCGATTGAGGCGTAGTCGGCCGCCGCCCCAACCTGCTGATGGCAGCGCTCGCCCCAACCGCCCGCCCCAACCACCGGCCGCTCCGCGCTAGGGCGGCAGCGGGTCCGACACCCAGCCCACGCGCCCTGCCTGCCGATCTTCCTTCGTCGCGTACACCAGGATCCGGTCGCCCACGGCGCGGGCGATCGGCGCCGTCCACGCCTGGTCGCCCCGCGGCAGCGCCAGTTGGCCGCAGCGGCGCACCGCGTCGTAGAAGAAGCCCCAGACCTCAGGGCAGAGAACACCTTTCGCATGCAGTTCCCGTTCGCACGGATGCTCATACGGTAAGCCAATCCTCGTGGCAAACACCTGCCCGTGCAGCCACGCCGTGTCCAACTCGAAATGCACGGAATGCCCCTGCGCCAGCGGTGCAGCAATCGGCTGCCCGTCGATCCACAGCCGCACCGGCCCCGCCAGCGTGCGGTGCATCAGCGCCAGGTGCTGCAGGTCCGGCGAAAACGCCATCCACGTCCGCCCTTCCAGGTAATCGAAGGCGTCCAGCGCGTCGGCCGAATCGAATTCCCAAAACGCCGCCTTGAAGTCGTCCACCTGGGCCGACGCCACCATCGGCGGCACCGGCGCAGTCAACACCGCCTGGCTGCCCCCCGCGTCCGCAGCGCGCAAGGCCTCCACCCATTCGCTGATGGCTTGGGAATGCGGGGTGGGCGGCAGGTGGTAGGTGGGCATCGGTGGGCGGTTGCGTTGATGTGTGGGGCGCGCTTGGCGATCCAGGCGCCGCACCTTGCTCCCAAGCCACTTTACCGGCTTGCCGATCGTCAGCCACCGTGGCGCACGAACAGTGGCTGCCGCAAGGTCTGCGCCACGCCGTCAATCGCGATCGCGCCACACCACAGCGTGTCTCTGGCCGTGCTCTTTCCGACTGTTGTAGATCACCAGGCGCCCGTCCACCAAGTCGGCCGACGGATCCGCCCACAACTGGTCGTCCGGCGGCGCAATGCTGCGCGACGTGCGGGTGACCGCGTCATAAACCCATACGCCCAAGACGTTGCCCAGACTAAGCGCTGAGATCTTGAAGGCAAGCTTGGGGTGTTGATCGAACCCACCAAGCTGGGCAGCAAACCAACGTTCGTCCAGCCAATTTCCCCAGTTGTCGATACGGCTGTCGCCCCGGGCGTCAAGTGGCACATCCACCGGCTCGCCATCCACCCACATTGCGGCGCCCCTGCCCCATTCACGGCCCTCGCTGGCGAAGATCAACGCTTGCCGCGTCCAGTGGGGCGAGTACACCACCCGTGTCGCCCATTCCTCGGGGTCAACCGCCTCGCGCTCGCTGGGGTAGTCGTCAAACGCCCAGTGCGCCGCGCGGAAATCGCTGAAGCGCGCTTGCGCCACCAGCGGTGGCACAGGCTCGGCAAAAACACCCTCGCCGACCTTGACGCCCTCGCGCATCGCCGCGACCAGCCAGGCGCTCCAGCCCTTGATGGCTTCAGAGGCTGGCGTGGGTGGGGTGTCGTAATAGCTTTTCATGGGCCATTGTGAGCCGCAAAGCCGGGCGAAAGGTGCCGGCGAGCCGGTGCCGCGCCATGGCGGTGGGCGAACGGCTGCGCGCCGCTCGCCACACGCGCAACGGTCGGCACCGGTGATCGCCGCTGTCAGCCCACTGCCGGGCGCCGGTGACGGCGTGCGCTAAGCCAAAAGGTTTCGCCGTCGCCCGGCCGCGGCCAGACACCGTCCAAAACCTGTCGTTTATTTGCCAACTTTGTCTCGTTTGCAGGCCAGGCGTCAGCCAGCTTTGGTTCAATCGGTGCATCGCCTGGCGCACACCGCCAGCGCGCAACTTCTGTTTACACATCAAGCACTTAAGCATTCTTCGGGAGCGAACCAAACCATGAAAAAGACCCTGATTTCCCTCGCCGTGCTGGCCGCCAGCACCGGCGCCTTCGCGCAATCCTCGGTGACGCTGTATGGGACGGCGGATGCTGCAATCGGTAAGGAGCGCGGTGGGAAAGTCGGCATGAAGACCAACTCGGGCCTGAACACCAGCGAGAGCTATTTGGGTTTTCGTGGCACGGAGGATCTGGGTGGCGGTCTGAAAGCCGGGTTCCAGTTCGAGCAAGGCATCGATCTGCGCAACGGTGGCACGGACGCAGACGCAGACGCCAATCAGGGCTTGAAGACGATGTACCAGCGCGCAGCCAACCTCTGGCTGGGGGGCAATTGGGGCACTTTTCGCATGGGTCGCGCCTACACCCCAAGCCGCAACGCGCTGGCCGCCTGGGATTTGACCGGCGGTGCGCGCAACTCGATCAGCATGATGACCTTCGGCGTTGTGGGCCACAACACCGATGAGCGGAATCGGAGCCAGTTCAGCTACAAGACGCCTGATTTCGGTGGGTTTGCTGCCGAACTGGGCTACGTCTTCAAGCCCGACAACGGTGACCGCGCCAAGGTGGACCTGGGCCTGACCTACATCAACGGGCCGCTGCGCGCAGGGGTGTCGTACAACAAGACGAAAAATGCGAAAGCCAACTATGCGTTGGGTGCTCAATACCAGTTTGGCATGTTCGCAGTGGCTGCTGGCTATCACTATGCGAACAACGGGACGTTCCTGGGTCAGGACGGTGTCGCAGTCCCAGGCTCTTCGGCGCGCAACCGAGGTATTTCGCTGGGCGGTAAGGCGAATTTCGGCGCTGCGAGCGTACTGGTGGATGTGGCCCGCGAAACCAAGGCGAACTACGACATCAATGGCGTGACGTACAAGGGACGCAAGGACACTAACGTTCTGGTCGAGGGTCGGTACGCCTTCTCAAAGCGGACATTTGCGTACGCGAACTACGTTCGGTTTGCCAGGGGCAACAACTACGGCCTTGGCATGCGCCACGACTTCTGACGCCGCTTGAGCGTTGCGCCTGCGGCCGCCGCAGGCGCTTCGTAAAAAAGAACAGCCCGCACATCGCGGGTTTTTTTGCGCCCCCAGGGGCGCGCTCAGGTCGCGCGGGTGGCGGCAAACGCGCCAGGCACGCTCATCGGACAAAGGCGGCGTTTTTCAATGAAATCGCCCTCCAGCGCTAGAGCCACCAGCGCGGACAGCTATCAAATGGATAGTATTTCGGGCGGCAGATCGATTGACCCGCGGGTGGGTTCGGTGGGAACGGCGCGCCTCCAACCGGTGACAGGCCGACGCGTTGGCCGCCCTCGCCCCTCACACCCAGCGCCGCACGCGCGCCGCGTAGCGGGTGAAGTGCTCGCCAAAGCGTTCGCGCAGGATGCGCTCTTCCGGCTGGATTTGTAGCGTGTTCAGCACCCAAACGAAGAGCGGCAGCACGACCAGGCTGGCGGCGTTGCCCAGGTAGGCGGCCCAGCCGATGAGCACCAGGAGCATGCCCAGGTACATGGGGTTGCGGGTGATGCCGAAGATGCCGGTTTGCACCAGGGTGCTGGCGTGCTGGGGCGCGAGCGGGTTGATGGTGGTGCGGGCGCGGCGGAATTCGACGACGCCGGCCAGCGCGATGCAGCCGCCGGCCAGCGCCAGGCCGATGGCAGCGCCCACACCGAAGGGGTAGGCGCCCATGGGCCACAGCTGCGCGGCCGGGAACAGGCGCGCCAGCCACCACATCAGGCCGATGCCGGCCAGGTCGATCACGGGCGGGGGGATGCGGTGTTCCAGCGAGCGCATGGGTTCAGGCCTTGTCAGACATGCGCCGCCACGGCGGCACGACGGGGGAAGGCGTGGCTGACAGGTCTGCGCGTGGACATGGCGCGTGCGGGCACGCCGAGCGCTGTGCCGCGATGCCGCGCGCCGGTGCCGGGGCGCCAAGCGCGGCTGCCGCCAACGCCCTGCCCTGCGCCCGCTGACGGCGGGCGTTGCGGTATGCGCAGGTTTTGATCGCCCACGCGCTGCGGCACACCCAACGAAAAGCGCCGCAGCCCATCAGTGGCCCAACAGTGGCCCGCCCAGGCGGGGGATGGTGCGGCGCGGCGCGGGCACGGTCGTCTGCTCCTGAAAACGAAGCTGGCTGCGCAGGCGCTTACTTGCGCATCAGCACTTTCAGTGCGTTTTGCAGGCGGCGGGCGGTGGCCTCGTCGTGCGGCGTGGCCAGGACTTTGCCGGTGTCGGCGGCCCAGGTGTCGGCGGGCGACGGGTCGTTGCGGCGGGTCAGCAGTTGCAGCTGCAGGGCGCGGCGAGCGTCCAGGTGCTCGGCGGGCGTGGGCACGTCGGCGGCCATTTCCAGGCGCAGCAGGGCTTCGGGCGCGCTGCCTTGCGGGGCGGCCTGCACGGCTTGCACCCAGGCGGTGCGCGTGCCGCCGCTGACGCCCTTGCCCAGCTCTTGTGCGCTGGGCAGCTTGTCGGCCTGGCGGTCGGCCCAGGCGCCCATCAGTTGCGTCAGCGTTTCGCCGTGCGCTTGGGCGGCCAGCTTGCGCAGCTGGGCCTGGGCGTGTTCGACGGCGTCGCGCTGGGCGCGGAAGGCGGCGTCGCCCAGGCGCGGGCCACGGTCTTCACGCGGCGGGCGGTCGCCGAAGCGGCCACCACCGTCGCGGCGGTCACCAAAACGGCCACCACGGTCGCCGCCGGGGCCACCGCGGTTGTCGCGCCCGCCGGGGCCGCCACGGCCGTCGCGGCGGTCACCAAACTTGCCGCC
>JAEZWW010000114.1 GCA_023442945.1 Pseudomonadota bacterium | reverse complement strand
CCGGCTCCATCAAGCCCCACACCGAATTCGTCGGTGAGGTCTATGTGCTGAGCAAAGACGAAGGCGGCCGCCACACCCCCTTCTTCAACAACTACCGTCCGCAGTTCTACTTCCGCACCACCGACGTCACCGGCTCCATCGAGCTGCCGGCTGACAAAGAAATGGTGATGCCTGGCGACAACGTGTCGATCACTGTCAAGCTGATCGCCCCCATCGCCATGGAAGAAGGCCTGCGCTTCGCAATCCGCGAAGGCGGCCGCACGGTCGGCGCTGGCGTGGTGGCCAAGATCATCGCCTGAGGTTGACGCAACATGGCCAAGCAAAAAATCCGCATCCGCCTGAAGGCGTTTGATTACAAGCTGATCGACCAGTCGGCTGCCGAGATCGTGGACACCGCCAAGCGCACCGGCGCCGTGGTCAAGGGCCCCGTGCCCCTGCCCACGCGCATGAAGCGCTTCGACATCCTGCGTTCGCCGCACGTCAACAAGTCGAGCCGTGACCAGTTCGAGATCCGCACGCACCAGCGCCTGATGGACATCGTCGACCCGACCGACAAGACCGTGGACGCTCTGATGAAGCTGGACCTGCCGGCTGGCGTGGACGTGGAGATCAAGCTCCAGTAATCACGCGGGCCGCTGCCTGGCGCGGCTGCCCACGCTGGCCCAAGACGCGGACTTGCCGACAAGGCAAAGTCCGCATTATAATTTGTGGCTTGCCCTTTTTTGGGCAAGACTTTTCAACCCTCTTTCGCAATCCAAACGCGCTGGCCAATTGCAGCGAGCGCGGCGGAAGTTCAGGAGCAATAAATGAGTCAAAGCAATCGATTGGGGTTGCTGGGGCGCAAGGTGGGCATGATGCGTCTGTTCACCGATGACGGCGACGCAGTGCCCGTCACGGTGGTCGATGTGTCGAACAACCGCGTCACACAAGTCAAAACCCAAGAGAACGACGGCTACGTGGCCCTGCAGGTCACGTTCGGCGCACGCAAAGCTTCGCGTGTGACCAAGCCGCAAGCCGGCCACCTCGCCAAGGCGGGCGTTGAAGCCGGTGAAATCACCCAGGAATTCCGCGTGGACGGCGACGTCGCAGGCAAGTACGCCGCTGGCGCTGCTGTGCCCGTGTCGGACGTGTTCGCCGTGGGCCAGAAGGTGGACGTGCAAGGCACGTCGATCGGTAAGGGCTACGCCGGCACGATCAAGCGCCACAACTTCAGCTCGCAGCGCGCGTCGCACGGTAACAGCCGTTCGCACAACGTGCCGGGCTCGATCTCCATGGCGCAGGATCCTGGGCGCGTGTTCCCGGGCAAGAAGATGACCGGTCACATGGGCGACGAAACCGTCACCACCCAGAACCTGGACGTCATCCGTGTCGACGAAGCGCGTCAGCTGCTGCTGATCAAGGGCGCTGTCCCGGGCTCGCGCGGCGGTTTCGTGACCGTGCGCCCGGCCGTCAAGGCCAAGCCAGCGAAAGAGGGGGCATAAGCCATGCAACTCGAACTCCTCAACGACCAGGGTCAGGCCGCGTCCAAGATTGACGCCCCCGAAACCGTGTTCGGTCGCGACTACAACGAAGCGCTGGTGCACCAGCTGGTGGTGGCCTACAAGGCCAACGCCCGCCAAGGCACGCGTGCTCAGAAGGACCGCGAACAGGTCAAGCACTCGACCAAGAAGCCGTTCCGCCAGAAAGGCACGGGCAATGCCCGCGCCGGTATGACGTCCTCGCCCCTGTGGCGTGGCGGCGGTCGCACCTTCCCGAACTCGCCTGAAGAAAACTTCACGCAGAAGATCAACAAGAAGATGTACCGCGCCGGCATGGCGTCCATCCTCTCGCAGCTGGCACGCGAAGGCCGCCTGGCCGTGGTGGAATCGATGAAAGTCGACTCGCCCAAGACCAAGCAGCTGGCTGCCCGCTTCAAGTCCATGAAGCTCGATTCCGTGCTGGTGATCGCCGATGAAGTCGACGAGAACCTGTACCTGGCATCGCGCAACCTGGGCCATGTGTTGGTGATCGAGCCGCGCTACGCCGATCCCGTGTCGCTGGTGCACTACAAAAAGGTGCTGGTCACCAAGGGTGCCATCGACAAGCTCAAGGAGATGTTCGCATGAGCCGCATCAATCCGACCCCCAAAGAGCGCCAGTTCGACGAAGGCCGCCTGATGCAGGTGCTGCTCGCGCCGGTGATCTCCGAAAAGGCCACGATGGTGGCCGAAAAGTCCAATGCCGTCACCTTCAAGGTGCTGCGCGACGCGACCAAGCCCGAAATCAAAGCCGCTGTTGAACTGCTGTTCAACGTGGAAGTCAAGGGCGTGTCCGTGGCCAACATCAAAGGCAAGACCAAGCGCTTTGGTCGCTCCGTCGGTCGCCGTGACCACGTGCGCAAGGCCTACGTCCTGCTCAAGGAAGGTCAAGAGCTGAACCTGTCCGGGGAGGCTGCGTAAACCATGGCCGTCATCAAGATCAAACCGACCTCGCCTGGCCGCCGCGCCATGATCAAGGTCTCGCGCGACCACCTGCACAAAGGTGAAGGTTTTGCGCCGCTGCTGGAGCCGCAATTCCAGAAGGCCGGCCGCAACAACAACGGTCGCATCACCACGCGCCACAAGGGCGGTGGTCACCGTCACCACTACCGCGTGGTCGACTTCCGTCGCAACAAGGACGGCATCGCCGCCAAAGTGGAACGGATCGAATACGACCCGAACCGCTCGGCACACATCGCCCTGGTCTGCTACGCCGACGGCGAGCGCCGCTACATCATCGCCCCGCGCGGTGTTGAAGTGGGTAGCCAGCTGATGAGCGGCTCTGAAGCCCCCATCCGCGCCGGCAACACCTTGCCGATCCGCAACATCCCGGTGGGTTCGACCATCCACTGCATTGAGCTCAAGCCCGGTGCCGGTGCCCAGATCGCCCGCTCGGCCGGCACGTCCGCCACCCTGCTGGCGCGTGAAGGGGTGTACGCCCAGGTGCGTATGCGTTCGGGTGAAGTGCGCAAGATCCACATCGAGTGCCGCGCCACCATCGGTGAAGTCGCCAACGAAGAGCACAGCCTTCGCCAACTCGGCAAGGCCGGTGTCAAGCGCTGGATGGGTATTCGTCCGACCGTGCGCGGTATCGTGATGAACCCGGTCGACCACCCGATGGGTGGTGGTGAAGGTCGCAGCAAGTCCGGTCGCCAGCCGGTTGACCCATGGGGCAACCTGACCAAGGGCTACCGCACGCGCGCCAACAAGCGTACGCAGAACATGATCGTTTCGCGTCGCAAGAAGTAAGGACACCCGCAAATGACACGTTCTCTCAAGAAGGGTCCGTTTGTGGACCACCACCTTCTGGCCAAGGTCGACAAGGCCGTTGCCACGAAGGACAAGAAGCCCGTCAAGACCTGGTCGCGTCGCTCCATGATCCTGCCCGAATTCATCGGGCTGACGATCGCCGTGCACAACGGCAAGCAGCACGTGCCGGTGTACGTGACCGACCAGATGGTTGGCCACAAGCTTGGCGAATTTGCTCTGACGCGCACCTTCAAGGGTCACGCGGCAGACAAGAAAGCCAAGAAGTAAGGAACCAGACCAATGGAAACACGTGCAGTCCTCCGTGGTGTGCGCCTGTCGGTCGACAAGGGACGCCTCGTGGCCGACCTGATCCGCGGCAAGCAAGTGGATCAGGCCCTCAATACCCTCAACTTCACGCAGAAGAAAGCCGCCGGCATCATCAAGAAGGTGCTGGAATCGGCGATCGCCAATGCCGAGCACAACGACGGTGCCGACATCGACGAACTCCGCGTCAAGACCATCTATGTCGAGCAGGGCACCACGCTCAAGCGCTCGGCAGCCCGCGCCAAAGGCCGCGGTGCGCGCTTGTCCAAGCCCACGTGCCACGTCTACGTGACGGTGGGCAACTAAGGAAGGCCGGAAAAGACTATGGGACAGAAAATCCACCCAACCGGCTTCCGCCTGTCGGTCAGCCGCAACTGGGCCAGCCGTTGGTACGCCAACAACCGTGACTTCGCCGGCATGCTGGCCGAAGACATCAAGGTGCGCGAGTACCTGAAGGCCAAGCTCAAGAACGCCGCCGTGTCGCGCGTCCTGATTGAGCGCCCCGCCAAGAACGCCCGCATCACCATTTACTCGGCACGCCCGGGCGTGGTGATCGGCAAAAAAGGCGAGGACATCGAGAAGCTGAAGAAGGACCTGGCTGCCCAACTGGGCGTGCCGGTGGCCGTCAACATCGAAGAAGTGCGCAAGCCTGAAGTCGATGCCCAGCTGATCGCCGACTCGATCACGCAACAGCTCGAAAAGCGGATCATGTTCCGCCGCGCCATGAAGCGCGCCATGCAGAACGCCATGCGTCTGGGTGCCCAGGGCATCAAGATCATGTCTGCTGGCCGTCTGAACGGCATTGAAATCGCCCGTACCGAGTGGTACCGCGAAGGCCGCGTGCCGCTGCACACGCTGCGCGCCGACATCGACTACGGTTTCAGCGAAGCCAAGACCACCTACGGCATCATCGGTGTCAAGGTTTGGGTCTACAAAGGCGACAACCTGGGCCGCAACGATGCGCCTTCGCTGGACAGCACGCCGCGCCCCGAGGGCGAAGAGCGTCGCGGTCCGCGCGGTCCGCGCCGTGACGGCCGCGGTGGCCCTGGCGGCGATCGCGCCGGCCGTGGCGGCCCGCGCCGCGGTGGCGCCGGCACCAATGCCGCGCCCGCTGATGGCAGCGACAAACCAGCCGAGGCCGCAGGGGCCGACGGTCAACCCGCCGTTAAGCGCGTCCGCAAAGCCGCGCCCGCTGCAGCAGCGGACGGCGCCAAAGGAGAGTAAACATGCTGCAACCTGCACGCAGAAAATACCGCAAGGAGCACAAGGGCCGCAACACCGGTATCGCCACCCGTGGCAATACCGTGGCCTTTGGCGAATTCGGTCTGAAGTCCACCGATCGCGGCCGCCTGACGGCGCGCCAGATCGAATCCGCCCGCCGTGCCATCACCCGTCACGTCAAGCGCGGTGGCCGCATCTGGATCCGTGTGTTCCCGGACAAGCCAATTTCTACCAAGCCCGCCGAAGTGCGTATGGGTAACGGTAAAGGCAACCCCGAGTACTACGTGGCCGAAATCCAGCCCGGCAAGGTGCTGTACGAAATCGTGGGTGTGCCCGAGGCGCTGGCCCGCGAGGCATTCCAGCTGGCTGCGGCCAAGCTGCCCCTGCGTACGACCTTCGTGGCGCGCATGATCGGCCAGTAATCAGGAGCAACACCAGATGAAAACCGCTGAACTGCGCAAGAAGGACGTGGCTGGTCTGCAAGCCGAGGTGAAGGACCTGCAAAAGGCCCATTTCAACCTGCGCATGCAAAAAGCCACACAGCAACTCAACAACACGGCCCAGCTGCGCGAAACGCGTCGCGCCATCGCGCGCGCCAAGACGCTGATCGCCGAGAAGCAAGCCGCCGCCAAGTAAGGACTGTGATGACGGAAGCCAAACCCTCCCTCAAGCGCACCCTGATCGGCAAGGTCGTCAGCGACAAGCGCAACAAAACCGTGACCGTGTTGATCGAGCGTCGCGTCAAGCACCCGATCTACGGCAAGATCATGATTCGTTCGTCCAAGTACCACGCGCACGACGAAAAAGACGAGTACAAGCTCGGCGACATGATCGAAATCACCGAGAGCCGCCCGCTCTCGAAAACCAAGAACTGGGTCGCCACGCGCCTGGTTCAAAAGGCTGCCGTGGTCTGATGCCACGCGCCACGTCGGAGCGGCGCTTGGCGCTGCCCCGACGTTAAAACCCCGCCTCGGTGCGGGGTGCATGAAACGGCCCACAATGTGGGTCGTTTTTGTTTTTGGGCGCCTGTTTTTTTGCGGGCGCTTTTATTCACCGCACAACGAGGAGCACACCATGATCAAAGTCGGAGATTCCCTGCCCGCCGTCACCCTGTCCGAGTACTCGGAAGTCGAGGGCAACGGCTGCAGCCTGGGCCCGAACCCGGTCGACGTGGCCAAGGCCGCCGCCGGCAAGACGATTGCCATCTTTGCCGTGCCCGGCGCCTTCACGCCCACCTGCTCGGCCAAGCACGTGCCCAGCTACCTGCAGAACGCCGACGCGCTGAAGGCCGCGGGCGTGGACGAAATCTGGTGCCTGTCGGTGAACGACCCCTTCGTCATGGGCGCCTGGGCGCGCGACCAGAAAACCGACGGCAAGGTCCGCATGCTGGCCGACGGCGACGCCGCCTTCGCCAAGGCCACCGGCCTGACGCTGGACCTGAACGGCAAGGGCATGGGCCTGCGCAGCAACCGCTATTCCATGCTGGTGAAAGACGGCAAGGTCGTCACGCTGAACGTGGAAGCGCCGGGCAAGTTTGAAGTGAGCGACGGCGCCACCATGCTGGCGCAAGCCAAGGCCTGAGTGGCCGAAGTTCGCGGCCGATGCTATAAATAAAGTAGCTGGCCGCGCAGATGGCTCTAGGGCCAATGCACTAAAAGGCCTGAAACGGAATGGCGCTGGACGCGCAAGCGTCGGCGCCATTTCTGTGCTGAGCGGTGTTGTGTTCGTCGGGCCGTATGTACGTACGGGCCAAGCGCCGTCAGACCACGCGCAGATCCGCCTTCAGGTAATGCGCCCCGGGCAAGGGGTTGTGGTAGTACGGCGGAATTTCTTCAAAGCCCAGGTCTTCGTACAGCGCGCGGGCCGATTCCATCTCGTCCAGCGTGTCCAGCAGCAGTGTGTCGTAGCCCAGGCGCACGCCGCATTCCAGGATCGCCTCGGCCAACTGGCGGCCCAGGCCGAAGCCACGGAAGGCCTTGCGCACGAACAGGCGCTTCATCTCGGCCGCGTTGCTGTAGTCCACGTCGTCGATCGGGCGCAGCGCGCAGCAGCCGGCCAATTCGCCATCCACCGTTGCCAGCAGCAGCGCGCCGCGCGGCTCGGCGTAGTCGCCGGGCAGCGCGTTCAACTCGTCATTGAAGCCCTGAAACTGCAGGTCAACGCCCAGTTGTTCGGCGTATTCCAGAAACAGGTCGCGGGCCTGGGCCATGTGTTCGGCGCTGGCGGCCAGGAAGATGTCGACAGGAGGGCGGGTGTCCACGGGCGAAAACGGAGGTTGAACAAGCGCCGGCGCTGCCGCTAGGGGCCGCAACGGCAGGATCAGTTTAGCCCAGCGCCGGCACCGCCCCCAGCTGGACCACGGCATAGACCACACCCGCTGACACCGCCAGCAGCACCAGCGCCAGCACGCGCTGGCCGGCGGTATCGCGCGCGGCGCGCAGCGTGGCGCCGCCTTCCAGGACCTTGTCGCCGGTCAGCATGGGGGTGATCAGGTTGCGCCGACGCGCCAGGTAGGCGAACACCGCCAGCACGTGCAGCACCACCAGGCCGATCACGAGGTACTGGCCCCAGCCCTTGTGCCAGGTGGTCGCGCGGCCGACCCATTCGCCCGACACGAGCGCCGTCAGCGGGCCGGAAAAGGCGATTTCGTCATCCGCAAACAAGCCGCTGGCCACCTGCAGGCCCAGCACCAGCAGCATGGCCAGCACCGACAGTGCGCCCACCGGCGAGTGACCAGCGCCATCGGCCGCCGTGGCGCGGCCACCCAGGTAGCGTGACAGGCGTCCCGGCGTCGGGAAGAAGGTGGCAAAGCGCGACCAGTGTCCGCCCACCAGGCCCCAGAGCAGGCGGAACACCAGCAGCGTGAGGGTCGCGTAGGCCAGGCGGAAATGCCAGTTCATCGCGTCGCCGCCCACCTTGGCCGTGACGATCAAGCCGATCACGCAAAGGGCCAATGCCCAATGAAAGACGCGGGTGGGCAGATCCCAAATGCGGACAGTGGTCATCAACTTCCCTGACAAAAATCAAGCGGGCTTCGCGATCGGGTGAAAAAACCGATATTCTTCGCGAAGGTAGCACATCGCCGCGCTGTGGCGGTAGGCACCGAACGGCGGGACGAACAGCTCGCTCGCCACCGCGTTCAAAAACGATTTACGGAGTGTCCCCCATGAAGAAAACCCTGTTCACCCTGTCGCTGGCCGCCGCCAGCCTGCTGGCCTCGCTGCCCGCCGCCGCCCAGTTTGCCAAGGGCGAAGACGCCGTCCAGTACCGCCAGAGCGCTTTCCGGGTGCTGGGCTTTCACTTCGGGCGCCTGGGCGCCATGGCCAACGGCAAAGCGCCCTACGATGCGGCTACCGCCGCCGCTGACGGTGACGTGATCGCCGCCGTGGCCAAGCTGCCCGGCAATGGCTTCGTCGCGGGATCGGAATCCGGCCACAACACGCGCGCCCTGCCCGCCATCTGGAAGGAAGAGCCCAAGTTCAAGGATCTGAACGCCAAGATGATCGACGCCACCGGCAAGCTGGCCGTGGCCGCCAAGAGCGGCAACCTGGACCAGCTCAAGGCCGCCTTCGGCCCCGCTGCGCAGTCCTGCAAGGCCTGCCACGACGACTTCCGCAAGAAGTAAGCCGGCCGGGCTCCGCAGCCCGCAAGGACTTGATCGTAAGGCGCTATCAAATTAGAAGCTGGTCGCGCAAGTCCTTCTAGGGCCAGAGCCCAAAAGGACCACAAAAAAGCCGCGTTCAACGCGGCTTTTTTTATGGGGCCAGCCGACGACGCCAGGGTGGGCGCCGGCGACGCTGATCAGGCTTCGGCCAACAGCTTTTCGATCAGCTTGTGCAGCTCGTCAAAGTTGGGCGCGCCCACGTAACGCTTGACGATTTCGCCCTGCTTGTTCAGCACAAAGGTGGTCGGCGTCAGCTTGATGTCACCCCAGGCCTTGGCCACCGCGCCGGTGTTGTCGATCGCCACCTTGAAGGGCAGCTTGCGTGTTTCGGCAAAGTTGACGACGTAGCTGGGCGGGTCGTACTGCATGGCCACGGCCACGGTTTCGTAGCCTTTGGCTTTGAACTTGTCGTAAGTGGCGACAATTTGCGGCATCTCCGCGACGCACGTGGTGCAACTGGTGGCCCAGAAGTTGACCAGAGCGACCTTGCCCTTGAGGTTTTGCGTGGTCTGGCTGCTGCCGTCCAGCAGCACAAAGGTGGATTCGGGCGCGGCGTCCTTGCCGCAGCCCGTCAGGGCCACCGCAGCGGCCATCGTCAAGCCCAGGGCGAGAGAGCGGAAGGAAGAGACTTTCATGGTATGGGCCGCATTTTAGGAAATTCGGGCGGCCCGTGCCGGCGCGCCGCCGCAAAGCTGACCCCGGATGGAGTCGGGCGACGCACGGAAGTTCGCCTGCCCGAAGAATCCAGGCGCGGAGCGCTCCGCCCTGGTCCGGTGTCATCGCCCCAACGCCTGGCGATGAAGCGCGCCACCAGGTGGACACCCTGAACATGTCCGGGAGGCGCATGATCCGACCGCCGTCCCACGCGGGCGTGGCGGCTTCACACAGCGCTGAACGGCCCGGGCTTCAACGGCAGATCCAGGGCCACCCCGCGCGCCGCCAGCGCCTGGGCCAGCGGCAGCTGCGGCAAGCGCCGCCGCAGATCGGCGCGCAGCGCCGGCTGGTTTCCCCGTGCGACCGCCCCCCGCCAGCGCTCCGCCAGCGAGGGCAGCACCTGCGCGCTGGGCCATGGGCCCGGGTGGGCTTGACCGTTCTGCGCGAACGCCCAGTCGGCCACCACCAGGCCTTTGCTGCGCGCCCCGGGCACCACGCTCAGGCGGATTTGGCGCAGCGGGTCCGCGCCCAACATCACCGGGGTCAGCGTGAGCTGTGCTTGTACACGCCCCAACGGCGCCTGCCAGCCCGCCAAGGCCTGCATCCAGCGCCAGCGGTAGCGGCGCGCCAGGCTGGTGCGCGTCAGCTCCAGCACGCTGTCCAGCCTGGCCCAGCGCCAGGCCGCCCACAGGGCGATCGCCAGGCACCAGGCGAGCGCCACGCCCGTGGGCAAGGCCTGCCACAGGGCGCCGACCGTGTGGGCGCGCCCCGTGGGCAGCAGCGCCCAGGCTGTGCCAGCCAAGCCGATCGCCAGCGCCACCAGCGGCCAGCCCAGGGCACGCCAGACCGTCGCGCTGGCGCCAGCGGGCCGCTGGCCCCGCTGCCAGCGCCCGGCATCCACGTGCACGAAGCGCACCACGTCGGCAAGGCCTGAGGCCGGCTGGCGGTCACGCCGTCGCTTGGCTCGCCGCGTCATTCAGGAAATGCTCGAACGGGTGGCTTGCCGTTCCGCGACCGACCTGGGCATGCCAGCGCTGAGGCTGACAGTGCCAGACCTCGATCACGCACCCAACTGCAGCAGCAGATCCTGAAACGCCGCCGGCTCGGTCAGCATCGGGTCGTGCCCGGTGGCCATTTCGACCACGTGCACGCCACCGCCTCCGGCCCAGGCGCCGGCCCAGAACAGCGGGTCGGCGATGCGCTCGCGCGACGGGTCGATGGTCGGCAAGCGCGGGTCGGTGCAGCTGATGAAGGTGCGCGGCACGGCGGCCACGCGCACCGGGTCGAACTGCAGCGCCTGCGTGTAGGTGTGGCCGGGGTGGGGCGTGCTGCGGCGTTTGACCCAGTCGGCCAACTCGCCGGTCAGGCCGTAGGCGTCGGGCGGCGGGGCGGGGAAGGCGTACTGCGCATTCGCCTCGGCGCCGGCGATGCGCGCGGCGCGGGTGTCGGCGCTGTGCGCGCTGCCCCAGGTTTCGCCCGGCGCGGGCAGCACGGCGTCCACGTAGACCAGGTGGCGCAGCTTGCCGGGCCGGCGGTCGGCCACGGCAGTGCCCAGCATGCCGGCGTAGGAATGGACGACGAGGATGCAGTCTTCCAGCTCTTCCGTGTCCAGCGCGCCCAGCACGTCGGCGATGTGGGTTTCCAGGTGGATGTCGGGCGTGAGCAGGTGGGCGCGCTCACCCAGCCCCGTCAGCGTGACGGCGTGTGCGCGGTGGCCGGCGCGGATCAGCGTGTTCAGCGTGTCGCGCCAGTACCAGGCGCCGCCCCAGGCGCCGTGGACGAGCAGGTAGTTGGCCATGGGGATTCTCCTGATTTATGTGCCAAATCGGCCTCTGGCCCTAGAGCCAATTGCGCGGCCAGCTAGCAAATTTATAGTATCCGAAGTCAAAGGTCAGATCACCTTCTGGTCGCGCAGCGCCGCCAGCCGGGCCGTGTCGTAGCCCAGCAAGTCGCCCAGCACGTCGTCGGTGTGCTGGCCCAGCAACGGCGGCGGTAGGTCGGTGCGCACCGGGGTTTGGGACAGCTTGAGCGGGCTGGCGACCAAGTGCAGGTCGGCTTGAAGCGGGTGGTGCCAGTGCGTGACCATGCCGCGCTGCTGCACCTGCGGGTCGTCAAACACTTCCTGCAGGTTGTTGATGGCGCCGCAGGGCACCTTGGCCGCTTCCAGCGCGGCCAGCCAGTCCGCCTTGGGGCGGGTTTTCATGATTTCGGTGAGGATGGGCACCAGATCGCCCCGGTTGCGCACACGATCGGCGTTTTTGACGTAACGCGCATCCTGCGCCAGGTCGGGCCGCCCGGCCACCTGGCAGAACTTGGCGTACTGCCCGTCGTTGCCCACGGCCAGGATGATGTGGTCGGCGCTGCCGTCCGGCTTGGGCGCCACCTCAAACACCTGGTAGGGCACGATGTTCTGGTGCGCGTTGCCCATGCGGCCCGGCACCTTGCCGCTGACCAGGTAATTGGCACCCAGGTTGGCCAGCATGGCGGTTTGCGTGTCCAGCAGCGCCATGTCCAGGTACTGGCCTTCGCCTGTGCGTTCGGCATGGCGCAGCGCGGCCAGGATGCCGACGGCCGAGTACATGCCGGTGAACAAATCGGCCACGGCCACGCCCACTTTTTGCGGGCCACCGCCCAGGTCGTCGCGCTCGCCGGTGATGCTCATCAGCCCGCCCATGCCCTGGATGGCGTAGTCGTAACCGGCGCGCGGCGCGTACGGCCCGGTCTGGCCAAAGCCGGTCAGGCTGCAGTAGACCAGCGCCGGGTTGATGGCCTTCAGGCTGTCGTAGTCCAGCCCGTAGCGCGCCATGTCGCCGACCTTGAAGTTCTCGATGAACACCTGGCAGTGCGCCACCAGCTCGCGGATCAGCTGCTGCCCGGCCGGCGTGGCGATGTCGCAGCTGACCGAGCGCTTGTTGCGGTTGGCGCCCAGGTAGTAAGCGGCTTCGTGCGTCTCCTGCCCGTCGTCGGCCGTCAGGAAGGGCGGGCCCCAGCTGCGCGTGTCGTCGCCGGTGCCGGGGCGTTCGATCTTGATCACGTCCGCGCCCAGGTCGGCCAGGGTTTGCGTACACCACGGCCCCGCCAGCACGCGGGACAAATCGAGGATGCGGATGCCGTCCAGTGAGTTCATGCGTGCATTCTGACCGACCGGCGCCCCGGGCGCGGTCGCGGCCGATAATGCGCCGCATGGCTTGTTGGCATCGCCCCTTGGACCGGATCGGACTTGTCCGCAACCCAACGCGGGCGGCTGCGCTGGCGCTGCTGACCTCTCTGGCGGCCTGCACGCCCTCGCTCAATTGGCGCGACGTCCCGCTGCCGCCCACCACCGCGCAAGGCCTGTTGCCCTGCAAGCCCGACCATGCCGAACGCAGCGTGCCGCTGGGCGGCGAGCCGACGCAGCTGGTCGTCGCCGGTTGCGCCGCTGGTGGCGCCACCTTTGCGGTGATGACCACGGTGGTCGCCGCCGGCCGCGCGCCGGACGCGCTGCTGGACGGCTGGCAGCAGGCCACGCTGACCAACATGCACGCGGCGGGTGACATCGCCCGCCAGCCGTTTCACCCTGCGGGCGGCTTGCCGCTGGCGCACGCCCAGCGCGTGGCCGCGGCGGGCCAGGGGCCGAACGGCAAGCCGGTGCACGCGCAGGCGGTTTGGACTGCGCGCGCGGCTGCCGGTGGCGGCACCGAGCTGCTGCACGCCGTGGTCTACAGCGACCGGCCCCTGACCGAAGTGGCCGACACCTTTTTCGCCGGCCTGCAGTGGCGGTAGGCGCCGCCCCGTCCCCCAGTGGCGGCGCGCCCGCGGCGGCGGCGACCGCGCACACGCACGTGTTGCCGCGGCGCACGGCGGCGGTGGTGTTCTTCGCCTTCGCGGTGGCGTATTTCCTGTCGGCGCTGCTGCGCGCCGTCACCGCCACGCTGTCGCCGGTGCTGACGGACGACTTCGCGCTGAACGCGCGCGACCTGGGCCTGCTGGCGGGCGGCTACTTCCTTGGTTTTGCCGCGGTGCAGCTGCCCATGGGCACCTGGCTGGACCGCTACGGCCCGCGCGCCGTGCTGCTCAGCCTGCTCAGCGTCACGGTGCTGGGCTGCGCGGTGTTCGCGCTGGCGGGGGGCTTCACCGGGCTGATGCTGGCGCGCGCGCTGATGGGTGTGGGCGTGGCGGCCTGCCTGCTGGCGCCGCTCACCGCTTTTCGCCGCTGGCTGGACGCCGGGGCGCAGTTGCGCGCCAACGCCTGGCTGATGATGACCGGCTCGCTCGGCATGCTGGCCGCCACGCTGCCGGTGCAGTGGCTGGTGCCGGTGCTGGGCTGGCGCATGCTGTTCTGGGTCATCACGGCGCTGGTGCTGGTGTCGATGGCGCTGATCGCCTGGCTGGTGCCGCGCTGGGAAATCATTGCTACTGAAACAGGAGCTGCTCGCGCAGATTCATCTAGGGCTACAGGCCAAAAAGACCCCGAATCGCCGTACACCGAGATCTGGGCCAACCCGGCCTTCCGCCGCGCCGTGCCGCTGGGCCTGGTCAGCTTTGGCGGCATGGTCGCCATCCAGTCGCTGTGGGCCGGCCCGTGGATGACGCGCGTGGGGGGCAGCACGCCGCTGGGCGCGGCCACCGGGCTGTTCTGGATCAACCTGGCCATGCTCTTCACCTTCTGGGGCTGGGGCCTGCTGATGCCGCGCCTGGCCGCGCGCGGCATCACGGTGGAAACGCTGGTGCTGCGCCTGGCGCCGTTCAGCTTTGTCGCGCTGGCGGCGTTGGTGCTGGCTGGGCCCGCGCTGGGCGGCGCCAATTTCGTGCTGCTGGCGCTGTACTGCGTGCTGGCCACGCCGATGGCGCAGGTCCAGCCGGTGCTGGCCATGGCCTTCCCGTCTGCGCTGGCCGGGCGGGCACTGTCGGCCTACAACCTGGTCATCTTCATAGGTATTTTTGCGGTGCAGTGGGGCATTGGCCTGGGCGCGGACGCCTTCGAATCGCTCGGCCTGTCGCCCATCGACGCGCTGCGCGCGGCCATGGCGGTGTTTGGCGTGCTCAGCCTGGCCAGTTGGGCGCTGTACGCGCTCACGGCGCGGCGCGGATAATTGGGGAAGTCATGAACGCCGTACTCATCATTGCGCACGCCCCGCTGGCCAAGGCCCTGCGAGAGGGCGTGCTGCACTGCTTCCCCGACGCCGCCGACGCGGTGGCGGCGGTCGACATCGAGGCCAAGGCCGCGCCCGAAGCCTCGCTCGCGCAGGCCGAAGCCGCGCTCAAGGCCCTGCCCAGCGACAAGGTGCTGGTGCTGACCGACCTGTTTGGCGCCACGCCCTGCAACGTGGCGCAACGCCTGGTGGACGGCGTGCACACGCGCCTGATCGCCGGTGCCAACCTGCCAATGGCGCTGCGCGCCATGAGCTACCGGGCCGAACCGCTGGACGCCATGGCCGCACGCGCGCTGGCCGGTGGCACCCAGGGTGTGATGCCCGTGGCGGCCGCCACCGGACCGCAAAACCAGAGCCGACCCCCGACCACGAATGATTCAGAGCACCATCACCATCAGCAAT
The DNA here is from genome assembly GCA_023442945.1 of Pseudomonadota bacterium. Classification (GTDB taxonomy): domain Bacteria; phylum Pseudomonadota; class Gammaproteobacteria; order Burkholderiales; family Burkholderiaceae_C; genus Ottowia. The sequence continues at coordinate 41,051 of JAEZWW010000114.1, read as the reverse complement.
AAGCTCGGCCTGCACGCGCGCGCCTCGGCCAAGTTGACCAAGCTGGCCGGCAGCTTCCCCTGCGAAGTCTGGATGAGCAAGGGCGAACGCCGCGTCAACGCCAAAAGCATCATGGGGGTGATGATGCTGGCCGCCGGCATCGGCAGCCAGGTCACGATCGAAACCGACGGCGACCAGGAGCAGGAAGCGATGGACGCGCTGCGGGCGCTGATCGATGACAAGTTTGGTGAGGGCGAATAAGGGCATGGCCCCCACGCTCCGCGGCTTCGCCTGCTTCGCTGCCCCCCGAGGGGGCCCCAGCCGCCTTGGGAGCGGCCCGGCGGCGGCTGGTCCTGCCCCCACGCTTCCCCGCTGCGCGTGGTCCGCTGCCCCCCGAGGGGGCACTCGCCGCCTTCGGGCGGCCGGGCGGCGGCGAGAGGCCTTGTGGATGCCGGGTGGCAGCGCAGACCGGCGCTTGTCGCTGGCCGCATTTCACGCGCGCTGAGGACACGCCCGCATGCCCATCCGCATCAGCCGCAACGGCCGGGCCGCCACTTTGAACGCAGCGGGTAACGACTGCGAAGAGCGCGGCGATACGGCGGCGGCGCGGGATCTCTACGCCCAGGCGGCGCGGGCGCAACCGAAGTGGGCGGTGCCCTGGTTCAACCTGGGCTTGGTGCACGAATACGGCGGGGCGTGGCAGGCTTCGCTCGACGCCAACCTGGCGGCGCTCGCGCATGAGCCGGACCACGACGGCGCGGCCTGGAACGCGGGTATCGCGGCGACGGCGCTGGGGCAATGGCGGCTGGCGCGCGCGATGTGGCGGCGGTTCGGCATCGACATGGCCGACAGCGACGAGCCGAGCGCCTTTGAACCGGCGCTGACGCCGATTCGCGTCGACCCGAACGGGGCGGCGCCCGAAGTGATCTGGGCCGACCGCATCGACCCGGCGCGCGCCGTCATTGGCTCGGTGCCGACCGCAGCGTCGGGCCGGCGCTATGGGGATCTGCTGCTGCACGATGGCGCGCCCAACGGTTACCGGCGCCTGAATGGGCGCGAAGTCCCGGTGTTCGACGAGCTGGCCGTGCTGGCGCCATCGGACTACAAGACCTGGGCGCTCGACGTCGCAGGGTTGGACGCACAGGCCATCGATGCGCTGCTGCGCCAGCTCAGCGCGGCCGACCTGCCGGCCGAAGACTGGGGCACGCTGCGCACCTTGTGCCGCGCCTGTTCTGAAGGTCGCCCGGATGACGACGCCGGCCACGACCACGGGCCGCTGGCATCCGCGCAGGTCGACACGGCGCGTATCGGCTTGGCGATGCCCGCCAACGCAGCCGATCCGGACTGGGTCCGAGCGTTGGTCGCAGGCATCCCGGGTGCGGCCGTGCACAGTCTGGTGCGCGTGCTGCCCGCCGAAGAGGCGGAGGTGCAAGCATGACCTTCGCCATCCACGGCCTGCCCGTTGCGCGCGGTGTGGCGATCGGCCGCGCGGTGCTGGTCGCGTCCAGCCGGTTGGACGTGGCCCACACCTTCATCCGGCCCGACCAGGTGGAAGGCGAGATTGCACGGCTCAGCGCTGCGCGCGAAGCGGTGATGGAAGAGCTGCAGCGCCTGCTGGCGACCCTGCCCAAGGACGCGCCGGGCGAGCTGGCCGGCGTGCTGGAGGTGCACCTGCTGCTGCTGCAGGACCCGACCATCGGCGCCGAGGTCCGCCGCTGGGTGACCGAGCGCCTCTACAACGCCGAATGGGCGCTGACCAGCCAGCTCGAAGTACTGGGCCGCCAGTTCGACCAGATGGAGGACGAGTACCTGCGCGAGCGCAAGGCCGATGTCGAACAGGTGGTCGAACGCGTGCTGCGTCACCTCAAGGGCGCGGCGCTGCCGGTGGTGGCCGCGGCGGCGGTGCGGCGCGAGCCGCGCCAGCACGACCTGGCGCTGGAAGACACGCTGGACGTGCCGCTGGTGCTGGTCGCGCACGATTTGTCGCCGGCCGACATGCTGCAGTTCAAGCAAAGCGTGTACGCGGGCTTTGTCACCGACGTCGGCGGCAAGACCAGCCACACGGCCATCGTGGCGCGCAGCATGGACATCCCGGCGGTGGTGGGCGCGCGCTCGGCCAGCCAGCTGGTGCGCCAGGACGACTGGGTCATCATCGACGGCGACGCCGGTGTGATGATCGTCGACCCCTCGCCCATCATCCTGGCCGAATACGGCTTCAAGCAGCGCCAGGGCGAATTGGAACGCGGCCGCCTGGCGCGGTTGAAGAACACGCCCGCCGTCACGCTGGACGGCCAGCGGATCGAGCTGCTGGCCAACATTGAAGAGCCGGCCGACACCGTGGCCGCGCTGGCCGTGGGTGCGGTCGGTGTGGGGCTGTTCCGCAGCGAATTCCTGTTCATGGGCCGCCACGGCAAGCTGCCGGACGAGGAAGAGCAGTACGCCGCCTACCGCGCAGCCGTGGAAGGCATGCACGGCCTGCCGGTCACCATCCGCACCGTGGACGTGGGCGCCGACAAGCCGCTGGACGACACGCGCCACGAAGCCGCGCACCTGAACCCCGCGCTGGGGCGCCGCGCCATCCGCTGGTGCCTGGCCGAGCCGGCCATGTTCTTGACCCAGCTGCGCGCCATCCTGCGCGCGGCGGCGCACGGCAAGGTGATGGTGCTGATCCCCATGCTGGCGCACGCCAGCGAGATCCGCCAGACGCTGGAATTGATCGACAAGGCGCGCGAACAGCTGGACCAGCGCGGCGCGGCCTACGGCCCGGTGCAGCTGGGCGCCATGATCGAAGTGCCGGCCGCCGCGCTGTCGGTACGCCTGTTCCTGCGCTACTTCGACTACCTGTCGATCGGTACCAACGACCTGATCCAGTACACGCTGGCGATCGACCGCGCCGACGAGCTGGTGGCCGACCTGTACGACCAGCTGCACCCGGCCGTGTTGCGCCTGGTGGCCGACACCATTGCCGAAGGCGCACGCGCCGGCAAGCCGGTGGCGGTGTGCGGCGAAATGGCGGGCGACCCGACCATGACGCGCCTGCTGCTGGGCCTGGGCCTGCGCAGCTTTTCCATGCACCCGTCGCAGATCCTGCAGGTCAAGCAGGAGGTGCTGCGCGCCGACACCGACAAGCTGGCCGGCTGGGCACAGGCCGTGCTGGGCAGCGACGAGCCGGGGGCGCTGCTGGAGGCTTGAGGCGTTGTAAGTGCTGCGGTTTTGAGAAAAACCGGGCGCTGGCCCTACAACCATCTGCGCGGGCAGCTACTTTAAATATAGCAATCCATGGCCCCTTCATCGCGGTGCGGGAAAGTGCGGTGACCCCTGGGGGCGGCGCAGACGTAAGCTGGCCGTTTCTTCGACCGCAGGAGTTTTCTCGATGAAATCCGTTTACCGCGGCGCGCTGGGCGCCGTCACCCTGGCCATGCTCTGCACGCTGCCCGCGCAGGCCCAAGGCACCGACACGCTGGGCAAGATCGCCAGCAGCGGCAAGATGACCTTCGCGTACCGCGAATCGTCCGTGCCCTTCAGCTACTTGAACGGGCCGGACAAACCGATCGGCTTTGCCGTGGACATCAGCAACGCCGTCGCTGCCGAAGTGCGCAAGCAGACCGGCAAGCCCGACCTCAGCGTCGGCTGGCAGGCCGTCACCTCGGCCAACCGCATCCCGCTGCTGCAAAACGGCACGATCGACCTGGAATGCGGCTCCACCACCAACAACACCGCGCGCGCCAAGGACGTGGACTTCGCCATCAACCACTTCTACACCGGCACGCGCCTCTTGGTGAAGAAGGCGGCCGGCATCAAGAACTACGCCGACCTCAAAGGCAAGACGGTGGCCATCACCACCGGCACCACCAACATGCAGGTGGTGCGCCGCTACAACGAGGAAAAGGGCCTGGGGATCAACATTGTGTCGACCAAGGACCACGCCGACGCCGCGCTGCTGGTCGAGGCCGACCGCGCCGCCGCCTTCGCGATGGACGACATCCTGCTGTTCGGCCTGAAGGCCAACGCCAAGGACCCGGCCACGCTGGAAGTGGTGGGCGATTCGCTGCAGGTCGAACCCTACGCCTGCATGGTGCGCAAGGGCGACGCCAAGTTCAAGGCGCTGGTCGACGGCGTGATCACCGGCATGATGAAGTCGGGCGAATTTGAAAAGCTCTACGCCAAGTGGTTCACCAGCCCGATCCCGCCGCGCAACCAGAGCATCGGCCTGCCGATGAGCAAGGAGCTGCAGGACAACATCAAGGCGCCGTCGGACAAGCCGGCGACCTGAGCGGGGCCAAGCAGCCCGCAAAAATGCCCGCTGTGCAGCGGGCTTTTTGTTGGGCGCGCGCGGCGGACGCGGCGAAGCGCCTGCGGCCGGCGTGGGCTCAGACGCCCGCGGCCTGCGCCTGCTGGTCGGCGTGGTAGCTGCTGCGCACCATGGCGCCCACGGCGGCGTGGGTGAAGCCCATGGCGTAGGCCTCGGCCTCGAACATCTTGAAGGTGTCGGGGTGCACGTAGCGCGCCACCGGAATGTGCGCGTTGCTGGGCGCCAGGTACTGGCCGATGGTCAGCATGTCGACGCCGTGCGCGCGCAAATCGCGCATGACCTGCAGGATTTCGTCGTCCGTTTCGCCCAGGCCGACCATGATGCCGCTCTTGGTGGGCACGTTGGGGTGCAGCGCCTTGAATTTTTTGAGCAGGTTGAGCGAGAACGCGTAGTCCGAGCCCGGGCGCGCCTGCTTGTACAGGCGCGGCACGGTTTCCAGGTTGTGGTTCATCACGTCGGGCGGCGCGGCCGTCAGGATGGCCAACGCGCGGTCGTCGCGGCCGCGGAAGTCGGGCGTCAGGATCTCGATCTGCGTTTGCGGCGAACGCGCGCGCGTTTCGCGGATGCAGTCGACAAAGTGCTGGGCGCCGCCGTCGCGCAAATCGTCGCGGTCCACGCTGGTGATGACCACGTACTTCAGCTTCAGCTGGGCGATGGTGCCCGCCAGGTTGCTGGGCTCGTTGACGTCCAGTGGGTCGGGGCGGCCGTGGCCGACGTCACAGAACGGGCAGCGGCGCGTGCACTTGTCGCCCATGATCATGAACGTGGCCGTGCCGTGGCCAAAGCATTCACCGATGTTGGGGCAGCTGGCTTCCTCGCACACCGTCACCAGGTTGTTCTTGCGCAGGATGTCCTTGATTTCGTAGAAGCGCGTGTTGGCGCTGCCCGCCTTGACGCGGATCCATTCGGGCTTTTTCAGCGCGGGGCCGGTGTTCTGTACCTTGACCGGGATGCGCGATAGCTTGGCGCCCGCCTTTTGCTTGGCGCTGGCGTCGTAGCTGCCCTGCGGCTGTGCGTCTCGCACGGTGGGGGCGTCGGGACCGACAAGCGGTGTGGACATGGTGTGTGTGCTTCCTCAGACGGCCAGCAGCCGCGTCAGGTGCGTGGCCAGTTGGCGGGCGGCGTCGTCCCACGGGACGGAAACGCCGATTGTAGAAAGATCCACCGTTTTCAGCCCTGCATAGCCGCAAGGGTTGATGCGCTGGAAGGGTTGCAGGTCCATCGCCACGTTCAGCGCCACGCCGTGGTAGGTGCGGTGCTGGCTGACCTTGATGCCCAGCGCCGCAATCTTGCCCAAGCCGGTGAAATCGGGCTGCGGCGCAGGACTGCCGGGCGCGCGCAGCTGCGGTTTTTGCAGCAAGACGGCGTGGCTGAACGGGTCATCCAGCCGCACGTAGATGCCCGGCGCGCCCGCCACGCGGTGACCCGTCACGCCCAGGTCGGCCAGGGTGCGGATCACCGCCTCTTCCAGCCGGTGCACGTATTCCTTGACGAAGTAGCTGCGGGCCTTCAAATCGATCAGCGGGTAGGCGACGACCTGGCCCGGGCCGTGGTAGGTGACCTGGCCACCGCGGTCGGTCGGCACGACGGGGATGTCGCCCGGCGCCAGCACGTGCTCGGGCCGGCCGGCCAGGCCCAGGGTGAAGACCGGATCATGCTCGCAAATCCATAGCTGCTCGCGCTGATCGGGTGTGCGCTGGGCCACGAAATCCTTCATTTTCTGGAAGGTGGTGGCGTAGTCGACGCGGCCGAGCCATTGCAGCAGCAGCGAGGTGTCCGTCCTTTCGGTGGTCGGCGCTTGCATTTTTAATGATAAAGAATTAATTTTAGATGGCGCGGCGGCGCTGGATGAGAGGGCGTCGCCAGTTCTTTCACCCATCAGACACACGGGAAGGGTAGCGATGTTGAGAAGCATTGGCTGGCGTAGGCGCAATGGTCGCCGCGGGGGCGCGTGGATGGCGGCGGTGCTGTGTGCGGGGACACTTGTCCTGGGCGGCGCAGTTTCCGCTGACGAACTGGACCGCATTCGGCAAGCGGGCAAGATCGTCGTCGCGCATCGGGAGAGCTCGTTCCCGTTTTCCTACCTCGACGACGCCAAGCGGCCGGTCGGCTACGCGATGGATCTGTGCAGCAGGCTGGTCGCCGCGATTCGCGCGCGGCTGAACCAGCCCGATCTGCCGGTCGAATACCTGCTGGTCACCTCGTCTTCGCGTGTGCCGGCCATCGCCGAGGGCAAGGCGTCGCTGGAGTGCGGCTCCACCACCAACACCGCCGAGCGGCGCCGGCAAGTCGACTACACCGTGCCGCACTTCGTGTCGTCGGCACGCTTTTTGGTCAAGACCCAGGCCGGCATCGCACGCATTGAGGATTTGGCGGGCAAGCGCGTGATCTCGACCAAGGGCACGACCTCGCTGGCGGTGTTCAAGACGCGCGACAAGGAGCTGCACCTGAACGCCACGGTGCTGGAAGCCGACGACCACGCGGCCGCCTTCGCCGCCGTGGTGGAGGGCCGCGCCGACGCCTTCGTGATGGACGACGTGCTCTTGTTCGGCCAGCGCGCGCTGGCGGCCAAGCCGGACGACTACGTGGTGGTCGGCAAGCCGCTGACGATCGAGCCCTACGCCATCATGCTGCCCAGGAACGAGCCCGCCTTCAAGGCGCTGGTGGGCGACGAAATGCGGCGGTTGATCCGCACCGGTGAACTGCAACGCCTGTACACCCAGTGGTTCGAGCGGCCGGTGCCGCCCAAGCGCGTGAACATGCAGATGCCGATGCCCTTCCTGCTGCGCGACTCGCTGAAGTTCCCTTCGGAGCGCGTCGGCGATCTGGACGGCTGACGTACGGCCAACGCCAGCGCCCGGCGGACGCGCACCCGGCCACAACGTCAGCGCACGCCCGGCGACATGGCGTCAGACGCGGCCGTGCCGGCGCGGCGACCGTGTGCCGTTGTGCTCCTGTATTGGTAGCTGGTTGCGCAGGTGGCTCTAGGGCCAGGGTTCGATTTCTTGTTAAGCTGACGCTTTGGCTGTGGCCCCTGACACAGCCGGCCCCATCACCGCGCATGTCTGTTGCACTCCACTCCCCCGCCTGGCTGCTGCTCGCCGTCGGCGTGCTGCTGGGGCTCAACTTTCCCTTGGGCAAGCTCGCCACGCAGGCGGGTGTGCCGGGCTTGGTGTGGGCGGCGTTGATTTCGTTGGGCGCTTGCACGGTGCTGGGTGCGCCGCTGTGGCTGCGGCGCGGCCGGCGGCGGCCGCTGGTGTGGGACCGGCAGCACCGGCGCTACTTCGTGGTGACGGCGCTGGTGTCGTACGCCCTGCCGAACGTGCTGGTGATCAGCTGCATCCCGCGCCTGGGCAGCGGCATGACGGCGATGATGTTCACGCTGTCGCCGTTGTTCACCGCGCTGCTGTCGCGTCTGGCGGGCCTGCGGGCGCCGCCGCGGCTGGAGTACGCGGGCATCGTGGTCGGGTTTGCCGGTGCGCTGCTGGTGGCGCTGGCGCGCGGTGAGGCTGGGCGCCCGGCCGATTGGGGCTGGGTCGCGCTGGGCGTGCTGATCCCCGTGCTGCTGGCGGTGGGCAACGTGTACCGTTCGCTCGACTGGCCGCCGCAGGCCGACACGACCTGGCTGGCCGTGGGCAGCCACGGCGCGGCGGCGATCCTGTTGCTGGCCGCCTGCGCGGCGTGGGGGCTGTTGCCGGCCTTTGCCATGCTGGCGCGCGTGCCGGTCGCGTCGGCGGTGCAGGTGCTGGCGGCGGTGCTGATGTTCCCGCTGTTTTTTCGCCTGCAGGCGGTGGGCGGGCCTGTGCTGCTGAGCCAGATCGGCACGGTGGCGGCCGGTGTGGGGGTGCTGGTGGGCGCGGGCCTGCTGGGCGAGCGTTACCCGGCCAGCGTGTGGGTGGGTGTGGGCCTGATCGCGCTGGGCATTGGCCTGACGGTGTGGGCGAGGCGAAAAGGATGAAGGCAAAGACGATGTCCCCCAGCGATGGCGCACCGCCGCCACGCCGCGCCGCGCTGCTGGCGGGCGCGGCCGCGCTGGCCTGGCTGGCTGTGCCCGGGCTGTCGGGTTGCGCGGCGCCGGGTGATGAGAGCGAACCCGAGGTGGACCGCGGCGGCGCCGATGGCTACGCGCTGCAGTGGGGCCGCCCGCTCACGCGCAAGCCGGGCGACGGCATCATCCTGGACCGTCCGGGCGGCAGCGCGACACTGATCGTGACCTCGTCCAGCGGCATTGGCGAGGCGCAGTTCCAGCCCACGTCCGGCGTGTGGCCGCGCGAGCTGCGGCTGGAGTTCCGCTACGCCCCGGGCCGGCCGTTCACCGCGCTGGAGGGGCTGACGCTGGAGACGCGCGCCAACACTTTCGACAGCTCGGCCGACTGGTTGAAATTGAAGCTGGAAGACCTGCCCCAGCGCCGCATCGGCGGCAGCGTCTGGTTCACGCTGCCGGAGGACTGGCTGGTAGGGCAGCAGCCCTTGCGGCTGCAATGGGTGGACCGCTACCGGTGAACGCGGGCCACATCAAAACGATCGATGCGATCAGCGCGGTTGCATTGTTGCTCTATTTTAGATAGCTGGCCGCGCAGATGGCTGTAGGGCCGGCGGCGCGAAAGACTTGAAACCGTGGCCCGAGCACGCCAGCTGGCACGTTGGCGCGGCAGGGCACGGCCGGTGCCGCACCCTGTCACGCAGCCCGCCTTACAGCACCCACTTGGCCATGGGGTGCGTGCTGAGCGCGCGGTACAAATCGTCCAGCTGTTCGCGGCTGGTGGCCATCACGGTGATGGTCACGCCCAGGTACTTGCCGCCGCCGCTTTCGCGCAGCTCGATGGTGGACGCGTCAAACGCCGGGTCGAACTGCTTGGCGATGTGCGTGATGGCGTGCACAAAGCCGTCTTCGTTCACGCCCACCACCTTGATCGGGAAGGCGCTGGGGTAGTCGATCAGCGATTCGCGGCGCGCCGGGTCCAGTGGCTCGATCTGCACGCCGGCTTCCACCGCGGCGCGCGCGGCGGCCAGCTGTTCGGGGGTGGGCGAAGAGGGGGGATTGGGGGCTTGGCTCATGGGTGGAAAAGCGCTTCCTTGGCGCGTTGGTAGCCGGCGTACAGCTGCTGGTACACCGGCCCGGGTTGGCCCGTGCCGACCGGGCGGCCGTCGAGCGTGGTGATGGGCAGCACTTCCTTGGTGGCGGACGACAGCATCAGCTCGTCGGCCGACAGCACCTCCTCGCGTGTCAGCTGGCGCAGTGCGAATGGGATGCCGGCGTCGCGGCACAGCTCTTCGATCGCGCCGTAGCGGATGCCTTCCAGCACCAGGTTGTTCTTGGGCGGGCCCATGACGGTGCCGTCTTTGACGACCCAGACGTTGCTGGCCGCGGCCTCGCTCAGCAGGCCGTCGCGGAACATCACCGTCTCCAGCGCGCCCTGCTCGAAGCTGATCTGGCGCGAGAAGACGGCGCCCAGCAGGCTGATGGACTTGATGTGTGCCTTCTGCCAGCGGAAATCGTCCGCCGTCACGCAGGCCACACCGCGCGTGCGCTGCTCGGCCGTGGGCGCTTTCATGGGCAGGCAGGTGGCGAAGACGGTGGGCGTCAGGCCGGGCAGCATCGGGTGGTCGCGCAAGGCCACGCCGCGTGTCACCTGAAAGTAATAGAACCAGTCCTGTGGCCAGTCTTTTGAGTCTTTTGCGGCGACAGCGTCCGCCGAATCTGCGTAAGCAGCTATCAAATCAAGAGCGATCTGTTGCCACTGCTCGCGCGTGTGCGGGTTGGGGATGCGCGTCTCGCCCAGGCTGCGCTCCAGCCGCGTCATGTGCTGGTCAAAGCGGTACGGGCGCGGCGCCTGGCCCGGCTGGCCGTACAGGGCAATGCCTTCGTACACACCGTCGCCAAAGATGAAACCGCGGTCGAACGGGCTGATGCGCGCAGCGCGCATCGGCGTGATTTCACCGTTCAGGTAGCAGGGCAGTTCGGGCAGTTGGGCGGTGGGGTCGAGGGCCATGGGCGTTGACGTTGGGGCAGTGGCCACCGAAGCGGCGGCCGTCTGAAAAGGAAGGGTGGCCCATTGTCACCCACCCCGGAATTCACGCGATTGACGCCGTCAAGCCACGCTTTTGTAGGACAACGTTAAAAATGACCGCGCGCTAACCCTATAATCAGAGGCTTTGCAGTCGTTGCAAAACGTCAACTGCGCGTAATTCGACATGGCCACAATCGAGCCCGCATCGGGACGAGGCGGGTCAGCTGAAGAGGCAGATAACGCCCCCGAAGCCGATTTCAAGCCCTGGAGCGCCGAGCAGGCGCGCGAGTGGCGCGCAGCGCATCCCCCTCTGTCGCCCTGGCCCGTGGTCGGATGGCAGGCGGTGGCGGGTTTGGCGGTGGTGTTGGTAGCGTGGATGGTGTCGGGTGGCAAAAATGCCGCGACGCTGTCGGCGGCTTACGGCGCCTTGGCGGCCTGGTTGCCAGCGGTCTTGTTTGCCCGCATGGTGGCGCGCCGGATGCGACTGCAGGCCAACGCCGCCAGCGCCTTGCTGGCGCTGATGGTGGGCGAGGGAATCAAGATTGTCTTGACGGTGGCGCTGCTTCTGGCGGCGCCCAAGGTCTTGGCACAAGTGCACTGGCTGGCGTTGCTGGCTGGTTTTGTGGTGACGATCAAGGCCGCCTGGGTGGTCTTGTGGCTGACGTCGGCGCGACGCCGACCGGCACGAACTGAGTGAGATTCGAGAAATTGGTGACGTATGGCTGCTGAAACCACTGAACAGGCTCAGACCGCTGGTCAATACATCCAGCACCACCTGCATCATCTGCAGAAAGACTTCGGCTTTCAGAATGTGACGCAGAACAAGATCATCGACTTCAGCCTGTTCAACGCTGACTCGATGTTCTGGTCCATTTTGCTGGGCGCCATTGGCTGCTTCCTGCTGTGGCGCGCCGCGCGCAAGGCCACGTCGGGCGTGCCGGGGCGCTTCCAGGCGGCGGTGGAAATCCTGTCCGAGATGGTCGAGAACCAGGCCAAGGGCGTGATCCACAACGAAAAGAGCCGCAAGCTGGTGTCGCCGCTGGCCCTCACCGTGTTCGTCTGGATCTTCCTGATGAACGCGATGGACCTGCTGCCCGTGGACTTCCTGCCCTGGGCCTACCAGCACGCCGTGGGCGACCACCACGCCTTCCAGCGCGTGGTGCCGACGGCCGATCTGTCCACCACGCTGGGTCTGTCGGTCAGTGTGCTGCTCGTCTGCATCTTCTACAACCTCAAGATCAAGGGTTTGGGCGGCTGGTCGCACGAATTGGTGACGGCTCCCTTCGGCGCGCACCCGGTGCTGTGGCCGATCAACTTCCTGATGCAGATGATTGAATTCGTCGCGAAGACCGTTTCGCACGGCATGCGACTGTTCGGCAACATGTTTGCCGGTGAACTGGTTTTCATGCTGATCGCCTTGATGGGCGGCGTATGGGCCTGGCAGTTCAACCCCCTCACGGGCGGTTTCTGGCTGGGCGTCGGGCACGTGATTGCGGGGTCTGTGTGGGCGATCTTCCACATCCTGATCATTACGCTGCAAGCGTTCATCTTCATGATGCTGACGCTCATCTACGTGGGTCAGGCGCACGACGCGCACTAACTTCCGTCAACCACTTCCTTTTCCTTCAACTTTTCTTTTTATCTTTCTCTAGGAGCAATCATGGAAAACGTTCTCGGTCTCGTCGCCCTGGCTTGTGGTCTGATCGTCGGTCTCGGCGCCATCGGTGCCTCTATCGGTATCGCCCTGATGGGTGGCAAGTTCCTCGAGTCCTCGGCTCGCCAGCCTGAGCTGATGAACGAACTGCAAACCAAAATGTTCGTTCTGGCCGGTCTGATCGACGCCGCCTTCCTGATCGGTGTGGCTATCGCTCTGCTGTTTGCCTTCGCCAACCCCTTCACGCTCGCTTAATCGACTGGGCCTTTCTGGACTGAAAGGAGTCGAAACGTGAATATCAACGCGACCCTGTTCCTGCAGGCCGTTGTCTTCGCGATCCTGGTGTGGTTCACGATGAAGTTCGTGTGGCCGCCGATCACGAAGGCTCTGGACGAGCGGGCGCAGAAAATCGCCGATGGACTGGCTGCTGCTGACAAGGCCAAGACCGAACTCGCCGCCGCGAACAAGCGCGTCGAGCAAGAGTTGGCCACGTCGCGCAACGAAACGGCTACCCGCCTGGCGGACGCCGATCGTCGTGCACAGCAAATCATTGAAGAAGCCAAGTCCCGGGCGACCGAAGAAGGCAACAAGATCATCGCCGCTGCCAAGGCCGAAGCCGAGCAGCAGGTGATCCAGGCCCGTGAAGCCCTGCGCGAGCAGGTGGCGGCACTGGCGGTCAAAGGTGCCGAGCAGATCCTGCGCAAGGAAGTCAACCCGACGGTGCACGCGGACCTGCTGTCTCGTCTGAAGACCGAGCTCTGATCCTCAGAGCTTTCGTCAAAGGAAACGACCATGGCAGAACTCGCCACCATTGCAAGACCCTACGCCGAGGCGTTGTTCGAGGTCACGCGCGCCAACCTGCCGGCCACGCAAGGCTGGCTGGACAACTTGGCAAGTGCGGCGAGCAGCCAGGATTTGCTGCAGTTTGCTGCGAATCCGCGGGTCAACGCCTCGCAGGTGTTCCACGTTGTCACGAGTGCGCTCAAGGACAGCTTGCCCGAACAGGGCGTGAACTTCCTGCGCACCTTGATCGACAACGACCGCCTGGCCGCCGTGCCCGAAATCGCGCGCCAGTTCCGCGTCCTCGCCAACGAGGTCGCCGGCAGTTCGGACGCCGTGATCCAGAGCGCCTTCCCGATCGGGCAGGCCGAACTCTCGGAACTGATCGCGACGCTCGAAAAGCGCTTTGGCCGCAAGCTGGAAGCCAAGGTCCAAGTCACCCCCGAGCTGATCGGCGGCGTGCGCGTGGCCGTTGGCGACGAGGTGCTGGACACCTCCGTCAAAGCCCGCCTCGAACAAATGAAGTCGGCCCTGACCGCCTGACCTTTGGTCGGCGCAGGCACCTCGATAACACCTATTCGTACTAGGAAAGAGTCATGCAACTCAATCCCGCAGAAATTTCAGAACTGATCAAGAGCCGCATCGAGGGCCTGGGCGTCAGCGCCGACGTGCGCAACCAGGGCACCGTGGTGTCGGTGACCGACGGCATAGTGCGCGTGCATGGCCTCTCCGACGCCATGCAAGGCGAGATGCTGGAATTCCCCGCCGGTTCGGACGGCCAGCCGTCCTACGGCCTGGCCCTGAACCTCGAGCGCGACTCCGTCGGCGCCGTGATCTTGGGTGAATACGAGCACATCTCCGAAGGCGACACCGTCAAGTGCACGGGCCGTATTCTGGAAGTGCCCGTCGGCCCCGAGCTGATTGGCCGCGTGGTCAACGCCCTGGGTCAGCCGATCGACGGCAAAGGCCCGATCAACGCCAAGATGACGGACGTGATCGAAAAGGTCGCCCCCGGCGTGATCGCGCGCCAGTCGGTGGACCAGCCGGTGCAGACCGGTCTGAAGTCGATCGACTCCATGGTGCCGATCGGCCGTGGCCAGCGCGAGCTGATCATCGGTGACCGCCAGACCGGCAAGACCGCGGTGGCGATCGACTCGATCATCAACCAAAAAGGCCAGAACATGGTCTGCGTCTACGTCGCCATCGGCCAGAAGGCGTCGTCGATCAAGAACGTGGTGCGTGCGCTGGAACAGGCCGGTGCTATGGAATACACCATCGTCGTGGCCGCCTCGGCGTCCGAATCGGCCGCCATGCAGTACGTGTCGGCCTACTCCGGCTGCACGATGGGCGAGTACTTCCGCGACCGCGGTGAAGACGCGCTGATCGTGTACGACGATCTGTCCAAGCAGGCCGTGGCTTACCGCCAGGTGTCGCTGCTGCTGCGCCGCCCGCCAGGCCGCGAAGCCTACCCCGGCGACGTGTTCTACCTGCACAGCCGCCTGCTGGAGCGCGCTGCGCGCGTGAACGCCGACTACGTCGAAGCCTTCACCAAGGGCGAAGTCAAGGGGAAGACCGGCTCGCTGACCGCACTGCCCATCATCGAAACGCAGGCCGGCGACGTGTCCGCTTTTGTGCCGACCAACGTGATCTCGATCACCGACGGCCAGATCTTCCTGGAAACCAGCCTGTTCAACGCCGGTATCCGCCCCGCCATCAACGCCGGTATTTCCGTGTCGCGCGTCGGTGGTGCTGCGCAGACCGACCTGATCAAGAAGTTGTCCGGCGGTATCCGTACCGACCTGGCCCAGTACCGTGAATTGGCGGCTTTCGCCCAGTTCGCTTCCGACCTGGACGCAGCGACCAAGAAGCAGCTGGACCGCGGTGCCCGCGTGACCGAGTTGCTCAAGCAGGCGCAATACAGCCCTCTGCCGATCAGCCTGATGGGCGCCTCGTTGTTCGCCGTGAACAAGGGCTTCATGGACGACCTGGAAGTCAAGCAAGTGCTGCCGTTTGAAGCCGGCATGCACAGCTACCTCAAGGACAAGCACGCTGCGCTGCTGGCCAAGATGGACACAGGCAAGGCGATCGAGAAAGACAAGGACGCCGAGGCTGAACTCACCGCCGCCATCACCGCCTTCAAAAAGTCTTTCGCCTGATCCAGGCCTGAAGACGTAAGGAGTCACGCATGGCAACAGGCAAGGAAATCCGCGGCAAGATCAAGAACTTCGAGAGCACGAAGAAGATCACCAAGGCCATGGAAATGATTTCCGTGTCCAAGATGCGCAAGGCACAAGACCGCATGCGTGCGGCCCGTCCCTACGCTGACAAGGTGCGCAACATCGCGGCTCACCTGGGTGAAGCCAATCCCGAGTACGTGCACCCGTTCATGAAAGCGAACGCTGCCAAGAAGGCCGGGATCATCGTGGTCACGACGGACAAGGGTTTGTGCGGTGGCATGAACACCAACGTCCTGCGCGTGGTTACGCAGCGCCTGCGTGAACTGCAGGACGCGGGTGTTTCGACGGAAACGGTGGCCGTGGGCAACAAGGGCCTCGGCTTTTTGACCCGCATCGGCGCCAAGGTGATTTCGCAAGTGACCCAACTCGGGGACACGCCGCACCTCGAAAGGCTGATCGGCCCGGTCAAGGCGCTGCTCGACCAGTACGAGCGGGGCGAGCTCAATGCCGTCTACATCGCCTATACCCGCTTCATCAACACGATGAAGCAGGAAGCGGTGATCGAGCAGCTGCTGCCCCTGTCGGCCGCCAAGATGCAGGAAGAAACCCGCGCCAGCGGTACCCAGCACGCCTGGGACTACATCTATGAGCCCGACGCGCAAAGCGTGATCGACGACCTGCTGGTTCGCTACGTCGAGGCGCTGGCCTACCAGGCCGTGGCCGAAAACATGGCGTCGGAACATGCTGCCCGCATGGTGGCCATGAAAGCCGCGACCGACAACGCAGGCAACGTGATTGGTGAACTGAAGCTGGTCTACAACAAGACCCGTCAGGCCGCCATCACCAAGGAACTTTCCGAGATCGTGTCCGGAGCTGCGGCCATCTCGGCCTGAGCACGACCCGCACGAAGCAAGATTCAAATTACTGGAGCGAAAAATGGCTCAACCCCAAGGAAAAATTGTTCAGTGCATTGGCGCCGTGGTCGACGTCGAGTTTCCTCGCGACCAAATGCCCAAGGTGTACGACGCGCTGAAGATGGACGGCTCGCCGCTGACGCTGGAAGTGCAGCAGCAGCTGGGCGATGGCCTGGTGCGCACGATTGCGCTGGGTTCGTCCGACGGCCTGCGCCGTGGCACTGTGGTGTTCAACAGCGGCCAGCCGATCACGGTGCCGGTGGGCCCCGCCACGCTGGGCCGAATCATGGACGTGCTGGGCAACCCGATCGACGAGCGCGGTCCGGTCAGCCACGAGCGCACCGCCTCCATCCACCGCAAGGCCCCGTCGTACGACGAGCTGTCGCCTTCGCAAGAACTGCTGGAAACCGGCATCAAGGTGATTGACCTGATCTGCCCGTTCGCCAAGGGCGGCAAGGTGGGCCTGTTCGGTGGCGCCGGCGTCGGCAAGACCGTGAACATGATGGAGCTCATCAACAACATCGCCAAGGCGCACTCGGGTTTGTCCGTGTTCGCTGGCGTGGGTGAGCGTACCCGAGAAGGCAACGACTTCTACCACGAGATGGCCGACTCCAAGGTCGTCGACCTGGACAACCTGGCCAACTCCAAAGTGGCCATGGTGTACGGCCAGATGAACGAGCCGCCGGGCAACCGTCTGCGCGTGGCTCTCACGGGCCTGACCATCGCCGAGTCCTTCCGTGACGAAGGCCGTGACGTGCTGTTCTTCGTGGACAACATCTACCGCTACACGCTGGCCGGTACCGAAGTGTCCGCTCTGCTGGGCCGTATGCCTTCCGCCGTGGGCTACCAGCCGACGCTGGCTGAAGAAATGGGTCGTCTGCAAGAGCGCATCACCTCGACCAAGGTCGGTTCGATCACCTCGATCCAGGCCGTGTACGTGCCTGCGGACGACTTGACCGACCCGTCGCCCGCCACGACCTTCGCTCACTTGGACTCCACCGTCGTGCTGTCGCGTGATATCGCCGCGTTGGGTATCTACCCGGCCGTGGACCCGCTGGACTCCACCAGCCGCCAGCTGGACCCGCTGGTCGTTGGCGAAGACCACTACAACACCGCTCGCCAGGTGCAGGGCACGCTGCAGCGCTACAAGGAACTGCGCGACATCATCGCGATTCTGGGCATGGACGAGCTGTCGCCTGAAGACAAGCTGGCCGTGGCCCGTGCGCGCAAGATCCAGCGTTTCCTGAGCCAGCCGTTCCACGTGGCCGAAGTGTTTACCGGATCGCCCGGCAAGTACGTTTCGCTCAAGGACACGATCCACGGCTTCAAGATGATCGTGAACGGCGAATGCGACCACATGCCTGAGCAGGCGTTCTACATGGTCGGCACCATCGACGAAGCGATGGAAAAGGCCAAGAAGGTCTGACCTCGTTCCAGTCGATCGCGGTCGACGTGGCATGGGCAAGTTGAACTGCCCGCCGCGCCCCGCGAGCCAGGATCTAACCAGGAGTACGCATGGCCCACACCCTTCACGTCGACGTGGTCAGCGCCGAGGAGTCCATCTTCTCGGGCGAGGCCACCTTCGTTGCCCTGCCCGGTGAAGCGGGCGAGCTGGGCATCTACCCGCGCCACACACCGCTGATCAGCCGCATCAAGCCCGGCTCGGTGCGCATCACCAAGGCCGATGGCGGCGAAGAGTTCATCTTCGTGGCTGGCGGCATCCTTGAGGTGCAGCCCAATGTCGTGACCGTGCTGTCGGACACAGCCATCCGCGGCAAAGACCTCGACGAGGAAAAGGCCAACGTGGCGCGCCGCGAGGCCGAAGAGGCGCTCAAGAACGCCAAGAGCGAGATCGACATGGCCCGCGCCACGTCCGAACTCGCCATCCTGGCCGCCCAGGTTGCTGCGCTGCGAAAATACCGCGACAAGCGCTGATGCCGTCAGCGGCCGTACGTGCCGTCGCTACGTCAAAATAAGGCCCGCCGCGTGCGGGCCTTACCTTTTGATAATTATTGCCTAGGAGACTGGTCGGTCCGTCCCTAGAATTGAAGGCATGTTTCCAGGCAAGTCACGCGCCAGCGCGCATGTGCAGACCAAGGCCGCGGCGCTGCTCGTCACCGAGGGTGCTTTGGTGGAACTCAGCGCATCCGATGCGCGCACCATTGTTGGCTACATGCGTCCGTCGCTGGTCGAAGCGGGATCCGTGGTGATTCGTGAGGGCGAATCGTTGAAGAACGACTTCATGGCCCTGGTGCTGGATGGCGAAGTGACGATCGAAAACTCCGTCTCCGCTGCCCACGACAGCATGGTGGTCTCGGTCCTCGGTCCCGGCAGCCTGATCGGTGACATGGGCATCATCGACGGCTCGCCACGCTCAGCCACCTGCATTGCAGCCACCGACCTGGCCCTGGCGGTGCTGACGCGCGACGCGATGACGCGCTTGCTGGAAGACCACCCGGCCGTCGCTGCGCGCTTGCTCATGGCCATGTCCAAGCGCATCTCCGACCACCTGCGCGAAACCAACCGCAAGCTCATGACCTTCGCCCAGGTCAGCAAGGCGCTGCAACAGGAATTGGACGCCGCGCACGGCGTCAACAAGCGCCTGCTCGACCAGATCACCGCGATGGAGAAGAAGGCTTCGGCCTGACGGTCCTGCGCGGCGGGCGCATCGCGCCACGGTCCAGGCATGAGACCCGGCCACGACGCCACTGCCGTGGTTCGCTCAGCGCAAAACCGGCTCGTCGGGCAGTTGGTTGGGGTGCGGCGCCGCGTCCGCCGCCGCAACGTCGCTGTCTTGCGGGAAATGCGCCACCAACACGGCGGTGACTTCTTCCAGCGCGCGGGTCAGGCCGTCTTCAAAATTGCCGGACTTGAGCGCGTTGGACAGCCGCGCGACGATCGCCTGCCATTCGCTCGCGGGAACTAGGCGGTGCACGCCGCGGTCGGCTACGAGTTCGATCGCGTGTTCCGCCAGCAGCACGTAGATCAGCACGCCGTTGTTGTCGTCCGTGTCCCAGACCCGCAGCTTGGAAAACTGCATCAGCGCACGCTGGCGCACGATGTCGGCAATCGACTCGCCGTCGCGCCAGTGGCGCCACAAATAGCTGGTGGGCAGCCCGCCTTCGACGCAGATGCGCACCTCGCCGGTGTGGCACTGCTCGCTGGCGTGCACGCGCCGGCGCAGCTGCTCGGACAGCGCCGGCGGGACAGCGCGGCGCGCGTCCGATTCGTCAAACCAGCGGTGGCGCAGAACGCGCATCAGCTTGGACGCCATGGCCTACCAACTCCCGCTGGCGCCGCCGCCACCGAAATTGCCGCCACCGCCCGAGCTGAAGCCGCCGCCACCACCACCGAAGCCGCCGCCACCACCACCGCAGCCGCCGCCTCCGCCGCCAAAGCCACCGCCGCCCCAGCCGCCACCGGGTGGCGGAAAGAAGCCACCCCCGCCTCCGCCACGCGAGCGGGGCAGCGCCGAGATGGCCGCGGCAAAGAAGCCGTAGAACAGGGCAATGACCGCGGCGACCAGCGCGATGGCGACGCTGGTCGTCATGACAAACGCCAGACCGCCCATGCCCACGCCGGTGGCCAGTGCGCCCAGCTTGCGGCCGAAAATGCCGCGCGCCACACCGTTGACGATGGGCAGCGCGATGAAGGCAATGACCAGCAGGTCGAACAGGCTGCTGCCGCCACCCAAGCTTTGACCGCCGCTGCGCGGTGGGGGCGCGTTTACCGGCGGAAGTGGCTCGCCGCGGATGCGCGCGCCGATCTGGTCCACACCCGCTTCCAGCCCGGCGCCGTACTGGCCTTGCTTGAAGAAGGGGGTGATGGCCTGGTCGATGATGTCCTTGGCCGCGATGTCGGGGATCGCGCCTTCCAGCGTTTTGGCGACTTCGATGCGCACGCGCCGGTCGTCCTTGGCCACCAGCAGCAGCAGGCCGTCGCCCACGTCTTTGCGGCCGATCTTCCAGTGGTCGCCCACGCGCTGGGCGTAGGCGACGATGTCTTCGGGCGCGGTGGTGGGCACCATCAGCACCACCACCTGCGAGCCCTTGTCTTTTTCCAGCGCGCCCAGCTTGGCGTCCAGCGCGGCGATCTCGGCCGGCTGCAGCGTGCCGGTGGTGTCGATCACCCGCGCAGTGAGCGCGGGAACCGGCAACACCTGCTGCGCCCACGCGCCCAGCGCGACAAATACTACCAAAAAGATAGCTGCAAGCGCTTTTGACACTAGGGCCGGACGCATGTTTCCTTCAATAAACCGCTGGGGCTCGAAGCTGGCTTAGCGCGATGCTGCTGGCGCCGGGCTGGTGCCGAAATCGACCTTGGGCGCGTTGGAGATCGCCGCTTCGTTGGCCACCGTGAAGTTGGGCTTGGCCTTGTAGCCGAAGACCATGCCGGTCAGGTTGGTGGGGAAGCTGCGGGCCAGCACGTTGTATTCCTGCACCGACTGGATGTAGCGGTTGCGCGCCACGGCGATGCGGTTTTCCGTGCCTTCCAGCGCCACGCGCAGGTCGGCAAAGGCCTTGTTGGCCTTCAGGTCGGGGTAACGTTCCACCGTCACCATCAGGCGGCTCAGCGCGCTGGACAGCTCGCCTTGCGCGGCCTGGAACTGCTGGAAGGCCTCGGGGTTGTTCAGCGTTTCGGGCGTGACCTGGATCGACGTCGCCTTGGCGCGCGCCTGGATCACCTGATTGAGCGTGTCCTGCTCAAACTTGGCTTCGCCTTTGACGGTGTTGACCAGATTGTCGATCAGGTCGGACCTGCGCTGGTACTGGTTCACCACCTCGCTCCAGGCCGACTTCGTGGCCTCGTCGAGGCGCTGGAAGTCGTTGTAGCCGCAGCCGGTGAGCGACAGCGCCACTGCCAGCAGGGCGCCCATTTTGACGAGCCAGTATTTCATGTGATGCTTCCTCTTGTCGTTGCCCCATGAAGGGTGCGGCGGAAAGTAACATACCTGGGTGTCACCGTCTGTAGGTCAAGTGCTAGAGGCGCACGGCCGCCGCCTGCCCGCTGCCGCCGCGTGCCCACGCCTGCTCGTGGCTGGCGCGGGCGGGGTGCTGGGCGGCGAAGTCACGCGCCGGCTGATCGGCGCCGGAGCGTGGCAGCCGGTCACCGTGCTCACGCGCGAGCAGCTGCAGGTCGCGCTCAAGGGCATGCGCACGCTCAACGTCGCCCCCTGGGGCGACGCGCCGTCCGCCTGGCCGGTGGGCGAATCCCTGGCCGACGTTGCCGTCGTGATGTTCGAACCCCCGCGCCCCTACCACCAGCGCGAGCGCGCGCTGTGGACGCCCACCCCGGCCCAGCTGCCCGCCCTGGCGCACTGGCTGTACGCCGTGGGCGTGCGCGAATTGGCGGTGTTGATGCCGCACGCCGCCGGGCGGCTGCCGGAGGCGCTCAAGCACGGCCTGGCCGATCTGAACGAAGCCGAGGTCGCGCAGATCGACTTCAGCAGCCTGCTGTGGCTGCGCACGGCCGAGGCGCCGCGTCGCGGTGTGCAGCTTTCGCCGCCGCAGCGGCTGGCGGCGTGGATGCTGGGCATCTTCAAATACATGGTGCCCGACGCCCAGCGTCCCCTGCGCGCCGAGCGTCTGGCCGTGGTCGCCGAAGCCGCGCTGCGCCTGGCCCCGCGCGGCGTGCACGTGGTGGCGCCCGAGCTGCTGCGCGCCGCCGCCCAGGGCGATGCGCGCCAGGTGCTGGGCGCGGTATGGGGCGCGGCCGAACACGCCTCGCCCGAGCGCGGCACAATGCCAGCCACGCCCCCGACTTCCTGACCCATTCACCGCGCCATGCCCAAGTCACGCTACCGCGCTGCGGCGCTGGGCGGCACCGCCGACGAGGTGGAAGCCGCGTTCTACGAAGCCCTGCAGCAGGGCGATCTGAACCAGCTCATGGCCTGCTGGGCCGACGAGGACGACATCGTCTGCGTCCACCCCGGCGGCCCGCGCCAGGTGGGCGCGGCCGCGATCCGCGCCGCGTTTGAAGCGCTGCTGGCCGGCGGGCGCCTGGCAGCCACGCCCGAGCGCGTGCGCCGCGTGGAAACCCTGGGCGCGGCCGTGCACAACGTGCTGGAGCGCATCGAGCTGCACACCGACGAAGGCCCGCAGCGCGCCTGGGTCGTGGCCACCAACGTCTACCTGAAGACGGCGCAGGGCTGGCGCCTGGTGGCGCACCACGCCAGCCCGGGGCGCAGCGAGGTGGCCGAGGTCACCGTGCCGGGCCAGCTGCTGCATTGAGCTCGTCGGCGACTCTGGTTTTGGATGTTTTCGGCCTCTGGCCCTACAACCATCTGCGCAGGCAGCTATTGAATTGGTAGTACATGCGGCCCTGCCGGGGTGGACTTACACCGCGCCGCGCTGGCTGCCCGGCGGCCATGTGCAGACCATCTGGCCCGCGCTGCTCGCGCGCCGCGTGGCGGGCGCCCCCGTCGCCTACCGGCGCGAGCGTTGGGACACGCCCGACGGTGACTTCATTGATGTGGACTGGCTGGATGGCGGTGACGCCGCGCAGCCGGCCGGCGCACCGCCGCGCCCGCTGCTGGTGCTGTTCCACGGCCTGGAAGGCTCGTCGCGCAGCCACTACGCCGAGGCTTTCGCCGGTTGGGCCCGCGCGCAAGGCCTGGCCTTTGCCGTGCCGCATTTCCGCGGCTGCTCCGGCACCATCAATTGGGCGCCGCGCGCCTACCATTGCGGCGACTGGGCCGAAGTCGGCTGGCTGCTGCAGCGCTTTCACGCCCACCAGCAGGCGGCGGGCGGCGGCCCGGTGGTCGCGGTGGGGGTGTCGCTGGGCGGCAATGCGCTGCTGCGCTGGGCGGGTGAAGTGGGCGGCGACGCCACGCGCAGCGTGCAGGCGGTGGCGGCGGTGTGTGCGCCGCTGGACATGGCCGCCGGCGGCCACGCCATCGGGCGAGGCTTCAACCGGCAGGTCTACACGCGCATGTTCTTGCGCACGATGAAAGTGAAGGCGCACGCCAAGCTGGTGCAGCACCCCGGCCTGTTCGACGCCGACCGGCTGGCCGCCGCGCGCGACCTGTACGCGTTTGACGACGTCTTCACCGCGCCGCTGCACGGCTTTGCGGGGGTGGAGGATTACTGGCAGCGCGGGTCGGCCAAGCCTTGGCTGGGCAACGTCGGCGTGCCCGCGCTGCTGCTGAACGCGCGCAACGACCCGTTCGTGCCCGCCGATTCGCTGCCGCGCCCAAGCCAGGTCAGCCGCCACGTCACGCTGTGGCAGCCGGCGCAAGGCGGCCATGTCGGCTTTTGCGCCGGCGCGCCACCGGGCCATGTGCTGCGCCTGCCGCAGGCCGTGGGCGGCTGGTTGCTGCGCGCGGCGGGCGGTCTTTGAGGGCTGTGTCCGCTCAACCGATGCGGTAATGGCTTTGCACAAAGCCAAAGTCCCAGGTGCGCGTGGCCAGGTGCTGCAGCGCCACGTCGCCCTGCGGCAGCGGGCCGAACAGCGGCAGGCCTTCGCCCAGCAGCACCGGGATGCGCGTGACGGTGATCTCGCGCAGCAAGCCGGCGGCCAAGAAGCTTTGCAGCGCCAGCCCGCCGTCGATGCACAGGCGCGCGTGGCCTTGCGCCGCGGCGTGGCGTGCCAGCTCGGCCACGTCGCCGCGCCACAGCGTGGCCGAGGTCGGGGGGCCGGCGGGCAGGGCGTCCCAGCGGCGGCTCAGCACATAGACGGGCAGCGTGTATGGCCAGCTGGGGAAGCTCTGGACTTTTTCAAAGGTGTTGCGCCCCATCACGATGGCGTCGATGCCCGCCATGTAGGCCGCGTAGCCGCAATCTTCGCCCGGTGGAACGCCGGCCTGCGCGGCTTCCAGCCAGTCGATGCTGCAATCGCGCCGGGCGATGAAGCCGTCCAGGCTGGTGGCGATGTAGGCGCTGCAGTGGGCGGTGGGGGCAGACGGTGTCGCCATGGCGTTCAGAACCGGTGATTCAAAGGAAATGGGCCGCTGGCCCTACAGCAGATTGCGCGGGCAGCTATTCAAACAATAGCATTCAACGCGGTGCGATCAACGGCCTCAATGCGCTTCGCACTGCAGCGGCACCATGCGGCCGATCTCCACCGTCAGCGCGTTGCCCTTGCCGCGGATCGTGTTCGGGCCATTGCTGTAAATGAAACCAGAGCCGCTGGGCTGCTGCTTCAGGCTGATCTCCTGGCCGTGGCGCACCAGCACCGCGCGCTCCTCGGCGTTGTGAAAGCGCACCGACAGCGTTTCGCCGTTGGTGCAGTGAAAGCCGATGTTGCGCACCTCGTCCGCGGCCACGCCTTGGCCGAACGTGCTGCAACCCCAGGCCAGGCTGGCGGCGATCAGGGAAAGGGCGAAGGTTTTCATAGGCAGCTCCAAGGGGTGGATGAACGGGCGCGGTAAGCCAGGCGGGTTGCAGCGGTCTGGCGGACGCTGGTCGGACTGGTTCAGGCCGGCAGCACGCGCGGGGCGACGCTGGCCTCGGGGTCGAGCGTCGGGTCTTGCAGTGCGCTGGCGGCGCGGATCGGCTCGGCTGGCTGCGCGAGCAGCTCGCGCACGAAGTTCGGTTGCGCCAGCAGCGCCTGGTGCATGGCGCCGTTGTACAGCTTCAGCTCGCGCAGGCCCAGTGCGGTGATGCGGCGATCGATCTCGACGGGCGAGAGCAGCGTCGGCTCGACCCGGTCGGACGCCAGCGCCATCGCCCACAGCGTGCCGTACAGCGGCACGTACTGGAAGTAGGGCGCCACGTGTGCAAACGCGCTGCGCACCGACGCCACGATGCGCGCCAGCGTCTCGCCGCGGTGGATGGGCGACTGGATGTGCAGCGACAGCACGCCGCCGGGGTTCAGCCGCTCGCGGCAGGCGGCGTAGAACTCGGCCGTGTACAGCTGCACGGCGGGGCCGAACGGGTCGGTCAGGTCCAGCACGATCTGATCGAAGCGCTCGCCGTCGTCTCGTTGCAGCATGTAGGCGTGGCCGTCGCCGATGCGCAGCTCCAGCCGCGGGTCGTCGAAGGCGCCGGCGCTGACGGCGGGCAGCCATTCGCGCGCCATGGCGGGCACGTCGCCGTCCAGCTCGACCATCAGCACGCGCGCCATCTGCCGGTGGCGCAGCAACTCGCGCACGCTGCCGCCGTCGCCGCCGCCAATCACCAGGGCGCTGCGCACGTTGCCGTGGCTGACCGCGGGCAGCTGCACCATGGGCTCGTGGTAGAAGAATTCGTCGCGCTCGCTGGTCATGAAGCAGCCGTCGATGCGCATGGCGCGGCCGAACAGCGGCGTGTCCAGCACCTCGATGTGCTGCAGTGACGATTGCCGCTCGGCCAGCAAGCGGCCGGCGCGCAGGTAAAAGCCGAAGTCGGGCGACAGCGCCTCGGCGACGAAGCCCGCGCCCGGCGTCGCGGCCCCCGGGGCGTTCATGCGCGCTCGACGCGGTGCAGATGCGGCTCGGCCGGGCCGAAGGCGGTGGCCACGGTGTCGAACAGCTTTTGCGCGCTGTCGCTGTTGTCGGTGCTGTAGCTGCACACGTACACGTCGAGCGTGACGTAGCCGTCTTCCGGCCAGGTGTGGATCGACAAATGCGATTCGGCCAGCACGATGCAGCCCGTCACGCCCGCGCCTTCGCCAAAGCTGTGGAACAGGGCGCCGACGGTGGTCAGGCCCGCGTCGGCCACGGCGCGCTTACAGAAGCCTTCGAGGCACGCGGCGTCGTGCATCAGGCGCGCGTCGCAGCGGCAACCGTGCAGGTCGCCGATCAGGTGCAGGCCGGGCGCCTTGCGCGCCACAGGGCGCAGGCGGGTGGTGGCGGGGGCAGAGGCCTGGGCCCATGCGGAACGAGGGGTGGTTTGCAGTGGCTGCATGCCAGTCTCCAAGGTCAACATCAGGGACCAGCGGCGCGCGAAAGGGCCGCTGGGCGAGGCCGCCGGCGGGCATGCCGAGGGGGATGCGGGCGCGGGCCCTGGGCCGACGCCTGCCCGAGCGGCAGCTTGGGGCGAAAAACCGATAATTATATTCCGTTACGGAATAAGGCGCACGCCGAACCCGGGCTTTCTGATTGCAGCCGCTGCCTGCGACGGCCGCTGCACGACCACCGCCGCGTATCATGGCCCGCATGGACGACATCGTCAGACAGGCCATGGCCAAGTGGCCGAACGTGCCAGACTGCTACGGCTGGCTGGGGCTGGATACGCGCGGCCAGTGGTACCTGCGCGACGCCGCCGCGCAGGCGCTGGGCGCCTTCGCCAGCGGCGTGCCGGGCGCCCGGGGCGACCGGCTGGCGCACGACAAGCTGATCGACTTCATCGAACGCAATTACGAGGCCGACACGGCCGGGCGCTGGTACTTCCAGAACGGGCCGCAGCGCGTCTTTGTTGAACTGGAAGCCGCGCCCTGGGTCTGGCGCGTGGCCGCGGACGGTGCCGTGCACGGCCAGGGCGAGCGCGCTGCGCGGCTGGAAGAGGTGCTGATGGACGAGCTGGGCCGCGTGTTCCTGCGCGCCGACCTGGGCCTGGGCCTGGTGCACACCCAGGACATGGGCCGGGTGGCGGCGCTGATCGAAGCCGGCCACTGGGCCGCGCCGCGCGAGGTGGCCAGCGCTGACTTGCCGGCGCTGGGCGGCTACGTGCTCAGCCCGCAGGCGATGTCGGGCGAAGCGCCTGCGACGGCTTGAGATAACTCATATTTTTATAGCTGCCCGCGCAGATGGTTGTAGGGCTGGAGGCTTGAATCATTAAAAAAGCCGCTCGGTGAGCGGCCTTTTCGTGGGCGCTGGGCGCTTACTTGGATGCGTCCACCATGTAGTGCACGGCGGCGGCAAAGTCGGCGTCCGAGCCGGTGAAGCCGCCCTTGGGCGGCATGGCGCCTTTGCCTGTGGTGGCGATCTTCAGCACTTCGTCGAAACCGGGCGCCAGGCGCGGTGCCCAGGCGGCCTTGTCGCCCAGCTTGGGCGCACCAGCCACGCCGGCGGTGTGGCAGGCCATGCAGACGCTGTCGTACACCTTCTTGCCAGCGGCAGGGTCGGCGGCGGGTGCAGCAGCGGCTACGGCGGCCGGTGCGGCAGCGGCAGACGCCGGTGCAGCTTCGGCCGAAGCCGCCGGGGCCGGGGCAGCGGGTACAGCGGGGGCCGCAGCAACGGCGGGTGCGGCTTCAGAAGCGGCGGCGCTGGCGCCGGCGGCGGGCGCGGCCGGCTCGGTGAACTTGGCACCAGCGGCGTTGGCCATGTAGGCCACGGCGCGGGCGATTTCGGTGTCGCTGAAGTTGCCACCCCCTTGCGGGGCCATGCCGCCCTTGCCCTTCAGCGCGGACTGGACCAGGGTGTCAAAGCCGTGCGCAATGCGCGGGCCCCAGGCGGCGGCGTCTTCAAACTTGGGCGCGCCGGCCGTGCCGGTGGCGTGGCAGGCCGCACACTGGGCCTTGTAGACCTCGGCGCCGGCTACCAGTGGGCGGTTGGCGTCACGCACTTCCACCGAGCCGATCTTCTGCAGGCGCTCGGCGATGCCGCGCTCCACATCGGTCGCGCCGGGCGCCAGCTTGTTGCTGGAGGTGACGAAATAGACCAGCCCGATGATGATGAACACGGGGATCACGAACGCCCCCACGCTGACCCAGAACAACTGCTTGGGGGTCTTGATCGGACCGGTGTGTGCTTCCTCGTGCG
The DNA here is from genome assembly GCA_023442945.1 of Pseudomonadota bacterium. Classification (GTDB taxonomy): domain Bacteria; phylum Pseudomonadota; class Gammaproteobacteria; order Burkholderiales; family Burkholderiaceae_C; genus Ottowia. The sequence continues at coordinate 13,604 of JAEZWW010000114.1, read as the reverse complement.
TGTTCTCGCTCATGGCGTCCTCGGGGGCTCTCGTCGTGGGTCGGAAAAAAGGCGCGCCGCAGCGCCTCGCGCGCGCGGCAGCCGCCGATTATAGGGACTGCCGTTCGCCACAGGCCGGGCGCTCAGCGCGCCGGCGCCTCGGCAGCAGGCGCGGCTTCCGGGGCGGGGTCGGTCCAGCCGCCGCCCAGCGCCTTGTACAGCTGCACCTCGTTGGCGCGCTGCGCCAGTTGCGTGGTGGCCAGCGCCTGCTCGACCGCGAACAGCGAGCGCTGGGCGTCCAGCAGGTCGAGGAAGCTGGCGATGCCGTTGCGGTAACGCAGGTCGGCCAGGCGGAAGCGGTCGCGCTCGGCCACGGCCTGGGCGTTCAGCGCGGCCAGCTGGTCGGCCAGCGTGGCGCGCCCGGCCAGGCCATCCGCCACTTCGCGGAACGCGGTCTGAATGGCTTTTTCGTACTGCGCCACGGCGATCTCGCGCCCCGCCTTGGCCGAGTCGAGGCCCGCGCGGTTGCGGCCCATGTCGAAGATCGGCAGCGTGATGCTGGGGCCGAAGGACCAGGCCTTCATGCCGCCGGAACCGAACAGGCCGTCCAGGTCGGGGCTGACCCGGCCGAGCGAGCCGGTCAGCGAGATGCGCGGGAAGAAGTTGGCGCGCGCCGCGCCGATGTTGGCGTTGGCGCCGATCAGCTGCTGTTCGGCCGCGCGGATGTCCGGGCGGCGCAGCAGCAGGTCGGACGGCAGGCCAGCCGGGACTTCGGCAAAGCCGGGCAGCTGCGCGGCCGGTTCGACCGCGGCCGTCGGCTTGGTCAAATCGTTGGGCGCAGCGGCCAGGTTGACGGGCGGGACCGGCGGCACCAGTTCGGTGGGCAAGGGCTGGCCGACCAGCAGCGCCAGCAGGTTGATGTCCTGCGCGCGCAGGCGTTCCTGTTGGGCCTTGGTGGCCTGCGCGCTGGCGCTCAGCGATTCGGCCTGGCGCATGTCCAGCGCGGACGAGGCGCCGTTGTCAAAGCGCAGCTTGGTCAGGCGCAGCGACTGGTCGCGTGTGGCCAGCGTGCGCTCGGCCAGGGCGAGCAATTCGGTGTCGGTCTTCAGCTGCAGCCAGGTGCTGGTGACGCTGGCGATCAGGCTGATCTGGGCCGACTTGCGCGCTTCTTCCGTGGCCAGGTAATTGGCCAGGGCCACGTCCTTCAGGGCCGCGACGCGGCCGAAGAAGTCGATCTCCCAGGCCGATACGCCGATGCCCACCGTGTACTGCGACGCCACGCTGCCGCCCCCCAACGCCGCGTTCGGGTTGGGGGCCGAGCGCGTGGCGCCGCCGCTGGCGCCCAGCGTCGGGAACTGGTCGGCGCGGCGGATCTGGTACTGCGCACGGGCCTGCTCGATGTTCTGCACCGCCACGCGCAGGTCGCGGTTGTTGTCCAGCGCCAGCTGCACGATCTGGCGCAGCTGCTCGTCCTGCACGAACTGCTGCCACGGCAGGTCGGCCGCGGCGATCAGGCCTTCGGGCTGGGCGCCGGCCGTGGCCGGCCAGTCGCTGGCGATGGGCGCCGCCGGGCGCTCGTACTTGGGCGCCAGCGAGCAGCCGGTCAGCACCACCATCAGCGCGGCGGCGGTCAGGGCGCGCAGCCGCAGGGGCTCGGCGCGCGGAGCGTGAGGGAGGGAAAGTGTTGGCATCATGGATGGTCCTTGGGCGCGTCGCTGTTGCTGTGCAGGGCGCGACGGTCGTCATCGGACAGGTTCGTTTCTGCGTCCTCGACGTAGTGGCGCGCCGCCTCGGGCGTGATGCCGGACTGCGCCGCGTGCTCGGCAAAGCGTTCCTGCTCGCGCTTGGAGCTCTTGAAGAGCTTGCGCACGACCACGAAGAAGATCGGCACGAAGAACACCGCCAGGATCGTGCCCACGACCATGCCGCCGATCACCCCGGTACCGATGGCGCGCTGGCTGGCGCCGCCGGCGCCGGTCGACGTGGCCAGAGGCACCACACCCAGCGTGAAGGCCAGCGAGGTCATGATGATCGGGCGGAACCGCAGGTGCGCGGCCGCCAGCGCCGATTCCAGCGCGCTGAGGCCTTGCGCTTGCAGGTCCTTCGCGAATTCGATGATCAGAATCGCGTTCTTCGCCGACAAGCCAATGATCGTGATCAGGCCCACCTGGAAGTACACGTCGTTCAGCAAGCCCCTGCCGGTGACCGCCAGCAGCACACCGAGCACGCCCAGCGGCACCACCAGAATCACCGCCAGCGGGATCGACCAGCTTTCGTACAGCGCGGCCAGGGCCAGCACCACCGCCAGGATGGCGAAGCCGTAGAGGATCAGCGCCTGGTTGCCGGCGAGCTTTTCCTCGCGCGACTGGCCCGTCCATTCGTAGCCGAAGCCTTCCGGCAGCTTGGCGGCCAGCGCTTCCATCTCCTTCATGGCTTCACCGGTGGAAAAGCCCGGCTTGGCCGCACCCGAGATCCGCATCGACGGGTAGCCGTTGTAGCGCACGGTCTGCATCGCGCCCGTGATCCATTCGGTGGAGGCAAAGGCCGACAACGGCACCGCCTGGCCCTTGGTGTTGAGCGCGGTCAGCTGCAGGATGTCTTCGGGCTGCATGCGCGCGGGCGCGTCGGCCTGGATCATCACCCGTTGCAAGCGGCCCTGGTTGGGGAAGTCGTTGACGTAGGCCGAACCCAGCGACGCCGAGATCGCGTTGTTAATGGCGGCAAAGCTCACCCCTTGGGCCGCCGCCTTGTCGCGGTCGATGTTGATCCGCAGCTGCGGTGCATCTTCCAGGCCGTCGGGGCGCACGCCGTCCAGCACCTTGCTTTGCATCGCCATGCCCAGCATCTGGTTGCGCGCCGCGACCAGGGCGTCGTGCCCCTTTCCGCCGCGGTCCTGCAGGCGGAAGTTAAAGCCGGAGCTGACGCCCAGTTCAGGGATGGGCGGCGGGCTCAGGGGGAAGATGAAGGCGTCCTTGATGCCCGACAGCGCCCCCATGGCCCGTCCGACGATGGCGTCGACCGAATGCTCGGCGCCCTTGCGTTCGTCCCAGGGCTTGAGCGTGATGAAGGACAGCGCCGCGTTCTGGCCCTGGCCGGAGAACGAGAAACCCGCCACCGCGACCATGCTGGCCACTTCCGGCTGCTTGAGGATGTAGTTCTCCACCTGTTCGATCACGTTGATCGTGCGATCCAGCGTGGCACCCGGCGGCAGCTGCATGTTGACCAGCATCGAGCCCTGGTCTTCGTTGGGCAGGAAGCCGGTGGGCAGCCGGGCGTACAGCCAGCCGGCACCGACGGCCAGCGCCAGGTAGACCACCATCAGGCTGCCCGAGCGGCGCAGCAGCTTGCCGACGATGCCTTCGTAGCCCTTGGCCGTGCGGTTGAAGCGGCGGTTGAACCAGCCGAAGAAGCCGCGCTTTTCCGCGTGGTGGTCGTCGATCGGCTTGAGCAGCGTGGCGCACAGCGCCGGCGTCAGCGACAAGGCCATGAAGGCCGAGAAGAAGATCGACACCGCCATCACCGCCGAGAACTGGCGGTAGATGTTGCCGGTGGAGCCGGCAAAGAAGGCGAGCGGCACAAACACCGCGATCAGCACCACCGTCACGCCAATGATGGCGCCCGAAATCTGGCCCATCGCCTTGCGCGTCGCTTCCAGTGGCGACAAGCCTTCTTCGGCCATGATCCGTTCGACGTTCTCCACCACCACGATGGCGTCGTCCACCACGATACCGATCACCAGCACCATGCCGAACATGGTCAGCACGTTGATCGACATGCCAAAGGCCAGCAGCGCGGCAAACGTGCCCAGCAAGGCCACCGGCACCACGATGGTCGGAATGACGGTGTAGCGCCAGTTCTGCAAGAACAGGAACATCACCAGGAACACCAGGGCGATGGCTTCCAGCAGCGTCTTGACCACTTCGGTGATCGAGATGCGCACGAAGTCGGACGAGTCGTAGGGCACGACCCACTTCATGCCCGCCGGGAAGAACTGCTGCAGCTGCGCCATGCGGGCGCGCACTTCCTTGGCCGCGGCCAGCGCGTTGCCCGTGGGCGAAAGTTGCACGCCCAGACCGGCTGCCGGCTTGCCGTTCAAGCGCGCCGAGGTGGCGTAGCTTTGCGCGCCCAGCTCGACGCGGGCGACGTCCTTCATGCGCACGGTGCTGCCGTCGGGGTTGGCGCGCAGCACGATGTTGCCGAACTGTTCCGCATTGGCCAGCTGGCCGGCCACGACGACGGTAGCACTCATGGTCTGGCCCAGGGCCAGCGGCAGGTCACCGATGCTGCCGCCTGCTACCTGGGCGTTCTGCTGGCCGATGGCGGTCGCGACGTCGGCGGTCGACAGGTTGTAGCTCTGCAGCTTGCTGGGGTCGACCCAGATGCGCATGGCGCGCTCGGCGCCGAACAGCTGCACCTGGCCGATGCCGGGCAGGCGCTGCAGTTCAGGCAGCACGTTGCGCGAGGCGTAGTCGGTGATGTCGTTGATGTCCGTACCCGGGTCGTCCGAGGACAGCATCACGAACAGCAGGAAGTTGGAGGCGGATTTTTCCACCCGCACCCCTTGCTGGTTCACCGTCGCCGGCAGGCGCGGCGTGGCGCGCGACAGGCGGTTTTGCACGTCCACCTGGGCCAGGTCGATGTCGGTGCCGGGCTCGAAGCTCAGCGTGATCGAACCCGTGCCGTTGGCCTGCGCCACCGATTCCATGTAGGCGAGGCCGGGCGAGCCGTTCATCTCGCGCTCGATCACCGACAGCACGGCGTCTTCCAGGGTCTGGGCCGAGGCGCCGGGGTAGGTGGCGGACACGACCACCGTGGGCGGCGCCACGGTCGGGTACTGGGCAATGGGCAGCTGGGTGATCGAGATGGCGCCCAGCACCATCAGGAACAGCGCAATGACCCACGCAAAGATGGGTCGGTCAATAAAAAACTTGGCCATGCGAGCGTCCTAGCGAATCAACGGGACGCGGCCGAAGCAGGCGCTGCGGCGGGGGCCGAAGCGGCCGCTGCCGGCGCGCCGGATGCTTCTGAAGCAGGAGCTGCCGCCGCTGGCTGGGCACCGGCTTTGGGCTTGTTCGGGTCCCAAGCCACGGGCTTGACCTTTTTCGCGCCGAACATCAGCTTCATGGCGCCTTCCACCATCACCTGCTCGCCCGGCTTCAGGCCTTCGGTCACGATCCAGTCGGTGCCCTTCTGACCGCCGATCTTGATCGGGCGCGGCGCCACGGCGCCATCGGCGGCGACCACCATCACGCTGTCACCGTGGTTGCCGCGCGTCACGGCTTGCTGCGGCAGCAGGACGGCGTTGGCCACCTGGGCTTGTTCGATGACGGCGCGCACGTACAGGCCGGGCAGCAGCACGCCCTGCGGGTTGGGCACTTCGGCGCGCAGCAGGATCTGGCCGGTCGCCGGGTCCACCGTCTGGTCGGAGAACAGCAGGCGGCCGGGTTGGCTGTATTCGGTGCCGTCTTCCAGCACGATCTTGACCGACTGGGCGCCGGAATCGCGCTCCAGCTGGCCTTTGGACAATTGCTGGCGCAGCTTCATCGCGTCGGACGCGGACTGCGTGATGTTCAGGTACAGCGGGTTGATCTGCTGGATCACCGCCAGTTGCGTGGCGTCGCCCTGGCCGACCAGCGCACCTTCGGTCACCAGCGCGCGGCCGATGCGGCCGGAGATCGGCGCCGTCACCGTGGCGTAGCCGACGTTGATGTCTGCAGATTTGATAGCTGCCCGCGCAGCTGCCACCTGGGCTTGCGCCGCTTTTTCTGCTGCAACCGCGGCGTCAAACTCTTGCTTGCTGACCGCGTTGGCGGCCACCAGCGGACGGTAACGCGTGACCGTGGCGCTGGTCTGCGCCAGTTGCGCTTGGGCTTGGGCCAGCTGCGCCTGCGCGCTTTGCAGCGTCGCCTGGTAGGGCGCGGGGTCGATGGCGAACAGCTTCTGGCCGGCGCGCACGTCGCTGCCTTCCTGGAACAGGCGTTTTTGCAGGATGCCGGCGGCGCGGGCGCGGACCTGGGCCACGCGCGAAGGCTCCAGGCGGCCGGGCAACTCGGTCGTCAGCGACACCGTGCCGGGCTTGACCGTGACCACCGCCACTTCCGGCGGCGGCATGCCGCCACCCGGGCCGGCCGCAGCAGCGGCGTCTTTCTTATCACCGCCACCGCACGCGGCAAGGCTGAGGGCGATCAGGACGGCGGCACCCAACGGCAGCAGGCGTTGGGGAACGGCGGGGCGAACGAAGAATTGTTCGGGCATGGATGGTCTCGGTTCAAAAGATACGGACGGCCACCGGGCCGGTAGGGCGCGGTGGCTCAAGAGGCGGCGCTGATGACGCGCCATCTTGCGGTGGATCAATGACAGATGCTGTCAGCATCCGCCGCGACTTCTGGGAAATCTCGGGCGGCATTCTACATACATTCATGCATGTATGTAATAATCGAGGCCTCCATTTGGCCCAGGTTTTTTAGGGTTTTGCATCAAGATGGCTCGCCGCACGAAGGAAGAAGCGCTCGCCACGCGACACGCTTTGCTCGACGCGGCCGAACGCGTGTTCGGCCGTCGCGGCGTCGCGCGCACCTCGCTGGCCGAGATCGCTGAAGAGGCGGGCGTTACCCGCGGCGCGGTGTACTGGCACTTCAAGGACAAGGCCGACCTGTTCACCGCCATGATGGACCGCGTCGTCCTGCCGTTGGACGAAAGCATGGCGCGCCTGGCCGAGGTGGAACGCGACCCCCTGGTGCAACTGCTGGAGCGTGTGCACGAGGCTGTCGCCATGATCGCGCGGGATGAGCGCACCCAGCGCGTGCTGGAAATCGGCTGCCTGATGGTCGAACTGGTGGCAGAAATGGGCAGCTTGCGCGACGGCGAAGTCGAAAAGCAGCGCATCGGCATCCAAATGCTGACGCAGTCCATCGCCCGCGCCGCTGCCTACCACGGTGTACGGCTGCCGGCGCCGGCCGACGTGCTGGCCCACGGCCTGCACGGCTTGGCTCGCGGCATCGTCCTCCACTGGCTGATGGACCGCTCTTTTGACCTGGAGCGCACCGGCATGACCGCCGTCGAAACCTACCTCGCGGGCATCGGATTCAACATACCCAAGGTCGACGGCGACCGCCCCGCCGACAATCGGGGATAATCCCCCGCTTGCGTGAGCGGCTGTAGCTCAGTGGATAGAGTATTGGCCTCCGAAGCCAAGGGTCGTGGGTTCGATCCCCGCCAGCCGCGCCACCCGCATCCAACGCCTTGAGTTTCAAGGCGTTTTTTTATTCGTCCTGCCTTTCAGACTCCCGGCGCGCGCTGCGCTGACGGGCTGACGCCCAAACGGCGGCGGAACATGGTCGAGAAGGCGCCTGGGCTGTCGTAGCCCAGTTCCAGGGCGACGTGGGTCACCGACCGCCCTTCTGCCAGGCCGCCCAGCGCCGCCAGCAGGCAGGCGTGCTGGCGCCATTCGCCGAACGCCATACCGGTCTGCGCGCGAAAGAAGCGGGTGAAGGTGCGCTCGCTCTGGTGCAGTTGCGCGGCCCAGTCCGCCGCGCGGGTGCGGATGTGGGGCTGGCGCAAGAAGGCGGCGCACAGCGCGCGCAGCGCCGGGTCGACGGGCAGTGGGGCAAAAAACGGCAAGGGCGCTGCGCGGGCGATCTCGGCCAGCACCAACCGCATCACCAGGCCGTCGCGCCCGTCCACCTCGTACAGCGCGGGCGCGTCCACCGCTTCCAACAGCAGTTGGCGCAGCAGGGGCGACACGGGCAGGACTTCACAGCGCTCGGCCGTGCGCGGCGCGGCGGCGGGTTCGATGTACAGGCTGCGCGTGCTGACGCCGACCATGCGCACGCTGTGCGGCTTGTGCGCCGGGATCCACACGCCGCAGTGCGGCGGCACGACCCAGGCGCCGTCGTCGGTGCCGACTTCCATCAGACCGGTGGCGCCGTACAGGAACTGCGCGCGCCGATGCCAATGCGTGTCGAGCAGTTGGCCCGGCGTGTAGTCCGTGCCGATGCCGACCACGTCGCGCGGGGTGGCGTCGTGGGTGGACAGGTTCACGTTCTTCATCGGCGCACAGAGTTTGGCTGAAACGCCAACATCTTCGCCCGATTGACGAAAGCGCGCCAGCGCCGCGCCGCCTATCGTTGCTGCATTGGATGAAAGAAGGACGTGATGGAACTCTATGTCTTGCTGGCGGCCTGCGGTGTGGTGGCGGGCGTGACCACGGTGTTGTTTGGCTTTGGCGGCGGCTTTGTGGTGGTGCCGTTGCTCTACCACGCGCTGGCGCATGCGGGCGGCGCGGCCAGCGCCTACGCCATGCAGGTGGCGGTGGCGACGTCGACCTGCGTGATGATTTTTGGCGCCACCCTGGCCACGGCCAAGCACCGGCGCGCGGGCTCGCTGGACTGGGCGGTGATCCGCTCGCTGGTGTTCAGCATCGGCGTGGGCAGCGCACTGGGCGCGCTGGCGGCGATGGCGGTGGCGGGCAGTTGGCTGCGCTGGGCTTTTGTGGTGTACGTGGGGCTGACGATTCTGGACTGCTGGCTGCGCCCGGGTTTCTTGTCGCAGCCGCAGGCCGCCAGCGCATCGGGTGGCGCCGCGCGGGACACGCCAGTCGGCCTGGTGATCGGCTTCATCGCCGCTTTCCTGGGCGTGGGCGGCAGCGTGATGACGGTGCCGCTGCTGCGCCGCCGCGGCGTCAGCATGACGGGGGCGACGGCCATGGCCAACCCGCTGTCGCTGCCGGTGGCGTTGGTCGGCACGGCGACGTACGCGACCGTGTCCTGGGGCGGCGCGCCAGAGCTGGGCGCCTGGCACCTGGGTTACGTCGACCTGCGCGCGTTCGGCGCGCTGGTGCTGGGCTCGGCGGCCGGTATTGCGGGGGCGTCGCGCTTTATCGGCCGCATTCCGGACCGGGTGCACGCCAAGGTCTACATCGGCCTGCTGATCGCGGTGGTGACGGCCATGGTGGTGGGCTGAAGGCGCGTGCGCCGCAAGACACCAGATTTCAAGCCAAATCGGCCTCTGACCCTAGGGGAATCGGCGCGAGCAGCTACTGAATAGATAGTAAAGCACAGCTCAAATCTTCCCGACGCGTTACCCCGCGCGGCACCGTGGCAGACGAAAAAAAGCCTGCGACCGCCAAGTCGCAGGCTTCGTGCGCCACGCGCAGCACCTCGGGCGCTGCGACGTATCGCCTCAGACCGGCAGCGGCACCAGCGGGTTGCCGTTCATCGGGTCGTCCTTCTTGGACGCCAGCGCTTTGGCCAGGTCCAGCCCCAGCGCCTTGGCCACGCCCGCGCCGTACGCCGGGTCGGCCGCGTTGCAGTTGCGGATGTGGCGGAACTTGATGAACTCCGGCGCGTCGCCCATGGCGCGCGCGGTGTTGCCGAACAGGGCCTCTTGCTGTTCGGGCTTCATCAGGCGGAACAGCTTGCCCGGCTGTTCGAAGTAGTCCTTGTCGTCCTCGTGGAAGTCCCAGAACTTGGCGTCGCCGTGGATGCGCAGCGGCGGCTCTTCGTACTGCGGCTGGCCCTGCCATTGGCCGAAGCTGTTGGGCTCGTAGTGCGGCAGGCCGCCGTAGTTGGCGTCCACGCGGCCCTGGCCGTCGCGGTGGTTGCTGTGCACCGGGCACTGCGCCTTGTTGACGGGGATTTGCTGGTAGTTCACGCCCAGACGGTAGCGCTGCGCGTCGGCGTAGTTGAACAGGCGCGCCTGCAGCATGCGGTCGGGGCTGGCGCCGATGCCGGGCACCAGGTTGCTGGGGGCGAAGGCCGACTGTTCGACGTCGAGGAAGAAGTTTTCGGGGTTGCGGTTCAGCTCAAACTCGCCGACCTCGATCAGCGGGTAATCGCCCTTGTACCAAACCTTGGTCAGATCGAACGGGTGCAGGCGGTAGGTCTCGGCTTCCGCTTCCGGCATGACCTGGATGTACATCTTCCACTTGGGGAAGTCGCCGCGTTCGATGGCGTCGAAGAGGTCGCGCTGGCTGCTTTCGCGGTCCTTGCCGACCAGCTCGGCGGCTTCGGCGTCGGTCAGGTTCACAATGCCTTGCTGGGTGCGGAAGTGCAGCTTGACCCAGAAGCGCTCGCCCGCTTCGTTCCAGAAGCTGTAGGTGTGCGAGCTGAAGCCGTGCATGTGGCGGTAGCTCTTGGGGATGCCGCGGTCGCTCATCACCACGGTGACCTGGTGCAGCGCCTCGGGCAGCAGCGTCCAGAAGTCCCAGTTGTTGGTGGCGCTGCGCAGGTTGGTCTTGGGGTCGCGCTTGACGGCCTTGTTCAGGTCGGGGAACTGGCGCGGGTCGCGCATGAAGAACACCGGCGTGTTGTTGCCGACCATGTCCCAGTTGCCTTCTTCGGTATAGAACTTCAGGGCAAAGCCGCGGATGTCGCGTTCGGCGTCGGCGGCCCCGCGTTCACCGGCCACGGTGGTGAAGCGGGCGAACATCTCAGTCTTCTTGCCGACTTCGCTGAAGATCTTGGCGCGCGTGTACTTCGTGATGTCGTGCGTGACGGTGAAAGTGCCGAAGGCGCCCGAGCCCTTGGCGTGCATGCGGCGCTCAGGAATGACTTCGCGGGCGAAGTTGGCCAGCTTTTCGTTCAGCCACACGTCCTGCGCCAGCAGCGGGCCGTGCGGGCCGGCCGTCAGGCTGTTGCGGTTGGTGACCACCGGCGCACCGAAATCGGTGGTCATGTGGGTCACGGGGCATTTCTTGGCGTCGTCTTTCATCGGGGCTCCTGGCTGAGGGTGGAGGGGACGGGGGGCGAATCACTGAGGAGCAACGATCATATAAAAGGTTTATTGATAAGCAAAATCAATAGTGTTTATTGGATCGATAGAAATCGAACATGTGCAACCGTGCCGTACCCCGCGCGCCTTCGCCTGCCTAAGCCGGAACCGCCGCGCGGTAGGTATCAAGGCCGGGAATCGCCCCCACGTGGACAGGGTCGTGGAGAAGGGCCGCGGGCCAAGCCGGCTGGACCGCCCCGTGCCCTCACGGCGCTGCCGCTGCGGCGGCGGCAGGGTCGCCCACCACATCGGCCACGCGCCTTGGCGTGCCGATGGGCGCGCCCGCCTGACCGACCTGCACGGCACGCATGTCGGCTTCGCTCGGGTACTGGCCGGCCAGCCAGTAGTCCATCACCCGGCGCACCAGCGGGGCGGCGTGGGCGGCGCCAAAGCCGGCGTTTTCCACGATGGCGGCCACGGCGATGCGCGGGTTGTCGGCCGGGGCGAAGGCGATGTAGAGCGAGTGGTCGCGCTGGTGTTCGGCCAGGCGGCGCGCGTCGTAGCGGGCTTTCTGGCCGATGCTGACCGCCTGCGCCGTGCCGGTCTTGCCGCCCGACAGGTAGGGGGCGCCGGCGAACACGCGGGTGGACGTGCCTTCCTGCGTCACACCGACCATCCCGCGCTTGACCAGGGACACGTTGGCCGGCTTGTAGCCCAGGTCCACGCCCGGTGGGCGCGGCGTGTCCTTGAATTCCAGCGTCTGCGGGTCCTGCTCGGCCTTGACCACATGCGGCGTGTGGCGCACCCCGCCGGCCGCCAGCGTGGCCGTGGCGCTGGCCAGTTGCAGCATGGTGAAGTTGTTGTAGCCCTGGCCGATGCCCAGCGAAATCGTCTCGCCCGCGTACCACTTTTGCTGCGCCGCGCGCTTGTAGGTCGTGCGCTTCCACTCGGTGGACGGCAGGATGCCGCGCGTTTCCCCCGGAATGTCGATCCCAGTGATTTGGCCAAAGCCCAGCGGCTTCATGAAGTCGTGGATAGCGTTCACGCCCATGTCGTTGGCCAGCTGGTAGTAGTACACGTTGCTGGACTTGACGATGCTGCGGTACAGGTCGACCGCGCCCAGGGCGTGGCCGGAGCGGAAGGTGTGGCCGCCGAAGGTCCAGGAGCCGCCGTCCATGATCACCGTGCCCGGGGCGCGCTTGCCCGTCTCCAGCGCCGCCAGGCCCATAAAGGGCTTGTAGGTCGACCCGGGCGGGTAGGTGCCGCGCAGCGCGCGGTTGAGCAGCGGCTTGTTGATCGACTCGCTCAGCTCGGCCCAGGTTTCCTGGTCGATCCCCTCGACGAACAGGTTGGGGTCGTAGGTCGGCTTGCTGACGAAGGCCAGCACTTCGCCGTTTTGCGGGTCGATGGCGACCAGTGCGCCGCGGCGCTCGCCGTACATGTCTTCCACCAGTTTCTGCAGGTGGATGTCGATCGAAAGGCGGATCGATTCGCCCGGCGTGGCCGGGTGGCTGGCCAGGCGGCGCACGGCGTGGCCGCCGGCGGAAGTTTCCATTTGCTCGACGCCGGTGGTGCCGTGCAGCACCTTTTCGTAGCTGGCTTCCACGCCAAGCTTGCCGATGTAGTCGGTGCCGCGGTAGTTGGCCGCGTCGTCGGAATCCTCGATGCGCTCCTTGTCCTTCTGGTTGATGCGGCCGATGTAGCCCACCACGTGGCCCGCCGTTTCGCCCAGCGGGTAGGTGCGGAACAGGCGCGCCTTGATCTCCACGCCCGGGAAGCGGTAGCGCTGCGCGGCAAAGCGGGCGACTTCTTCATCGCTCAGGCGCATGCGCACCGGCAGCGATTCAAAGGTGCGCGAATCTTCCTGCAGGCGCTTGAAGCGGCGGCGGTCGCGCGGGGAGATTTCGACCACCTGGTTGATCGCGTCGATCACCTCGTCCACCGGCCGGCCGGTGCGCGAGGGCGTGATTTCCAGCGTGTACGACTTGTAGTTGGTGGCCAGCACCACGCCGTTGCGGTCCAGGATTTCGCCGCGGTTGGGCACGATGGGCACCACGGCCGTGCGGTTGGTTTCGGCGCGCTCGGCATACGCCTCGTGGCGCACCACCTGCAGCACGTACAAGCGCCAGCCGATCAGCGCAAAGCAGCCCAGCACGACCAGCGCGACCACGGCCAGCCGCAGGCGAAAGCGCGTCAGCTCGGCGTCCAGGTTGCGGATCTCAGCCATGGTTGAATACTACAAAAAATATAGCTGCTTGCGCAGGTGGTTGTAGGACCAGGGTGTGATTGGGCTTGAAATGCCTCAAAGGGGGCGGTTGGCGTCCGGGTTGGGCGCCCGGCGCTGCGGCGCCAGCAGCAAGATGCTGATGAAGGGCCACAAGGCCGCCTCCAGCACCGGGGCCAGCAGCACCTGCCAGCCCGGGAAAACGGCGCCGCCAATCAGGCGAAGCGTGATGGTAATGGCGTGCGCCGCGGCGAACAAGGGCAGCAGCTGGACCGCCTGGCCCGGCACCGAAAACCACAGGATGCGCCGGTGGATCATGATGGCGCAGTAAATCAGCACCGAATACGCCAGTGCGTGCTGGCCCAGCAGCGAGGCCTGGTGCACGTCCAGCACCAGTCCGAACACGAAGGCCGCGCCCAGGCCGACGCGGCGCGGCTGGTGGATGCTCCAGAACACCAGCACCACGGCCAGCACGTCGGGCATCCACAGCACCCGGCCCAGGGGCAGCAGGTTGAGCATCAGCGCTAGCAGCAGGCTGCCCCAGATGAAGGTGGGGCTGGCCGGCAGCAGCAGCTGTTGACCGCGCGGCATGATCATCGGGCAGCTCCTGAAGCGGCGGCGCGTGGCGCGGACGCCGTGCGGGCCGGGTTGGCGACCGCGCGGCGGCGGGCCGCTGGCGGGGCTGAGGCGG
>JAEZWW010000105.1 GCA_023442945.1 Pseudomonadota bacterium | reverse complement strand
CCCAGAGCATGCCGGTGAGCTGACCCGTGCTGTCGTACTGGTAGCTGAGCTGTTTGCCGCTGGGGTAGGTGATGCCAGACAGCTGCCCTGCTCCACCGGTGCCTGCAGCTACCCATTGGTAGCCGACATTGTGGGTGCTGGCGGGGGCGTCGGTGAGGTTCTGGGTCTTGGCGGTGATGCGCTTGAGAGCATCGCGGGTGAAGCTGGTGGTGATGCCAGGGTCATCGACCTGCTTGAGTTGGGCCCAGGCGGTGTGGGAGCCCAGGGCCAAGAAGCTGGTGAGGGCCAGCAGGGGTAGACGCAGGGTACGCAGCGTGGAGGCTGGGCGTGAACTCAAGCGCGTGTTCATGACTATGTGTCTCCCTCTTTCTTTTATTCGTACGTCAGGGTGCTGGTGGCCCCTGCGCCTCGGTCAATGGTGGTGGGCCGACCGAGGGCATCTCGGGTGATGGACTGAGTGCGGCCGGCGGCGTCTTGGCTGGTGCTGGGTAGACCGCGGGGGTCGAAGGTGTTGGTGGTGGTGCCGATGTCGGGGCTGGCCTCAGACGGGGCGTTGCCTTGTGCGTCTCGGGTGTAGGTGGTGGTGACCCCGATGAAGTCGGTGGCCTGGGTGACAGCATCCAAGCTGTTGTAGCCGAGGGTGGCATCGGCGTTGATTGGGCTGCGCTCTTTGGTGACGCGTCTCAGACCGTCGAGCGTGAGGGTGGTGTTCTGATTCAGCGCATTGGTGTGGCCGATCAGGTCGCCGTTGGCGTCGTACTGGTAGCTGACGCTTTGGTTGCCGCCCACGGTCTCACCGGACACGCGGTTAATGTCGTTGATGGTGCGAGAGAGTTGGAAGGCGATGGCACCTGTGCTGTCCTTGGTTTGCTCGCTGGTGCGGTTGCCCATGCCATCGAGGACGTAGGTGCCTGAACTGCCTCGGTTGTCTGACCAGCCGGTGAGGCGGTGAGCCGGGTCGTAGGTGTAGGTGGTCTTGTAGCCGTTGGGCTGGGTGACGCTGGCCAGCAAACCCGTGGGCAGGTAGGTCATGATGGTGGTGAGGCCACCGACGGTTTGGGTGAGCAGGCGGCCGCGCAGGTCGTAGGTGGAGGCGGTGACGATGCCTTCGGGGCTGGTTTGGCTGAGAACGCGGCCGTTGCGGTCGTACGTGTCGTACGTCGTGGTTTTGCCCGCTGCATCAGTCACGCTCTGCAGGTCGCCCAGGGTATGGGTCGACGTCGTCGAAGCGTAGTAGCTGGAGGTCGTCGTCTCGTTGCCGGGACCCGTTTCGGTCAAGCGCTGACCCCACTGGTTGTATGTGTACGTCCAGACCCGAGGGGCACCTGTCTCGGTCGCAGCGAAGCCTTGCGCGCCGGTGGGGTCCGTGGTGTCTTGCTCGATCTTCTTGCAGAGCACGGCAATGGGCTGACCATTGGGGAGCAGGCCTGCCCCTCCTGCGCAGTTTGCCGTGCCTCCTGTCGGGTCTGCTTGGCCGTTGTACACATAGGTCACCGTGTTCAAGGCCTGCGCCACTCGGGTTTGCAGTTGCCAAACGGGATGCCACTGAGTGGTCGTTTTTCTGGCATCGCCAGGCAGGCTCGCTGCAGCTGCCAAGGCAGACGCGCATTGGTTGTTGTTGGTCAACCCTTCAACACGCACCAGTTCGAGACGGCGATCCTCGTCGTTGGTGTGACAAGTGACTCCGCCTCTGAAATCGGTTGAGCTGGTCTTGTTTCCGCTGGCGTCAAGCTGAATAGAGGAATAGGTATCCACCGACGAGTCGCCGACCTTGCTCGCACCAGTGACGCGCGTGACGCCTTTTACGGTGGCAGTACTGTAGCTCCGAGTCGTGTTCAACGGATCGGTCGTGGGGATGCTCCAGGCCGATCGCTGGTAGCGCTGAACACCGCCAGCATGTTCTGTACTGAATGCGGTGTTCCAGTAACCGTCCCCATAGGTGTATTTCGCGTACTGGACACCGGCCTCGTCGTACACGAACGACAGCGCGTAAGGTCCGCCCTTCGAGGCGAAGTCTGGCGTGCTGTTGTAGGCGAACCCTCGCTGCGTCGCGTCAGGATGAGCGACTTTGGTCAGCATCTGGTTGCTGTCAAACGTGTATTGGTAAACGCCACCACCAGGATCCGTCATTGACGCCATCTGGTCGCGCTCGTTGTACGTAAATTTGAGTTCCCGGCCGAAGTTGTCGGTGGCTTGAATCAGCAGACCAGGACGCTTGGCGACATTGACCGGGGTGTTCGCGTCGCTGTACGTCATGTTGACGGAGCGCCCCTGGGCTTCGTGAATCGCAAGCAGCTTTCCCTCGGAGTCAAAGGACTCCAGGCGATTGGAAGGGGCTTGATGAATCCAACCACCTGCACTCTGACTGAGCAGACTGCGGCTGCGCGCTGGGTTCAACGCCTCTTTGCCATCGATGCCGATATGCCGCTCCACCGGACCTGGAAGAATCAACGTGGCCATCAATCTCGCGCCGTTCTCCGGAATCACAAAGCCGGAGTAGCTGTGTCGCCAAAAATCTCCGAAGCCGGCCCGTTGCTGCATGTTTTGTTGGGGAGAGCGATAGAAGGCGTAGCTCCCATAGGACCGGGAGAATTCCAGCATCGAAGCGCCCTGCTGCGCGTAGTCGGTCTCTCGGAGAAACTTCTGCCCGGTCGCAACCTGCATGGGATTACCGACGGTGTCGCACACGTCGCAAACGGGCTTTTTGCAATAGTCCGGGATATTGTCGGCGTCGTTGACCGTCGCCCAGCCGTAGGGGCATACCGGCACTCGATCACGTCTTGCAACGATCCAGTAGTACAGTTGTTGAATGTCATATCCGTGTAGTTCAAGCCCATTCTTCGCAACGACCTTAATTGGCCAACACAGATTGGAAGCGGTGTTGTCGGTATAGCCTGGAGGCTTCCAATTCACCGACGACATCAGGTTGGTGGCGCCCAGTCGCTCACCCACGCAGTTTACAAATTCAACGATACCTGCGTCGTTTTTAATGGGACCCAACTTCTGGTCGCAAAACCCTTCCGCATTGACCGTGGTAGTCAACAGGTTTGCGACACAAGCGCCATAGCTGAATTCGGCCGGCACAATTGGTGCGGTGCAAGTGACATCGCCTCCACCGGCGGTTTGGACACATTCCTCAACGCCAGCGCGAGCGTCGGGCGACCACAAGAAATTCACTGCCAGTATTGAAAATACGGCGAGCGATCCAATTGCCTTATTTCTCATTACTCCCTCCCGTGGAGATATAGCGCTGTGAAGCCCACCGCGCGCGCCCTCCGTCAATTGAACGGACCCGGCACCGCACCGCGTCGATGGCATCCTTAAACATAAAGCTGGAGTGCCTGCCCCAAATCCCTCAGGCGTCCCAGCGCTGGACAGTCACTCCCGATCGTTTGCAATGTGAGAGTGGCTACACACTTACTGCACTGTGTAGCACCTGAACTCGGCCTCGTCCACCGCACTCATGGTTAATACCGAGTGCGCGGATATCGAATTTGGAACTTCAGTTCTCCAAACCTCTACGCCCCTTGATGAATATCAAGCGTCCGTGCGCCCGTGGACGGGCCACAAGCAGGTATTTGCGTGACTTCGCACCCGCCAGAGAAGAGCATCTGAGCGTCGAGGCACTGGTCCTGCTTCACCCATCCGCCGCGAACCGCCCCACCTCCAACACCTCCCTGCGCTTGCGCGGCAAGAACACACCCTCCTTCGCCTCTCGAATGCGCTTCTGGCGCTGGTGCACGCTCTGCGCCAACTGCATCGGCAGGATGCGGCGCGTGGGGTTCTTCTCGTTGAACTTGGCCACCGCCTCGCGCGCTTCGGCCTTGCCCTCTTCGTCGCCGGACATCGCTGCCATAGCGAACTGTTCGACCAAGGCGCTGCGTCGGGACTGCAGCGCTTTGTCGTGGTTGACGACCGCGGCCTTGCCTTCGTAGGCGTTGCGCACGCTGGAAGGTGAGAAGCCAGCCGCCTGGCCCAGCAAGGCCGCTGCACCGACCTTGTCCTGGATCACGATGCCGGTCTTGTCTTTCACGCCCTCGGTTTCGTAGCGCCAAGCTTTGAGGGGACCGCGCAGCACGCTCGGTGCCATGGTCTCCAGCCCGCGGGCGTAGTAACCGTGGCTCATCTCCTGCAGACCCTTGAGCGCGTTGATGCCGATCGCGGCAACCGGGCCGAGTGCCGCTGCCATGGCCGACTCGCCCAGGCGCTGGCCTTCCACCCCTTCCTGCACGTCCGGGAAGATCAACTTGTCCAGAGCCACCCTGCCCGACAGATCCCACGGGGTCAGACGCGACAGACCGTGCGCCAGCACTTCTGCTGGCTTCTGCCCAAAGGCATCGGCCAGCATGTTCTGCAGCGCCACCTGCGCGTCCCACGGCTCGTCGTCGCTGCCGCCCAGCATCGATGCAGCGGCAAGCAGCGTGGTCACCATGGGCAGGCCCAGCGCGCCGGCGGCCATGCCGTGCATCGTCAGCAGTCCGGCCAGGGCCTTGCGTGCCTCAGCACGCGCCTGGGGCGTCGCGCCTTTCAACGACTGTTGGGCGTTGCGCGCGAAGGTGTAGACCATGTTCTGGCCATACTGTTTGAACAGCAGAAGCACGCGCGCCGCGTTGCCCTGCATCACGCGGGGGCGGTTGTTCGAGCTGTAGTCGAAGTGGCCGTCGTAGGTGGCCTGGACAGCCTGCTCGTAGGCCGTCTTCGCGTTCGCGCCGGACTCTCGCGCCAGGCGGTAGGCCGCCACGAACGTGACTTGCCGGTTGAACTTCTCGGCGTGGTGAAACAGAAAGCTTGCGGCGTTCATGACCGGGCGCAGCTTGTAGGTGACGTTGCGGTCCTCGCCCTGTGCGATGCCAGCCAGGTCATGCGCCATGGTCACGTCCACCACGCCAGAGCGAACCGCTTCGTCGAAGGCGGCCTTCTCGTCCGCGTTCAGGCTGGACGTGATGTCGTTCTTGCCGCGGGCGGCCTCTCCGCTGGCCTTGAGCAGCGCTGAGCCGGCGCGGCCGAACCCCCAGCGCGCGGCCATGACCGGATAGGCCACCAGCGCCGTCTGGGTCAGGTTGACCATGGCTGAGGCCGGCGACAGACCCAGGTGGAACATGAAGCCGAGGCTGGTCAGCGCCGTCGAAATGGCGTTGGTCTTGGGGTTCATCGCCGCGTCGTGGCGCTTGGCCATCTCGTCGACCACCTGCTGGGCCCGCACGGAGTCGAAGTCCGCCTCCCCTGCTCCCGCATCCACACGCCGTTGCATGTCCGCCAGTTGGTCCTGCAGCTGATCGCCGTAGCGCAGCTTGGCCAGGTAGCTGGCGCCATGGAACACGTTCTGCGCGAACGCCCGGCGCGCGTCCTGGCTGAAGCCGGGCGTGCCCTTGCGGTGGATGCCGTGCTTGGCCCAAGACAGGTCGGGCAGCGAGGACAGGTACAGCTGGCCCAATGCGTCCTCCAGCTCGGCACGCTGCATGGCGGTCATGCCCTGCTTGTCCAGCACGCCGTAGAGCTGCTCCATGAACCCACGGCCCACGCTGTCCCGCTCGGCCACGAAGTCCTTGGACTTCAGCACCTTGCCGACGGTGAAACCTCGATCGGCCGGGAACGCGCCCAGCAACTGCTTGCGCATGGCATCGGCTTCGGCCATGGTCTCCGCCCGGCTGACGTTCTCCACCTTGCCGTCGGCACCCTTGACCACCACCACGTACTGGCCGAATCGCGCCAGCGGGAAGTACACGCCCTTGGTGTGCCCGAAGACCTCGTCGTCCAGGCGCTTGAGCATGGCGGCCCGACGCTCGCTGTTCATCTCGGCGCGCTCGATGCGCTCCTTGATGGCCGAGCGCACGTCACGCATGTGGTCGCGGTAGGTGTCGCGCGCCCGGATGTAGACGTCGCGTGCCGCCGGCGACAGGGCCTCGTAGCGCTGGCGCAGCGCACCGTACTGCATGCGGTTGTCGCCTGGCGCATGCTCGGCCGCTGGGTCCATCTTGGCCAGGGTGGCATCGTGCATCAGCTCGGCCAGCTGGCGCTCATCCTTCACCTTGGACCAGTCGATGGCCAGCTTGTCTGCGCCGGCGCCCGCTTCGTTCTTGTCAGCGTCCATGCGCGCCATCAGGTCGTTGTAGGTGCGCAGTTCGGGAAGCATGTCCCCGTAAACGTCCACCAGCTGCCGGCGCCCCAGGAACTGCAGACCCAGTGGACGCAGGTCGGTCGCCTTGTAGGCCGTCTGGCGCTTGAGGTCGGTGACCGTGAGGGATTGCAGCGTTGATCCGATGCGCTCGGTTGCGGCGCGCGGGGTCTCGCGGCTGTACTCTCTGTCGCTCGCGTTGTCACTCGGCCGACCTGGGGCGTCGGCGGGGCGCTCTACAATGACATCGCCCCGCGAAGTCGGATTCGAACGTATGTGACGAAGGGTCTCGGCCTCCGAGTCGCCACGAGTCGTCGCGGGGCGCCTTTTCTCAATCGACGCTGTGGACTCGGGCGCCGAGACTACCTCACCCATCTTTTGCGCATGCGCCGGATTCTCCCGCTGCGCAATGCCAAAGGCCAGGTTCACAAGGTCCTGCGAGTTGAAGTCCGCCTTCTCGCCCATGATCTTGGCGAAGGCTTCGCGCAGCGCCGCCTTGACCTGGCCCAGCCAGCGCGCGATGGTGTCAGGCTTGGCCAGCAGATTCGGCTTCACGCCCAGCTCCATCGCCACCTGAACGGCGTAGGGGAACAGCTCCTGCGACGAATATTCGGCGCGGCTGGCGCCTTCTGGCTGTGACGCTCGCACGCGCGTCGCGGCCTCGTCGTACACGCGGCGCTCCATGCTGCCCTGCTCGGCCTGGCCCCAGCCCTCAATGGCGGAGTGCAACTTGTTCCAGCCGGCCCCGCCCAGCACGTCCTGGCCGTGCTTGTGCATCAGCTCGTGCGCCAGCACCGCCATCTCGTCGCCGGCCCGAATGTGGTCGGCGATCATGAACACGGTCTTGGTGCGCGGGTCGTAGAAGCCCAGCGCCTGGCCGGCGTCGCCCGCGTGCTCGCTCGCTGTAGCGCCGATCAGTGGCTCCCAGTCGCGTTTGATCTCAGAAGAGGTGGCCACCACCACGCGCCCGAGTCGATTGGGCAGTGTCCCCAAGCCGTTGACCAGCTGACGAACTGCAGCCTGAACGGACTCCTTGGTCGCCATCTCTGGGCGTGGCCCGTCGACCTGCTGCTTACCGCCCGTCTCCATTGCATTGGCAGGCATGGGCGCGTTGGTGGCGACCTTGCCGTTGAACGACACCACGCGATCTTCTCGCGCCACGTCGGCCGTCATGTCCGGGCTGAATGCGCGTCGGGTCTCGGCATCCATCTGCAGGCGCTGCTGCACGTTCCGCGCCTCAACTTCGCCGGCTTCACGCTTGTACTGGGACCGCTGAGCAGATTTGTCCCCGCGGTACTGGCTGACCGCACCACCGGTGGCGAAGCCTTCGATCGTCTGGATGCCGTGCTGAACCTCGTGCATGAGCACCGACAGGAATTGGTTGGCCGGCACCTGGTTGCCCATCAGGATCTGGCGCTTGCCGGTGCTGTACGTAGCGCCGCGCCCGATCTTCTGGGACACGGGCAGATCCCGCAGCGCGGGGTAAGCGGCGAAGAGCTGGGGATGGTCCAACAGGTCCCCGAGGTTCACGCCCTTGCCGTCCTTGGCGAACGCGCGGAACTCGTCCGGTGTCAGCTGTAGCTTGGCCTTGCTGTCGTCGATCTCGAACTTCCACTTGCCGTCGACATCGCGGCTCCAGCCTGTGTCCTGGCGCACAGTCTCGACATCCTCGCCGGCGGTGATGCGCTGTTGGGCGGTGGCCAGAGCGTGCCGGTCGGCGGTCTCGGCGCGAGAGCCGGCGAAACTGTGCTGGAGGTCAGACGCATCGCCTGTGGGGTTTGCCCCCTTCTCGCTTAGAATTTCCCTGCGCCCCTGAGATAGGGCGGCTTGCTTGGGGAATTGGACCCCTCCACGCCGCCAGATTTCAGGGGCGTTCTCGTTGTTGCCCTGAACCGTTCCTTCGGCAGGATCGTTCTGATTCACCTCGTTGCCCGAGTTGTCTCGTTCACCCCCCTGTGGGACAATCGATTCGCCCTCTGTCCCATGAGGTCGGGCCGTCGTAGGCCTCGTGGCGGTAGCAGCGGAAGCAACGGAACCGGCTTCGCTCGCACCAGAGGGCTTTTTCGTTTCCCAGCCAGACAGCAACCAAGTGTTGCTGCCTGTGCGTCGCGTCAGCACCGCCTCCACGTCACCCTGCCCTACGACAACGCTCTCAGTGTTGCCGAAGGTGTTGCGCCGCACTTCGCGTCCAGACGCAATGGCGCCGACGATCTGGTCGAGCAGGCGAACGACCTGCTGCTCACTCATGCCGTCCTTGCGCTGGCGAGCCTCCAGGATGTGCGCCAGACCCATCGCACCAGCGGTCTTGCCCGACGGTTTAACCTGGCCAGCATCGCCCCACGGGAAATCCACCCAGCCCATGCCGTTGCGGAACATGGCCCGGTGCACCGTGGTCTTCTCCGTCAGCGCCTTCGCCAGTGAGTCGCGGCCGCGCCGGACGTTGGCGTCGACGTCTTTCATGGCGCTGCGGCTGAACATCACCTGCTCGCCTGCCTTGACAGCGTCCTCGGCGCTCGCCACACTGGCGGCACTGTTGGAATCACGGTGCAAGGCAATTGTGGCCGGAGCCGCCTCAGTAGAAGCCCTCGCATTGCCGAGGGCTTCGCTATTTCCAGGGGCAGCAGAACCAAGCTCGGGCTGACCCAGGCTGTCCTGTTGCCGCACAATCGGCTCGGTTCCTGAAACCTGATCACCTGTCTGGAGGGTTTCTCCAGCGCGTGCCTCGGGGTGGCGGCCTGTCTGGGGGATTTCCCCAGCGCGCTGCCACGCATCAGGGGCCACCCCTGCTATCGCGGTGCGGCCAGCCTCCATATCCTGAGCTTCGACCGCTGCCACCAGGTCGGCTCGGTTCCCGTACTGCTTGGGATCGATGCCCACCTCACGCGCCACGCGTGCGGCGGTCATGTAGTGGGCGCGCCAATGCGCCGGACGGCCCGAAGCTGCGTCCGCTGGCGCCGCCTTTTCGGCTGCAGACTGGTTGCTGCCGTCGAGCACCACGTCCGAAGCGCCGGCCTGGCCGTCTGCTTCAACAGGCGACGCAGCCTGTTGCTCCCTCTCCTGCCGGCGACGACCCAGCTCGGCCGCCAGTTGCTGCCGCACCTCCGGGACTTGCGCGTTGCGGAAGGTGGCGGACAGCTCACCGTCGGACCACTGGGTCAGCGGTCGAACCTCAGGCGGAGGTTGAACCCGATAGTCCTCAGCGCCAGAAGCCAGGACATCTGCGTTGCTTGCAAACAGGTCGGGTTGGCTCGCCGTTCCGGTGTCGACGGCCATGGCGGCGACCTTTTCCAGTGCGCCGGCATCAGGCCCAGAGCGCAGGCCCATGGCCTCGGACGGTCGAATCGGCGGGACAGCTTCGGCCGAAGTGGGGTTTTCCCATTTCGCGATGGCAGGCTCGCCTTCGGCAGGGAACACTTCAGCACGCTCACGCGGCACGTCTCCGAATGCTGTCCCTTCCACGCCCGTTGGCTGGTCGACCTGCTGCTCGCTTTGAGCCCGGGCCTCAGCCTTGCGGCGCGCGTGATCGATGGCACCAGCCGCGCCACCCATCACGCCCCCACCGATACCGCCCATCACTGCAGACAGGGCCGTGTCTTCCAGGTTCTCGCCGGTCGTCGGGTCCTTGAACGCACCGACCTGCTCGATGACGTTCTGAGCGCCCTCCGTCGCGCCTTCCTTGAGCACGCCCTTGCCGATCTCCTTGACGATGCTCCCAGGTCCGACAGGGCCGCCCTTGAGCAGCTTCAAGGCCTTGCCCATGCCAATGCGCTCCAGCGCCGTCGCGGCGGTGGCTGCGGCCAGTGCCCGGCCCTTGTCTTCCTGACCAGCCTCCTGCTGTTCCTGGCGGATGCCGCCGTACTCTTGCGTGAAGATCGGGAGCAGACTTCCCGCCAGGCCGCCGACGGCTGTGCCCGCCGCGGTGCCTACCGGTCCCGCCAGACTCCCCAACGCGGCACCAACCCGGGCACCTGCCGCGCCGCCGGCGACGGCCGCACCGATCTGCGGCGCGAACTGGCCCACCGATTCCTTCACGGCCAGCCACGGGCTGTCGGCCAGGTCCCGCAGACTGCGGATGCCGGCTGGGTTGCGGTCGACGATTCCTTGGCCGGTGTCGTGCACGGCCCGCGTCACCACGTTGGAGCCCACCACGTCCTCGGCGCTGGTGGCCGCGGTGGTCAGCATCTGGCCCGCGGTGCGCTTGATGGTCGGCATCAGGCCAGGCGTGGTGGCCTTGTCGCTGGCCGGCAGGCCGAAGGCGTCTTCGTAGCTGAAATTGCCCCCCGACTTGGCGCTGGCGGGCGTGCTTGGTGCGGGCTCGGACGGCCCGAAGGCGTCTTCGTAGGAAAAGGTCTGGTTGGCCATCACCGACTCTTGCGCTTTAAGGCCGCCGCGTCGAACCCTTGCGGGGTGCCGTCACGGCATCAGACCGCCTTGAACTGCTTCCCGTCCCACACCGCCTTGCCGCGCGGCGTCGTGTAGACCTGACCGGGCACCAAGCTCTCCTTGGACGGAGGCGCCGCTGGCTGCCCGGCTTGCGCAATGTCAGCGCGCGTCTCGCCTGTCCTGCGGTTGTAGATCGTGCCCGGCTGAGTCACCAGCTGCTGAGTCTTCGGATCGACCACTTGGCCACCTGGCGAGTGCGCCCAGACATCGTCGTCCTTCTTGCCCACCAAGGCCATCAGACGCTCGCGCGCGTTGCGCTGCTTCTCGGGTGCCGCAGTGGGGTCCACGATGATCTTGCGCAGGTCCGAGGCTTGGCGTTCGGCCTCCAGGGTCAGCCCGGCTTTCTCGCGGTCGAGCGTTCCAGTCTTCTCGCGCTCGTCCTGGCGCCGGGCATCCAGGCCCAGCTCAGCGTGCTTCAGCACGTTCTGGTTCTGCTCGCGCAACGCATTGGTGGCGTTCTGCTCCATCGCGCCGAGGGACGTGAGCAACATCTGCGCCTTCTGCGCGTCGCCCAGGTGACCCCGCTCCAGCAGGTTCTGAGCCTTGGCCATCAAACCGTCAGCACGTACCTGCTGCTCCGTCTTGCCGCCGAAGGACTCGCCCTTGTTGAAATAGTGCTGCTGCACCGCGCCCACGTCCCCGCGGGCCATCGCCTCCGACAGGGCCGAACTCAGGGCGGAGCTGGTTGCGGCACTCGGGCCGCGGTCGGGCGCCACGGACATGTAGCCACCGCCGGCTTCCTTGCCGTTGATGGTGGCGTTCGGCCCAATGTTGTTGCCGCTGTAGGTAACTCGGCCATTCGCATCAACCGTCTTGGTGATGTTGTTGGCCTGGCTGAGCGTTGGCGCGCTGTCCGCTGCATCCATGGGGGCCTGCTGCGAGCCAGCCGCTAAACGCTGATCGGTCGGGTTGGCTGGCACAGGGCCAGGGTCCGGTACTGCCTTTGCGCCGGCTTGATCTGCCGACGTGGCGGAAGGCGTGCCGCCCAGCAGGCCATTGGCGAACCGTCCCAAGCTGCCCAACACTGGCGCAGCGTCCTTGGCGATGGCACTGCCAACGTCCGCCACAAACGCCGGCACTGCGGCCAAGTCCCCGCGCACGCTCGCACCGACCGCCTGGGCCGTGTTGCCTTGCGCGCTCAGATTTCGAACCTCGTCGGCGTTGGCCTGGCGAACCGCAGCCAGATTCGACCCCATCTGCGCCGGCGCGGCAGGAGCTGCTGCGGCTTGCGCCGCCTCGCGTGCCTGCGGGTTGTACCCTGCCGGCCCGTAGTTCGGCGCGTACTGGATCACGCCCGGATTGCTGGTCGCAGCAGCGGCGTCGCCGAACGCGTTCGCGCGCTTCTTCGCGTCTTCCGTACTGCCGCCATCGAAGAAGTACATCTCCGGCTTGAACCCCGGGGGCACACGCGCCGCGGCTGGCGCAGGTGTGTGCGTCGCATCGACCAGGCCTTGCAGCGCCTTCATGCCGCCGACGGCGTGCACCGTGTCGGGCGGCAGCACGAACTCGCCCGGCTTGAGCATCGCCGGCACCGAGTCGGGGCGTTGGTTCAAAGCCTGCGCGCGTGCACCGTCGGCCAGTGCCAGTAAACGGCGGCGTGCGTCAGAAATCTGGGTGCGCATGGGAATCCTTGAATGCTGTTACCAGCTGCTGGCCACCAGGGGTGGCCGTTTGTCTTGGTGCTTGCGCTGCACATTGGCGTCCGCCCGGGTGCCGAAGCTGCGCTCGAACAGCGCCTCGTGTTGAGCGGAACCGGTCTGATTCAGGGTCTCGGCGTCCTGCTTGAGCATGGCGCAGCGGTAGACCCAGTCCAGCAGCGGGCGATGAAAGCGCCGCGGCAGCTCGGGCTCAGCGTGGGAATCGTTGACCCCCAGTTCGCGCAGAGCGCCGCGGTACACGCCCAGGTGCAGCGTGCCCGCCTGATTCGGCGTGGCGACCAGCTGCAGACTGGCTGGGACGTTGCCTCTGGCGGGGATGAATACGAACTGTCGGGGCGTTGCGCTCGCCTTGCGCCAGCCCGGCCAGTGGTAGGCCAATTCCTCGAAACTCGTCTCGCACAGCACGTGTCCGTCGAGGCTGGCCTCTTTGACATGCAGCACGCTGGGATGGAGCCGGTAGGTGCTGACGCCCTGCTCCAGCTCCACCTCGCACACGCTGGGCGTTGTCCAATCTTCCGTCAGCCAGGCGCGCTCGTTGGCTTGTTGGACCGCGTCGTTGAGGTAGCCGACGATCTCCTCGTCGGACCAGAACGGCGGCGAGCCGCGATCGATCCGCTCGGTGCGGAAAGCCTCAATGAACTGGCCAACGTTCACGATCAGTCGTCCAGGTTGGTCGACAGCTCGGCCCAGATCGCGTCGGCTTCTTCGCGTGTGACCTGGAAGCCCGTCTTGGCCTTGAGCTTGACCAGGTTCGGACGACCGTCACCGGTGAAGTCGTCCTTGTCCTTGGCTTGGACCATCGCCTGCAGGGCGTCACGCAGGACGAGCTTGCGGTTGAAGGCCTGGGTGTGATCTTCGGCTGTGCCGCCTTCGGCCAGCACAGCGCCGCGGGCGATGGCTTCACGGTGGAACATCGGCGCCAGTTCCGTGCCTTCGGGCGGCACGACAGCGGTGTGGCCCGATGTCAGGGCGATGTGCAGAGGGAAATCGGTCGGGGAGCGAAAGCGCTTGGTCATGGTGAGATCCTTTGGAGGGAAGCGACCGGCGGCGCTGGGCCACCGATCTAAGGGGCATTGCTGCCCTGCCTGAGACAGCCGATCAGCCTTGCGTGAAGGCCGAGCGGCCCGGCACGTAGTACTGCACGGTGACGTACGCCACGCCGGCCGTCGCGGTGCCAGCGGCTGCCACCAGCGTCTTCAGCGACTCGGCCGTCATGTGCTGGAAGCCTGTCAGCGTCAGCGGCGTGTGGCCAGCAGCCTTCAGGTCAACGGCAGCGGCGGTGTAGCGGTCGTCGTCCGCGGCGTCGCCGAGCTTCAGCGTCGCGCTCGTGCCGTTCCATGGGGTGACCACCGTCACAGCGCCACCGATCACGATGGCGTTGCCGGGCAGCTCGATGGCCTCTTCGGCAGTGCCGGCAACAGGGTCGGCAAAGCCGATGCTCAGATGCGCCACGATGGGTGCCTGGCGCGAAGCGTTTTTCTTGATGGGCATGGTGTGCTCCGTTCAATGAATGCGAGAGGGAGCGGGACCCGCAGGCCCCGCCCAGGGGCTTACTGCAGGTAGTGGTCGATCGACAGGACACCGAAATCCTCGATCGACTTGTCGTAGATCGAATAGAACTGCGGCTTGAGGAAGCCCAGCATCTTGTCGATGTTCAAGCCAACTTGGCTTTCGTACTGGAAGAGCTTTTCCACCCAGGCGCCGGGGCCCAGGTCAGCCATGCCCAGCGCCTGCGCGCCGCACAGCAAGGTGCGCGTGCCGTTGATGGCACCGGCGGCGCCCCACTTGGCACCAGCCGCGGCGCCCTTGGTCGTGAAGACCAGGCTGTGCTCGTGGATCACGGCACCGTCCACCGTCACGGTCGCACCGGTGAACCAGGGCGAGTCCAGGCCAGCCTTGGTCGCCACGGCCACCACCGCGCGCTGGTAGTCCGGGTCCTTCTTGAGCATCGCCAGCGTGCCGGGCGCCACGAACATGACGTAGTACGGCTTGCCGCCGGACATCAGCGGCTTGACGCGGTGCTCCTTCGCGTAGGCGATGGCGTCCACGATCATGCTGTACTTCGGCACGAAGGCGTTGGTGATGCTGCCCGTGCTGGACAGCGCCAGCGACGTGCCGTCCCACATCAGCGAACGCTTAGGCGACGGCGGTCGCACGTCGCCAGCGAAGGCCAGCTGAGGGAACGGGGAGTTGACGCGCGGCGAACCGTCGTTGTTGAAGGCGTAGCTGATGCTCGACATCGTCAGGAACGCCAGCTGGTCTGTGCGGTTGGCCAGCCAGTAGGACAGCTTGTCGCGGCCCTGCTCACGGAAGTTGATCGTCGTCCGCTGATCGGCCAGCTTGCCCTTGTTCTTCACGCCGTGGCTGATCTGATCGATGGAGATGATCTGGCTGTGCGACTTCATCTCCTCTTCGTTGCCTTCGCGCTCGTTGTCATCGATCACGCCGTCGCCAACGAGGTCGGCCACCAGGTGGAAGATGCACTGATCGCCCTTCTCGGTCTTGGTCAGCTCGGTGATGCGGTGGACGACGTTGTTGTCGCCCTTGCCGGTGAAGTTCTTGATGAACATCTGGTCGCGGGCAGCGTTCCAGGTCTCGCGTGCCCAGTTGACCTTCTGAATGGGCGTCAGCCCTGCAAAGTTGGTTTCCATGTCAATTTCCAAAAAGTGGGTTTGCTTCTCGGGACATGACGCCGCCCAACTGCGGAAACATGGCATGGGTGGCCAAGAGCACCAGACCGCTTAACGCCCGCCCAGGGCGACGACCCGTTGAGGTTGAAGGCTGAGGAGGTGGGTGATTCCCCCTCAGCCCGAGCCGGCTTCAATCGCCGCGCGCTTTCTTGCGCTCGGCCTCCGGCAAGGCCATGTACTCGTCGTCGCTGAGCTTGGACGTGTCCACCGTCACCGGCGTGGCCCGGTTGCCCATGCCCGCCTGCGGCAGCGGCGGCTGTTGCATCGAATGCGATGCGCCGCGCTGGTTGGCCCGCTGGGTGCGTATGTCACCAGAAGGGGCACCCTGCTGTCCAACCCCAGCCGGGGCACCGAAGCGCGGCGCCACCAGCATTGCAGCCTGTCGAACCGCAGTCGCGGCGTCCATGCCCGCCTGCCGCTTGGACGTGGCCAAGGCAACGATCAGCTCCAGCGCCTCAGCACCCTCGGGTTCATCCAGCCAGGGGAACTGCCCCAACAGGTCTTCGACGGTAGCGTTCATGTCCACCCGGGCCTTGTCGTTGGCGGTGGCGTGGCGAAAGCGCTCGAACGCCTTGTCCTCGATGGCTGCGTTGATCTGCATGCGCAGCGCCGCAGCGCCCTTCATGTCGCCGTCGGCCATCAGCTGGCCGTACCGCTCCTCAGCTTCCTCGATCGAGAACCCCTGGTCTGCGGCCGGCGCCTGCGTGGCCGCGGTGCCGTTGCGGGCAGCCAACTGAGCGCGCAGCTCTTCGTTCTCGCTCTCCAGCGCCTTGCGGCGATCGTTGACCTCGTTGAAGCGCGCACGGGGAATACCAGTGCCTGCCTTCTCGCCGGGGTCTTCGGGCTCTTCGGCCGCTGCCTGCTCAGGCGCGCTCTGTTCGGGGCTCGCCGCGGACTGGTTGGCGAGCGGCGCACTGCTGGCACCGTCATCCCCACGCAGCCGGCGGCGCTCCTCTGCCGACAACGCCATGTAGGCATCGTCATCGTCCAGCACGGCCTGGTCAGCGGTATCGGTGCCGCCGGCGTCAGCGCCCTCGGCTTCGGCAGGCGCCATCAGGCGGGCGCGGTGTTTCATCATCAGTGGGTTCAAGTTCAGCTCCTGGTTTGGTCTTCAGTTCATTCCGTCTCGGACACCATCGGCCCCGAGGGTTTCAATGCCGGCCTCCTGGCCCATCGCCGGACTGGCGGGCGTCAGGGGATCGGTGTTGTGGGGCAAGGCAAGCGCTGGTGTGCCCGCGGTAGGCTCCGGCACGATCGGTGCGGCGTCGTGGTCGACGGCACCGGCCGAGCGCAGCAGGCCATCGGCCAGGCGCGCGGTCTGGGGTGTCTGGGCCACCACCTGGGCGGTCTGGATCGCGCTGTACTGGCTCTTGACCTGCAAGTCCGTTGCCTGAGCTGCGGTCTTGCGTGCCTGGGCGTCGATCAGGCGTGCGCGTGCCTCCAGCGTCGGGTCGGGCGGCGGTGGCGTGCCCTCCATGCTGGCCAGGATTTCGTGCTTGTCGGCCAGATTCGAGTAGCGAATGACCTGCGGGTCGGGGATAGCGATGCCGGCCTGGCGCATCTCCAGCGCCTGCTGGAACTGGCTGTTCTGGAACGTGACCTGCATCGGCTGCTCGGTCACCACCACGTCGTACGTCCCGATCGTGACGTCGTTCAAGTAGCCACCGCTGGCCGGGTCGAACCGGTTGATCTCCAGCGTGTCCTCGACCTGCTTGCCGGTCTTGGGGTCCGTCTCCGTGATCCGGAAGATGCGATGGCTGTCGTAGTAGGTCTGGATCAACTTCAAGATGCGCTTGGCCAGCAGCCGGCGCGTGTAGGCCAGGTTGTCCAGCGGCACGGCCAGCTGCTGCTGGCTGGCGAACTGCTTGGCCTGAATCGCAATGCCGGAGGTCTCCGGACCCTGCTGGCCGCGCATGGCCTCGGGCACCGTCACGTCCTTGAGGGCCTTGTCCGCACGGTCGATCAAGCGATCGATCCCGGCGGGCACCTGGTTGGGCTGGATCTTGTCGGGGCGGCGAGCGTTCTCTTTGACCTCGATGTGCAAGCCAGTGGATGCGCCACGCAGCTCCAGCTCGCCCTCGGCCATGTTGGTGATCGAGTTCTGATCGGTGATCCACCCGCTGTTGGCCGAGGTGTTGACGATGTGGATCGACTGGCTGATGGCCTTGTTCAGCGCTTCCTGCGGTCCCATGGCGTCGTCCACCATGCCGCCGGTCTTGCCGCGCCGGAAATAGGCGAAGTACGGCACCACCGTGAAATGCTCGTACGGGCTGTAGACATCGAACAGCGTGGCGGTGAGCGTGGTCACCGCCCACTTCACCCGGCGGCGCATGCGCTTGGCCCGCACCGCGCCCTGGGCCAGTGCGTCGACAACGGAGTCCACCGCCAGGTCGGCCTCGGCGCGCACATCCCCAGTGGCCGGCCAGACGATGCACGGCGTCAGCTCGTACACGAAGCGCTGGCGGTCGATGACTCGGTAACGATCCAGGCCGTCCTCTTTCTTGAGGCAGGCGTCGAACTCGCCCAGGTGGTTGCGGCTGGCGAACTTGCTGCGCTCCTGCTCGTCGTCGAACTCCCCGAAGTCTGCACCGACGTCGTTGCTCTCCTCGGCCGCCTTACGCGCCCGGGGGCCGTACAGCTGGCCGATCTCGTCCAGGGTCAGCCAACGAGTGATCAGCACGTCACCCCACTTGTCGGGGTCGTAGGCCTTGGCGTCCGGGTCCGGAATCACATCCATGGCATCCAGGTCGCTCACCACGATCTCGCCCTGGATGTTGTTCTCGAAGCTGATGCGCACGTCGTAATAGCCGCGCTGCTGAATCACGCCGTCGCTGAACACCTGCGTCTCGTGCCAATGCAGGTTGCACATGTCGACCACCTGCATGGCCACCTTGGACAGGATCGTCGCCCGGTTCAGGTCAGCATCCCCGCCCCGCGGCTTGAACGCGATGTCCATGCGGTTGTGGATCTGGTAGCCAATGGTCGAGTTGATGCTTGGCTTGATCTCGTTGAATTCGTAGGCCGGCCGGCGCTCAGAGGCCAGCTGAGCCCGGGCTTCCGGCGTCCACTGGCGCCCACCGCCCATGTACATGTCCTCGCAGCGCGCGGCGTGGGCCAGGTACTCGACGTGGCCACGGTTCTTGCCATACTGGTAGCGCGCCCAGTTCTCGCGCGCGGTGGCGTCGCCGATGGCGGCAAGGGTGGTGCTGGTGATGCTCATGCGGTGGCCTGGTCCCAATGGCGCGCCCCGCCGACGTTCAGACGGTCGCGCCAACCCTTGGCGGGTGTGGCGGTGGTGCTGGCTATCGGCGATGCGAAGGTCAGCAGCAGCGAATCAGCACAGTCCGGGCTGGACAGACCTCGTGCCTTCATGTCGTCCTTGCTCTCGATGGCGATGCGCATGCGCAAGTCGTAGGCGAACTGCGGTGCGGTCAGGTCCGCCTCCAGCTCTGGGTCTTCGGGGATGCAGCCGCCGCCTTCCAGCCACGCTTTGCCCTGGGCCCAGAGCTCGGAGCGCTTGTTGCGGTAGCGGGCGTCTTCCAAAGCAGACTCGCCCACCTGCACGGCGTAGACCTGCTTGCCAAAGCCCATCTGGCGCAGGCGGTCGATCACGCCCCAGCCCATGCCCGTCGCATCGACGAACACGGCGTCCGGCTTGTACTCGTCGATCTCCATGGCCACCAGGTCGGCCAGCGTCATCAGGTTGGGCTGGCGCAGCTTCTTCTGCGGCCAAACGTGGTTGCCCTGCCGGCGTGTCAGCACCGTCTGGTCGTCACCGTGGCGGGCCACATCGACCCCGAGCACCTTGGCGAAGTGCTGGTAACCCTCGGCTCGGCGGCGCTGGGCCGCGCCGACGATGTCCTGGCCGATGAACTGCAACGAGCCAGCGCGTGGGAACACGCCCCGCACACGAACGCGCACGAAGTCATGGTCCTCGCCGTAGTCGTCGATCCATTTCTGGATCTGCGCCTTGTTCGCCATCTTGGCGGTGCGGCTGTCCACCTGGCGCGTGATCCAGCGGTGTTTGAACTTGCCGAAGCACTGGGCGAAACGGCCAGTGGTCTGCGTCGGGTTGCCGAACGCCAGCCACATCGCGCCGGCGGTGGTCATCGCGCCCTCGGTCACCTCCCAGATCTTGTCGGCGATGGCCGAGGCCTCGTCGAAGATCACCAGGACGTGGTTCTCGTGCGTGCCAGCAAAGGCTTCCGAGTTGTGCTCGGTCCAGGGAATGGCCGCTGCAAACCACACCTCGGGGTACAGGACGTGGTTGAACTTGGTCGCGGTCCACTCAAACCAGTGTGCGTGCAGGCTGAGCTTGTGCCACTTGGACAGCTCGCGCCAGGTTTTGGTCGTGAGCTGAGTTCGCGTGTTGGCCGTGACCACCACCTGCGGGAACTCCCGCGTGCTCATGAACCACAGGATGATCCAGGCCACCAGCCCGGTCTTGCCAATACCGTGCCCGCTGGCCACCGCAATCTGGATGGCGGTTTGCACATCGGCGCCGGACAGCAGCGCTTGGCGGATCTCGGCCATCACCTCGCACTGCCAGGTGTCGGGGCCCGTCTCCTCGGCCAGGGGTGAGCCAGCCTGGCCCCAGGGGAACACGTAGCGCACGAATCCTTCGGGATCGTCGTAGAAGGCGCCGATGTCGTCCACCAGCAGCGCCTCCTCGGCGGCCGGCCGGGCCAGGCGACCCTTAGCGGTTGGCGGCGCGGGCGCGGGCATGCAGCAGCCTCTCCAAGAAATCTTTGTCGCCCTCGTTGCCGGCGTCGGGCTGGGCGTCGATGCCGAAGGCTTCACGCTCCAGCGACACCAGGATGCGCAGCGCCTCCGCCAGCGCCTTCATGGTCTTGGTGCGCTCAGGCAGGGTGATCACCGCCTGGTAGATGTCGTTCAGCTTGTCCTGGCCGCGGTCGTCCGGCGTGCGCAGGAGCTCGCCCAGGGCCATCAACTCAGGCACTTGGCCGGTCTGCTGCTCCAGCTCGGTGAGCAGCTTCATGCACAGCGCGCGGGAGCGCTTGATGTCGCTGCGCTGGGAGAGGCGGATCTCCTTCTGGATCGTCGCCTCGACTTCGACCTCGCGGGTTTCGGTCAAACGTTGCTCGGCTCGTACGGAATTTCGTACTTCGGCCTTTCGTACCAGCTCGTCCGCCTTGGCTCGTACCTTGGCGTTCAGGTCACGGACCCAGCCTTCCTTCTTGGCACGCTTGCGGATCGCGCCCTCGGTGATCTTGTGATCGGTGGCGATACCGGTGACGGCACGGGTGCCCATGCGGTAGGCGCGCTCAATGGCGTCCCAGTCAAAGGCCCGGGACGACGAGGTCGCCGCCGGGGACTCGGCCTGGGCTTCGGGGGTGGTGGTTGCAGCGCTCTTGACTGCTTCGGTCGACATGCAGCCAAGTGTTCCGCCGGTACGAATTGGGCTCAATCACTAGCCGGGGGTAGCGCATTCGTACCGATCCCGAATACAGTAAGCCCAGCATCTCTCTCAGGCGCAGTGGAGGAAAACACCATGGAAAAGCTGGCGTACCCGCTTCTCATTCTGGTCGTGGGTCTGTACTTCGCGTACCGGAACATTCGCCTCCTGCGAGACGAGAAGACACTGCGCGACTACATGATGAACAGTCCGAAGGCCGCCATGTGGGTCAAAAAGTACGGTCTGGAGCGGGCGACAGAGATGACGCGCACCACCTTTCTGCCGATTGGCATCGCGGTCTCTGTCGCGCTTGCTGGCATGGGCGCGTGGCTGCTGTGGCGGATTTACGGCTGATCGGTGACATGCAAACGATCGGCGCGACAACGCCTCGGCACGCGCGCTGGGTACGATTAAGCCTGAAGCCCTATGCAGGCGCGACCGCTGTCGACCCTTGGCTTGCAAGTCGCTGCTCGATCTCCCGAGGAAGATCAACCAACCTCGAAACGACCTTCGTCCCGCAATCCATCAAATGTCTCTGGATGTGGGGCGCCATAAACGCATCGGCTCGAAAGAGATCAACGTACGGACCATAGATCGCATGCATCGCGTCAGGGAATTGGCTGTCGCTCGGTTCCTGCTTGGCGTCGAGCTGGTGCCGGAGGGAGGACAGTGCCGCTCGGACCGTCGCGTTGAGACCAGGACAACAGGACGCGACTTTTTCCGATGTCAGCGCTGATTCGACGTCGACTTTGCAGTGCGCTGCTATCGATTTCACGGTTCCGAACAAAACCTCGTCGACGTAGCTGCCCCACTCACGCGTTTGACTCAATGTCTGCTGATCCCACAACGTACCGTTTCCTTCCGCCTCCGGCATGACCTTTAGTCGCTTCGCCTGCTCAACGAACGTTCTGAATCTCTCTCCGATCAGTCGACCAGGCTCTCGGATCATGTCCGTAAGCGGCTCGGCCATTTTGGGGTTCTCGGAAAACCAGCGCATAACCCAGCATGGATCTCGCAGCGAGGCTTTGAGCGCCTCTATGGCTTCGTCTCTGCTCGCCTTGCCCATAACGTACCGACCCAGCACCCCAGCATTCGACGGCTCCATTGGAAATCTCGAGAGTATTGCGTCGACATAGCGCAGGCCGGCCTCCCGCATGATCCTCGCCTCGACATCCGGTCGCAGTCTGCCGCGCTTGAATGCTTGCCTTTCCTGCCGGCGACGTTCAGCCCTTCCAAAGGTTGCGTCTTCACGAATCATCTCGCGGACTGACGTCGCCAGCGGTTCGGGCTCATCGAGTTCAACTGTCGGGAACCAATCGTGCGCAGTACTCTCGGCGGTCGACGGAGGCGACTCACCCCGAGCCAGCGCCTGAACCTCAAGTTTCATGAGGTCGCCCCGATGCATCAGCGCGTTTTGGCCGCACAGTTCGGATAGCCATGCGCCTCTATCGATTGCGTACGGGACAGCAACCGCTCCGAGTGGCGCCATCTCGGAAACGATCAGGCCAGAAAAAACGAACCGGACGCGCTTCTTCTCAGCAAACGCCTTCAGGGCGCTCTTAGTTTCAGCGTGCCCTGGAGCAAGGGAGGATCTCGACAGGACTGAATAGTCTGAGCTATCCAGGTATACGGTGAGCATGAGGTCGTTCTTGGAGTGACTGAGCTTGGTGCGAGAGATTCTGCCGTGGGTGACCCGGCATATCGGAGCCATCTAGGCGTTAGGACACGAAGGACGCAATCACGCCCCACCCAGATCGCGCTTCAGCTGGCGCAGCTCGTTCCAGACGGTGTTGACCAGGAAGTTCGCGTCGTGGCCGCTCTGGATGTTGGAGAACTGGGCGAACTGGCCAGCCAGCAGCGCACCGGCCATGCGGGCTTCCTTGGGCTGCATGACCACGACCTTGTCGCCCACCTCCAGGACGAAGAATCCGTCCGTCGTCAGAGAGCCTGAGACGGGCCTCGGCGGGTCGTACCTCGGCACAGGCACAAACACGCCATCTCGGACGCGGCGCAGCTGCTCGTTGTCGTGCATTCGGCTGATGTGGTCGTCGATGACGGTCATCCGGTAGCCTGTGACTTCCGCCAGGGTCTTGCGCGTGACCACCTGGTCCTGGCTGTGCAGGTCCAGGATGGCGTCCCAGATGATCTGGCCGGTGGACTTTGCCTGGGCGGGCGTCGGCTTTGGCTGGCGCGTGTCGTGGATGGTCGGGATCTCGGCGGTGGGGAGTGCGGTCATCGGGTAGCTCCAGGTTTGGGGAATCGGTCTCGTTGATGAATGGCTCTGGTCAGGCTCGGCTCGCGGGTCCGCTTGTCTCTTGAACCCTTCGTTTCTGTATCTAGCTGTCCTACTGTTGCTATTCCTGAGAGGCAAGGCTGAAGACCCGGAGAACTGCGCATACCACCCCTTACCCAGGGGTACACCCAAGGTTCGTGGTACACGCAAGAGGCAGTGGCAGTTAGCCCGTCGCTCAGCGCCCCGTGGTGGCCGATGCGCCCCAGCAGGTAACCCAGACTTACAGCCTCTGCATCGAGGCCCTGCGCGCGCTCTAGGTACTCCACCCACGCTTCGGCTCTGCACAATCCGGGTAGCCGTTGTTCTTGGCCCATGCCCCCGCGTATCCAGCCGCTGACATGGGTTGCGTTTGTGTCGCCTTACGGGCCCATCTGTGCCCTCGCCTTCAGGAGCAGCTGGCACACCGCCATGAGCCCTGCACGCTGGTGCAGATCGTTGGCGTCCTCGCCCAGCTCAGGGCTCATGCAGTACGGCAGCCCTGCGTTGATGGCCGCCAGTTCGCCTGGCCCACGGACATCAAACGGCTCGCCCCGGTCGCGCTTCGCACGCTCCAGAGCGGGCGTGCGGTCGTGATCGGCAAAGCAGTACCGGCGCCCTTTGGTCTGTTGGGCGACGTGCACCATGTTGGAATCGCTGAAGCAGACCATCACGGCCGCGTTCAATCGGAGCTGGCGCACCGCCGCCTCGATAGATAGGCCGGTGGCGTAACCCTCGCAGTAAATCGTTTCGGTCGCGTGCCGTGGCCCCAGCCGCAGCACCGCGCCGCGGGCCTGCATCCCGTAGACCATCTTCTTCACCCACCGCATGCGACCGGGCTCGTCTTCCGTGTCGGTCCAACGGATGACCTGGGCGCCTCGCAGTTCGTTGGTCTTCCAGTCCCGCATGGGCACCAGCAGACCGCCATCTGGTAGCACCAGGCCTTGCAAATCCGGGAAGCCCTTGCGAAACAGGTAGTCGTGCCTGCCGGGTTTGGCGGCCTTCAGCATCTCCGCCGCTTGAAGGGCCGCATCGCGCCGCTTGCGCTCTTCAGCTTGGCGCTGGCCGTCACGCTTGGCCTTCCAGGCGTGCTTTTCTTCTTCGGTCCACGGTCTGGCATGGGGATCGTTCCACCATTGCGCTCGGGCTTCGCCGTCCCATGCGAACACCCAGCCGCGCTGGCCGTCCCAGAAGTAGGCGCCGTTCTTTGACCTCGGGTGTTCGGTCGTCCCACAGCGCCGCACCCGCTCATTGGCGTACAGCTTGGCCGGGTCGATTTCCACGCCGTGCGCGCGGGCGAAGTCAACGAACGTGGTCACGCCGTTGCCCTCGCCTTGGCCCGGCGGATGTTCTCCGACGTGATGCGGCTGCGCACGGCGTCCGAAACGGGCACTTCCAACCTCGGGTCGAAGCTGCAGGAGCGCGGTGGCCACTCGCCCGTCCAGTCCTTGAACTTGGCCTTGCAAAAGGCTTCCTTGCGCTGAATCCTCGTGTTTCCGCTGGCGTAGGTAACCAGCTGATTCCAAAGGTGCGCTCTGTCGTCGGCGAGCTTCTTCTTGCCGATGACGATCTCCTCCATGACGCCGACTTCGTGCACGACCAGTGATCGGTCACGCACCTCGAACCCACAGGACATGCAGCGCTTGCGGAAGGGCTTGTACCCGCACGACGGACAGCCTGACCGCTCTCGCTCGTCCTTGCCGTCGGCGCGCACTTCCTTGTTCAGCTTCTCTCCCATGTCGAGGGAAGCCAGACCGTTGAAATAGAGGTCGGTGAAGTCGTCGGCAAACCGCGTGATGTTCCCGCTGTGATCCAGCAGCAAGCAATCGGTCTTGCCCGTTTTCTTGCTCTCCCGCAGGCCGCGACCCCACATCTGAATGGCCAGGCTGAGCGACTTGCGCAGCGGCCGGCAGTCCACAACGCAGGAAACGTCGGGCACATCGAAGCCCTTGGCCAGCGCTTCCACGCTGATCAGCACGCGCACGGCGGATTGAGGCTTCTCGAACTCGTCGATTAGCGCTTTGCGCTCTTTTGGATCGGTGTCCTTCGTGAACGTGGCCGCCAGTACGCCGGCTTCATTGAACTGCCGGCACAGCTCCTCGCAGTGTGCGATGCTGGCGCCGAACACAATCGTCTTGCGGTTCTCCGCATGGCGCAGCCATTCGGCCACCACATCGCCGATGATCTCCATGCCTCGCGCGCTCGCGTCGTCCGAAGCCCACTCACCATAGGCGTTGGTCTTCGCGCCCGTCATGTCGGGGCGGCGGCAGGACAGCACGCGCAGCGGCACCAGAATGCCCTCCTGCGTCAGCTCGTGCATCGTCGTAGGACTGACCAAATTCGAGAAGATCTTGCCCAGGCCCGGGCTGAATGGTGTGGCTGACAAGCCCACCACGCGGGCCTCCGACTCCATCGCGTACTTCGTCCACACCTCGCGGGTTGTGTGGCTTTCGTCGATGATCAGAACATCTGTCTCCGGCCACCCGCGGCTCTCCACCGTCTGCGCGCTGGCGATCTGAAACGGCTTGGACCAATCCTGCAATGGGTGATCGCCCTGGATCACCCCATGGTCCAAGCCGTAGGCAAACGCGCGCTTGCTGGTCTGATCGATCAGCGTGGTCCGATCGCACAGGAACGTGGCGCGGCGCCCGCGCTTGAGCGCTGCCTCCACCAGCCGCAGACCGAGGTACGTTTTGCCAGAACCTGTCGGAGCCATCAGCATCTGGCACCGGTGGCCCGCCAACAGGCCTTCCGCAATGCCCTGGAGCGCTACTCGCTGGAACGGCCTGGGCGGATCGAAGTTGGCCGGGGTCAAACCTTCGAGCAGCGTCATGCGGCCTCCCCGGCGCTTTCTGCCTTGCGCTGCCAGAACTTGACGGAGCGTTTGAGCTCGGCCACTTCCCGCATCAATCCATCCAGGCGACTCTGCAGGCCGCGCGCCAGGGCACGCTCGCACTCAGCCTCTTTGAGTGCAGCGCTGACCGGGTCGGACGCGTCCAATACTCTCGCGGCCGCATCAAGCTCCTCGCGTGTGGCGCTCAAGGCATCCTGGAGATGGACAACTTCGTCCTCCAGAAAGGCCAAACGCGCCAATGTCTCCGCACTCGCGGCGGCGTCCGGTTCTTCGTCGCTCGGCTGCTTGGGTCGAGCAACGGCCCGGCTCTCGGAGTCGCTCTTGCGGGGTTTGGGCGCCTTTGCCGACTCCAGGGCATCGCCCTGCTCCTGCTGCGGCAGCCGTGCGATCTTCTCGGCGGCCTTGAGCGATACCGTGCTGCGCAACACCGCGTCCTGGACCGCGCGCACCGCGTTCGCGTTGACGACCTTGGCCTGCTTAAGCGTGCGCTCGGACAGCCCGGTCTGCTGAGATACGGCCCGGACCGATTCCTGCTGCGTGGATCCTTTGCTTTCAAGAGGGTGGGCACCGGGTGCCCACCCTATGTCGGCTTGGGGAGGGTAGGCACCCGGTGCCCACCCTTCTTCAGTTTCGGAAGGGTAGGCCCCCGGGGCCCGCCCTCCTTGATCCGTTTCCGCCGATGCAGCGGTCCCGCCAAACTGATTTGCGCCGACCGGCATCCACTCCCGGAGGCGCACCTCAATCAGTGCTCATGCGCCAACCGACAGGTGCCGGCGAATCTTGTTCTGACTTTTGACGAAGTCGCGCGGGTCGATCCAATCTTCGAGTTCGCGCGTCGGGCACTCCATGCCCAGCTCACAAACTGCGCGGTAGCGGTTCCAGCCGTCCAGCAC
The DNA here is from genome assembly GCA_023442945.1 of Pseudomonadota bacterium. Taxonomy (GTDB): domain Bacteria; phylum Pseudomonadota; class Gammaproteobacteria; order Burkholderiales; family Burkholderiaceae_C; genus Ottowia. Next base: position 8,173 of record JAEZWW010000105.1, on the reverse strand, counting down.
CTGACCTTCGAGGAGCGTGATGGGGTTCAGGCAACCGTGAATCTCGATGCTGTCCTTGAGCGCCTGGAATTCATCGTCCGCCAAGGCCGGAAACGCTGCCGACAGCGGATGCTGTGTGTACGTGGTCGTCAAAACGGCAGCTCCATTTCTGGGTTGCTGAAGTCGACAGGCGCGCGCGGAGCTGCTGCCCAGGCCTCCGCCCACCCCTGCATGCATCCGTCGGCATCTGCGATTCGGACGAGGTCAAGGCGATCGCCGTCGTAGGGCTCGACGTACCACCCCCGCATTTCGAGCCAAGCCTCGAATCCCGTGTGCAGCGTGCCGTCGTACTCGAGCTGATCTGCAAAAAGATCAGAAAACACGGGCAGCCCGTCCGGCATCATTGCTAAGCCATGCACGCACACGCCGGGCTGCTGAGCCAATTCGTGGTCAACCAGGCGGGCACCGATACCCGGAAAGGTCGCGTTCAGCTGACGAACGAGAATCTGGGGATCAAGCGCCTCGACGCTGTTGGTGACGCTGTTCATGCCAGCTCCAGCGCAAGGGATACGCCGGCGACCTCGGCGCGGTCGTAGTCAGCGAGCCACTCGACTTGCTCGAGCTCCTCGCGCAGGCGGGCGGCCTCTGACTCAGCGCGCTCTACTTCGCGGCGCAGAGCCTCGGTGTGAGGCGGGTCGACCTCGACCTGATGGAGCCGGCCGGTCATTGGGCGGCCTTCGCGCGAAGCCAGTTCTGAACCGTTGCGGCAATCCAGCGCGTGCAGTGCTTGCCATCGCGGACGGGCGCGGGGAATTCGCCAGCAGCGATCTTTCGGCGGATTGTTGACTCGCTCAGTCCGGTTACGGCGATGACCGTTCGGAGCTTCAAAAGAGCGTCGGGAACGCTAAGCGTGTCTACGCCCTGGTGAACTCGGCGTCGAGCGTTGAAATTCGTTGCTGGCACTTGGCACCCCATGAAGGTATGGGGTGCATTGGGCCTAGATCACGGCTTCGATTCAAACACGAATTTCTGAAATTTTGTGATCTCCAAGGCCTCAGCTCCATAAGAGCTCGTGCCGGTTCCGTTCGGCTCCGATGTATCCCAGATCAGTGGACGACCAGTCCGCTTTATAGGAGGTAGCGTGACATCCATGATCCCACCGACAGCTGCGTTTGATCCCTGCTTGATCGCTAGTGCTGCTTCTTTTCCACCCATACTTTTATCGATCTGCTCGACTTCTCTTCTAGTCGGAACACGGCTGGTCTCCTCCCCCTTCGACCGTCGGTCTGACATCACTTCGATCACGCGGTCGTACAGATCAGGCGCCGTTCTGCTCCCCCCACCGCTTCGGTCGACTTGGAGCAGGATCGTCACTTCTGCGGCGATCCCCCTCAGATACGCTTGCCGATGACGCTCTTTCGGACTCCCCTGAACCACCTCACCGAATGCGTCATTTAAATCCGCAATTGCGCCAACCCGGAGTCCTTCGCGAATCTCGTACAACGCGTTGACAGCCCAATCGGGAACGATCACTTGATACAGGGCACAGAGACACACCAAGTCCCATAGTTCTGATTTGTCGCCGGCCTCATACGTCGCTTTGGCGTTTTCCAGGAGCGCAGGAAATCCTTGAAGAATCCCTCCTTCTAACGCCATCATCCTGTGCATGTCTCCTGTGCTTAGCCTTACCACGTTCAATCTCCTATCTAGCTCCTCGAGGGCGCCGTTGCGGCTTGCGACTCACCTCGTTGGACTCAACCTGCTCTCTGAAGCGCTGTATTAAGAGTTCGCATCGCGCGATCTCCCCGTTGATCGCGGTCAGGCGCTGAGCCATTTCCTCCAGGCCGGTGACCTGGCGGTTGGTCGATTGCGCGATGTCGAGTCTCAACTCGTAGATCCCTTTCTCCGCACGCAGTGCGCTGGCCAACAAGAACGCGTCGAGAAGGTCGTCGGGCGCCCGCCCGCCTCCCGGCGCGTTGCCCAAGCCCGCAAACGTGGCCTGCAAGCGACCGACGATCTCGGCGTTGAGACTCTTCGAGGTATCGCTTGCTGCGTCAGCCAACAACTGGTGGAGATCCTTCGGCAGGCGAAGGGTGATGCGTGTGTAGCGGTCTTCATCTTCCATCTGCAAATTTTCCACCAAAACAGTGTCATTTTTATTGACACTGTTTTGGTGTCTTGGCATGATTGTGCCAGCGACACAGTTTTGGTGTCAACAAAGAGCACATACATGACAGGATCTGACCCGAAATGGGCGCGTCTGACGCTACGCATCCCTGAGCGGTTGCACAACCGAGCGAAGGCCGAGGCCGATGCGCAGCACATCAGCCTAAACAGCCTCATTCTGCGAGCGCTTTCGAGGGGCGTGCCTGGCGACACACGCCGCAAGTCCGAGGAGCGGAAATGACACCTGCTGCCCTCCTTCGTTTGATCGCCCTGCGCCGCCGAGCCGGCGCCAACCTGATCACAGCCGCCGCCTGGGCCATTGGCGTCGCCTGGCGCAGCTGGCAAACGTCCCACCGTCCGCACTCCGAAGAGAAAGGCTCCCGATGAACACGGACGCCACCCCACTCAGCACAGCTGAACTGCTGATGCACCTTGCGCTCGGATACCACGAAACGAATCGTGCCGTGCCTGACTCCCAAGAGCGCATCCGCAAGGGCTTCAACGCCATCGTGGCAGCGCTCCGCCAGGTCGACGCGATCCCGGCAGCTGACATCGACGCCTTCGTGCAGTCCGTGCAATCCGGTAGCAGCCAGAGCCAACTCCGCGCCCCTGTGGTTCAGCTCACCGCCCTCTTACCAGACGAGACGTTCTACAGCGCCCTTGAGGAATCTGGAATGTTGGACGGCCTGATCAAGCACGAGTGTGAGCCTCCAGCTCATCACCCTAAGTTCCAGCAAGCCATGGAGCGCATCAAGGAACTGCAGGAGGCGCACGGCCAAGCCGCTCAGCAGCTTCCCGAGTACGACGACCTCTGGCGCCAAGCCTTCAAGTACGCCCCGCCGACCTTCATGCAGGCCGCCCGCGAGACGGCGAAGGAGCTGGGCCTGTTGCCAGAGACCAAGTACGTGAACGACGCAGGCGTGCCGGTTTACTCAGCTGAGCAGATAGCCGAAAAGCTCGGCATTCCCGTAGAGCAGATTGAGAAACGAATCCAAGAGCAGCTTGCTGACCGGCTCGTGGTCGGCAACGTGCACCTGGTCCAGTGAGGGCCGTCATGCAAGACAACCAAGCCCTCGCGCCCATTTCCCCCACCAACCCAAGGAGCAATTCCATGACTCAAAACCCTCCCCTCTGGTTCAGCACCCCCGGCAGCAGTGCCGCCACCCTGGACCTCGCCAAGCTGCCTGCCGACGCAGTCGCACAGCTGGTCCACGCCGCCCTAGAAGTGGCCGCCCGACTCGGCGATGCCGACATTGAGCCCAAGAACGAGGCCGGGAAGTCCGCGCTCGATCTGTTGACGACGGCGGTCAAGGGTGTGGAGAGCTACTTCGGGCCGGTGTTGCCTGACACGCCCTACATGATCTTCAAGCAGCCGCCAGCGGTGGGCGCCGAGCCGGCCACCGCCGAGCCGCAGGAGCCGTACGTTTACGAGGAAGCACCGGCGCCCGACTGGCGCCTGTGACTCCGGGCACCCCAGAAACGGCGAAGCCGGCATGCGCTTGGACCCGCAAACCGGCTTCTAGATCAAAAAACCATAGCAAGGAATTCAGATCGTGACCAATGCTAATCGAAATCCCCTCCTGCCGTTCGAGAACGGCACGCCCATCATCTATCGCGTGGAGAACCGTATGACCAGCTATCCGGCCTATCCCACCTATCGGGCCTATCCAGACACCGATCCTGATCACCCCAGCTTCAGCGACAAGCGCGTCTTCGCCGTACCCCACACGTTCAAGGACGCGAACCTGGCCATCCGCTGCAGCGCTACCGACCTCCAAGGCCACCAGACCGAGAACGGGCCCATCTTCATCATCGTCGGCTCGGACGTGCCTGACGAACGCCTGAGTGCCAGCCTGCCCAAGTTGGCTGAACGCTACGGCATAGAGCTGGAGCAGCTTCAGGCAGCGCGCCGCGGCGAAGTGGTCGCAGTCCGTTCCGACGCACAGACCGCATGGCTTCCAGCCGCCATCGCCTCTCAGGCCGCTGGAGTGCACGCATGAACGCCGTCACCACCGTGTCCGCCTCATCTGACACCAGACCGATCGAGCTCGTCATCCGGCCACGCGACGGCGACGCTTTCGAGTCGTCCCAGTTCTCCGAACTCGCGTCCGAGTTGAACCTCGGTGACGCAAAGATTGGCCCGAAGACCTGGCGATTGGCCTACTGCTTGCGCTGCGACGACACGCGAGACGCGATCGCCGAGTTCACCCCCATCAAGGGCCAGCAGTTCGGCATCTTCACCGAAGTCCGCGTCTCTCTGGACCCAGCCACCTGCGCTCCGATCCTGTCTGCCGCCTCGCAGTTCGGTCGTGCCGTGGCCCGCTTCGTTGAGGGCATGGACGGCGTACTGCAAGACGCCGCCGGCAACCAGGTCACTGCGGACCAGCTGGCAGCGATCCAAGATCAAATCTGGGAAGCCATCGATCGCAGACGCACCGAAGCGGAAGCTGCCGCCACCACCCAGATCGGCCCCCACACGCAGCGAATCGCTGGTGCGCTGCCCTACCAGCACTGGATCGTCACCACCAACGGCCGCCGGAGTACCAAGCGCCCGGTCTACTTCGACACACCCGCCCTGCCCCACTTCGCGGGCGCGGTTGAGGGTTGCCGCATGGCCCGTCAGATGGTCGAATACCTCAAGACTCACCGCACCACGGACGCCAGCTTCTGCCAGACCGTGATCGCGGCAGCGGCTATCGTCACCCGCGAGGCAGAGGCAACCGGCGACGGCCAGCGCCATGCCGCCCAGGCCTTCCTCGACTGCATCACCGCGATGTTCAAGTCGGCCGCAGCGCTTCACAGCGTGGCGTCTATCGACGAGCAGATTGAGCGATTTGAACAGGCCGATGCGAGGGAACGTCCGGCACGCGAGGCAAAGCGCGCCGCCTTCGTTGAACGCATGAGGGATGCTCGTGCACGAAAGGCGGTGGCAGCATGAACACCGCCAGCCTCGCACGACCGGCAAGCACCCAGACCAACCCATCCCTGTCTGCGCGCATGGTCGAACGCTGCGCCGACCACGAAGCCTTCCGCGGCCGCGCGGGCGTTCAGGTCATCCAGACGCACACCACCCTGCTCCACTCCACCATCGACGCCGGCGACTGCGTTGCGATCGACTTCGACTGCCATCAGATCCGGTACGACGGTCTCTTCCTGATCAGCTTCGACCACGACGACGGCAGCCATTGGCACGGCGCCCGGCGCTTTCAAGTCCGTCCCGGTGACCACGGCCGCGAGCTGTGGGGCCAGGACGTCGGCGCGCCAGGCTGGGCCCAGATCTCGCCAAGCGAGCAATGGTGTTTCCGTGTCGTGGGCGAAGTGCGCGAAGTCTTCAAGCCGGTGAGCAAGCTGCGCAGTGCGGGCCAGGAGCGTTTGCATGCCTGAAGCCGCCACCATTGACGTCAAGCCGATTGGCTTGGCAGCCGTGCCAGTGACTGAGCCGGCGCCCTCACCTGCCGCGGCCTTTGACATGACCGCCTGGTACGAAGAGCACGTCGCTCAGCTGCACCAGGCCCTGTACCTGGCCGTCAAAGGCCTGACCGCGCCCGGCGTGGCGCAGGACGCCGCGCTGCTCAAGCGCCTCGGGGATGCCCACGCTGAGCTGCAGCAGCATGCCGGCCTGGCCGCCAGCGCCGCTGTCCCGTACGTCCTGGCCAAGGACGGCAAGCGCTTTATTCCCTACTCCAGCCTTGCCGAGGCTCGGGCCAAGGTCAAGGTATTGACCACCGAACTCGCGCTGGCGCGGGCGGAGATCGCTGCACGGAGTGCCAGCCTCCAGCCGAAGCCTGACGTCGCCACAGGGGAGATCGCAACATGATCCAGATGGACTGCACTTTGTCCAAAGTCGAGCTCCAGGCGCTGCAGCTCGTTATGGAGGACGTTGACAGGCGCTTCCGCGCAAGAACTCGCTCAGGCAGCGTCAATGCCGACCACATCTTGGCCGAGCGCCAGCGCCTACGCGTCGCCCGGCGCGCCGTCTTGAAGGTTCACCGGCTCTTCAAACAGGGCGCCCTGGTCGACCGCGCTCAGCCGCAGGCCAATTGTGCCCAGGGGTGGTCCGACGCATGAACACACTGACGAAGAACGACACCCGAGCACTCTGGTACGCAGTGCAAGCCTACGACGACCTCGTGAGCGCGATGCGTGGCGAGAACTTCACCGCAGAGCAAATGGCAGCAGAGAGAGCGATGGCCGTTCACGCCCGACGCGCACTGCGCAAGGTCAACGCCATCCGCAAAGCGCAGGGTGGCAAGCATGTATCGCCTGTCTCCCAATCGAACCCCGGTACACCCATGAAAGGACCAGCCTCATGAGAGCACTACTCCGATTGCCCACGGTCATGGAACGAGTCGGCCTCAAGCGAACCGCGATCTATGACCGCATCAACTCAGGCTTATTCACCGCGCCTATCAAGCTGGGGCCACGCGCCAGCGTCTGGCCTGCGCACGAGGTCGACGCCTGCAACGACGCGGTCATCAAAGGCAAGACGCCCGACGAGATCAAGGCCCTGGTGCAGCAGCTTCACGCGCAACGCCAAAGCTGATCGGCTCACCGCGCACAGCGTCCAGGTGATCGGCCCATGTCTGCATCATCGCCGTGCGCTGCGGCAAGTACTGCGCGTAGTTGTAGGCAGCGGACACACGATCCCGCTCCTGGTGCGCCAACTGCAGCTCGATGTGGGCGTGCTCCAACCCCATTTCGTGCAGCGCCGTGCTGGCCACTCCGCGAAAGCCGTGGCCGGTCATCTCGCCCTTGAAGCCCATGCGGTAGAGCGCGAACAGCAGTGTGTTGTTGCTGATAGGCTTTTCGTGGTCGGTGTTGCCCGGGAACAGCAGCTCGTCGCCTGTTCCGGCACGCTTCAGGGCCTGCAGCACCTCTAGCGTCTGTTGGGCAAGCGGCACGATGTGTGGTGCCGGCATCTTCATCCGGGCGGCCGGGACGGTCCAGCGCTTCGAAACCAAGTCGAACTCACTCCAGCGCGCGCCGATCAACTCACCCGTGCGCAAGAACGTCAACGACATGAGGTGCAGCGCCAGGCGCGTGCGCTCGTGCCCTTCGTACCGATTGATCGCTTTCAGCAACACCGGCAGGCGTTCAGGCGCCACCCGGGCGTAGTTGTGCTCGACGACCGGCTGCAGCACGTCACTTGGCTCTATCTCGCGTGCCGGGTTGTGCTCGGCCAGTCCATGGCCAATCGCGTAGCGGAACACCTGTCCGCTGATCTGGATCGCTCGCCGCGCCAGATCGTGGGCGCCGCGCATCTCCACGGCTTTCGCGGTCGCCACCAGATCGGTCGCCTTGACCGACGTGATGGGCAGCGAGCCGAGTCGCGGGAAAACGTCCAACTCCAGACGGCGCAGCACCTGCGCAGCATGCTTTTCTGAACGCGTGCGCTTCCAGCTAGCGTGCCATGCCCGCGCCACCGCCTCGAACGTGTTGCCGGCCGCCGCATGCGCCGCCATCTTTTGCCCGCGACGCTCAGCCGAAGGGTCAGCACCGTCGGCCAGCATTCGCTTGGCGTCGTCGCGGCGTCGCCGTGCCTCCAACAGGGTCACTTCGGGGTAGGTGCCGAGGCTGAGGCGCTTTTCCCGGCCAGCCCAGCGATACTTGAGCCGCCACCACTTTCCTCCTGACGGCGCGACCTCCAGATAGAGACCCTCGCCGTCGAACAGCTTGCGAGCCTTCTCGCTCGGTTTGGCGGCGCGGATTGCGGTATCCGTGAGGGGCATGGGGGCAACTCCGAGGGGTTCGGGGGCAACAGGCAGAAATGTTGCCCCCATTATTGCCCGGTTGCCCCCGCGCTTTGGCGGACGCTGGCGACCGCGAAAAAGCGGTTTCCCCAAGAGAAATCCGCCAGACCCGGTTGGTTACGGATGCTGGCGGATAAAGTAATGGTCGGCGTGGCGGGATTCGAACTCGCGACCCCTTGCACCCCATGCAAGTGCGCTACCAGGCTGCGCTACACGCCGACAAGCCTTGCATTATAGCGTGAGACTGCGGCCCGATTCGGCAATGGTCAGCAGATCTC
>JAEZWW010000030.1 GCA_023442945.1 Pseudomonadota bacterium | reverse complement strand
CCATCACAGCAGCCCGTTCAATGAGCAGTTTGCGGCCTTCATAGGTGAGTCTGGCATTCTTGTGGGTGTTCATCCGGGGGGAATCCTCTGAGATGCTGAAGCGTCGTAACTCCAGTCTCCCAGACCCTCTCGGGTGAACAACCTATTGAGACACAACACCTAGCGCTCCACCCGCGTGCCGTTGGCGGCGTCGAACCAGTGCACACGTTCGTCGCGCGGCGCCACCAGCAGGATGTCGCCCACGGCCGGCGGCTGTTCCACCTCGTTCATGCGCAAGATCGCCCATTCGCCGCCGCTGCCGTCTTCGCCACCGCCCAGGTTGCCGTAGACCAGGCGCTCGGCGCCCAGCATTTCAATGGTTTCGACACGCAGGCGCCAGCCGTCCGAGGCGACCACGCGCAGGTGTTCGGGCCGCACGCCCAGGATGCGTCCCGCCGGCACGCCCGGCGCCGCCTTCAGCAGGTTCATGGGTGGCGCACCGATGAAGCCGGCGACAAACGTGGTCGCCGGGCGGTGGTACACCTCTTCGGGCGTGCCGAACTGCTCCATGCGCCCGGCGTTCATCACGATCATGCGCTGCGCCAGCGTCATCGCCTCCACCTGGTCGTGGGTGACGAACAGGCTGGTGATGCCCAATTCGCGGTGCAGTTTGTCGATTTCCAGCCGGGTCTGGGCGCGCAGCTTGGCGTCCAGGTTGGACAGCGGCTCGTCAAACAAAAACACCTGCGGCTGGCGCACGATGGCGCGGCCCATGGCCACGCGCTGGCGCTGCCCGCCGGACAGCTCGCGCGGCTTGCGTTCCAGCAGCGCGCCCAGCTCCAGAATGGCCGCGGCCTTGTCCACGCGCGCCTTGATCTCGGCCGCCGGCACCTTCTTGATCTTCAGTCCGTAAGCCATGTTGTCGAACACGCTCATGTGCGGGTACAGCGCGTAGTTCTGGAACACCATGGCGATGTCACGCTCGGCCGGCTCCAGGTTGTTCACCACGCGTCCGCCAATGCTGATGGTGCCGTCGCTGACCTCTTCCAGCCCCGCCACCATGCGCAAAAGCGTCGACTTGCCGCAGCCGGAGGGCCCGACGATGACGACGAATTCGCCGTCCTTCACCTCGGCGTTGACGCCATGGATGACCTGGTTGGCCTTCTTGCCGGTGCCGTAGCGCTTGATGACGTTGTTGAATTCGATGGTGGCCATGGCGTTGGAACGGAGATCGGTGCGAGGTGGCGGGCTTCAGGGGCGGCCGAAGGCGGCGCCCAATTGCAGCAGGTAGACAGCGCCGAGCAGCAGCACCACGCCCAGCGCGGCCAGCAGGCCGGCCAGGAGCTTCCAGGCCCAGCGTGCGGAACGCGCGTAGTGCTGCCCGTAGCGCCAAGCCAGGGCGCAGAAGACCCAGGGCGACAGCAGGCCGACGAGGGCCAACACCGTCTCGCCACTCCAGATCGGCGCGATATAGACGGAGATCAGCAGCAGTGCGTACGTGACCACCGGGACGGCCGCGACCAGCAGCCAGCTGCGGCGCACGAATCGGGCTCGTCTTGCGTCGGCCGAGGGGTCGGCGCGGGTGTTTGGCAAGGCCGTCATTTCTCGGTGTCGACCAAGCCTTTGACGAACCACTTCTGCATGAGGATCACCACCAGCGCCGGCGGAATCATGGCCAGCACGGCGGTGGCCATGACGACGTTCCATTCGACGTACACCTCGCCGAAGATGGCGCGCTTGATGCCCAGCACAATGGGGTACATGTCTTCGCTAGTGGTGGCGATCAGCGGCCACAGGTACTGGTTCCAGCCGTAGATGAACTGGATCACGAACAGCGCGGCCATGCTGGTCTTGGACAAGGGCAGCAAGATGTCCTTGAAAAAGCGCATGGGGCCTGCGCCGTCGATGCGCGCGGCTTCGGCCAGCTCGTCGGGCACGGTCAGGAAGAACTGGCGAAACAGGAAGGTGGCCGTGGCCGATGCGACCAGCGGCACCGTCAGGCCCGCGTAGGTGTTGAGCATCTTCAGGTCCGACACCACTTCGTACGTAGGGCCGATGCGCACTTCCACCGGCAGCATCAGCGTGATGAAGATCAGCCAGAACACCAGCCCGCGGAACGGGAAGCGGAAGTACACGATGGCAAACGCCGACAGCAGCGAAATGGCGATCTTGCCCAGCGCGATCACCATGGCGGTGACAAAGCTGACCCACAGCATCGGCCAGCCCGCGGCGATGGTGCCGCCGCCTTCGACCTTGCCGCCCCACAGCGCCAGCCGGTAACTGTTGGCCATGTTGCTGCCCGGCAGCAGCGACATCGGGTGGCTGGTGGCGATCTGCGTGGCCGTCTGCGTGCTGGCGATGATCGCCAGGTAGACCGGGAAGGCGACGATCAGCACGCCCACGATCAGCACCGCGTGGGCGACGAAGTCCAGCACCGGGCGGCGTTCGATCATCATCAGTACTGGACTTTCTTTTCAACGAAGCGGAACTGGAACACCGTCAGCACGATGACGATCGCCATCAGCACCACCGATTGGGCGGCCGAGCCGCCCATGTCCAGCGCCTTGAAGCCGTCGTAGTACACGCGGTACACGAGGATGGCCGTTTCCTTGCCCGGGCCGCCGTGGGTGGCGGCGTCGACGATGGCGAAGGTGTCGAAGAACGCGTAGATCACGTTCATCACCAGCAAAAAGAACGTGGTGGGCGACAGCAGCGGGAACACGATGGTCCAAAAGCGCCGCCAGGGCGAGGCGCCGTCGATGGTGGCCGCTTCGATCACGGCGTTGGGGATGGACTGCAGCCCGGCCAGGAAGAACAGGAAGTTGTAGGAAATCTGCTTCCAGACGGCCGCCATCACGATCAGCGCCATGGCGTGGTTGGCGTTCAGCAGGTGGTTCCAGTCGTAGCCCATGGCCTGCAGCGCGTAAGCCAGCACGCCCCAGGGCGAGGCGAACATCATCAGCCACAGCACGCCCGCGACCACGGGCGCCACGGCGTAAGGCCAGATCAGCAGCGTCTTGTAGACGGTGGCGCCGCGCACGACGCGGTTGGCCATGACGGCCAGCAGCAGCGCGACGCAGATGCCGGTCACCGCGACCAGGGCAGAGAAGACGGCGGTGATCTGGAAGGAATGCAGGTAGCTTTCGTCGGCGAACAGGCGCTGGAAGTTGGCCATGCCGACGAATTCACGGCTGGTGCCGAAGGCGTCTTCCTGCAGCACGCTCTGGTACAGCGCCTGGCCGGCCGGCCAGAAGAAGAAGACCAGCACGATGGCCATTTGTGGCGCGACCAGCAGCCAGGGCAGCCAGGCGGATTTGAAGCGGACGCGCTTTTCCATGACGGAAGATCATAGCGGCGCGCACCGCGCTTGCGTGCGGCAGCACATGCGGGATTCACCCAGTGGCTGCGGGCGGCGCAAGCCGGTGTTGCCGCACGGTCTGTGCGCCGATGGGGAAATCAAACAACTACTATTTTGATAGCTGCTTGCGCAGATGGTTGTAGGGCAAGGGGCAGTTTTTGCTCTAAACGGCCTGGCGGGTGGCCCGCAGGTCGGCGTATTCGGGGTGGCGGTCCAGGTAACCCGCGACAAAGCGGCAGGTGGCCAGCACGCGGTGCCCGTCGGCGCGGATGTCGGCCAGCACCGCCTTGATCAGCGCGCTGCCCACGCCGCGGCCTTCGTAAACCGGTTCGACCACGGTGTGCGGCAGCTCGACCACGCCGTCCGGCAGATCGCGGTAGGCGGCAAAGCCCAGCAGTTGGCCGTTTTCATGGATCTCGTAGCGCTGCAGGGCGCTGTTCTTGGTGACTTCGGGCACGGGCTTTCTCCTGTTCAGGCGCCGGGGGCGGACAGGCTGTCCTGGGCGGCGATGCGCAAGGCTAAATCGTCACCCCTGGGTGTGCCTGTCGGACAAGCGCGCGAATGGGGGCCGCGGGCCCGACGGGGCCCGCTGGCGCACTTGGCGGGCGTGCAGACGCAAAAAAACGGCCCCGCAGGGCCGTTTTGCGCCGGTTGGGGCGGCAGATCAGCTGCGGTTGGCCTTCTGGAAACGTTCCAGCTGTTCGTTGCCGCGCTTGACGGCCGCGTCCAGCGCGTCCTTGGGCGCTTTTTTGCCGGCCCACACGCCTTCCATTTCCTCGTCGATGATGGTGCGGATCTGCACAAAATTGCCCAGGCGCACGCCGCGCGACTTGTCGGTCGTCTTGCGGATCATCTGCGTCACGCTGACATCCGTGCCGGGATTCTTTTTGTAGAAGCCGGACTTTTCGGTCAGCTCGAACGCGGCCTTGGTCACCGGCAGGTAGCCGGTGCGCTGGTGGCTGGCGGCGGCGACTTCGGGCTTGCTCAGGTAGGCGAAGAACTGGCCCACGCCCTTGTATTCCTCGGGCTTCTTGCCGGCCATCACCCACAGGCTGGCGCCGCCGATGACGGTGTTCTGCGGTGCGCCGGGCACGTCAGGGTAGTAGGGCAGGGTGCCGATCCCATAGGCGAACTTGCCGTTGCGCGTGACGTTGCCGTACAGCGCCGATGAACCCGTGGCCATGGCGCATTCGCCCGAGACAAAAGTGGCGTCTGCCGCGTTGCCCCGGCCCTTGTAGACGAACAGGCCCTGCTTGGCCATGTTGGCCAGGTTTTCAATGTGGCGCACGTGCAGCGGTGTGTTGATGGTCAGGCGCGTGCCCAGCCCGCCAAAGCCGTTGTTCAGGGTCGAGAACAGCACGTTGTGCCAGGCGCTGAAGCTCTCCAGCTGCGTCCAGCTGATCCAGCTGGTGGTGAACGGGCACTTGTGGCCGGCGGCCTTGAGCTTGGCGGCGGCCGACGCCACTTCGGGCCAGGTCGTCGGGGGCTTCTCGGGGTCCAGCCCGGCGGCCTTGAACGCGTCCTTGTTGTAGTGGAACACCGGGGTCGAGCTGTTGAACGGGAAGCTCAGCATCTGGCCGTTGGGGGCGGTGTAATAGCCCGCCACGGCCGGCACATAGGCGCCCGGGTCGAAGGGCACGCCGGCCTGCTTCATGACTTCGGCCACTGGCTTGATGGCGCCTTTGCTGGCCATCATGGTGGCGGTACCGACCTCGAACACCTGCAGGATGTGCGGCGCATTGCCGGCGCGGAAGGCCGCGATGGCGGCGGTCATCGACTCGTCGTAGCTGCCCTTGAAGGTGGGCACGATCTTGTAATCCTTCTGGCTGGCGTTGAACTCCTTGGCCAGATCGTTCACCCATTCCCCCAGGGCGCCGCCCATGGAGTGCCACCACTGGATTTCGGTCTGCGCGTGCGCAGGCAGGGCCAGGGTCGCGGCGAGCGCGCCGGCCAGGGCGATGGTTTTGAACTGCATGAGGGCTCCTCTTGAGAAATGGGGAAAAACGACCATCGTAGGGCAAATTTGTGACGCACCTTAGGGCTTGTCTCATGCGCGTCACAACCGGGAAAACCCCTTCGCCGGCGCTGCACTCCGCCCGCGAATGACCGCGTTGGCGCTGTTGTTGCGGTGCAGCATGCTAGGATGAATTTCACCCGTTTCCCCTCGCCCCATGCGGCTTTCCCAGGTGCGCCCGTGAGCAAGACTTCCCTCGACAAAAGCAAGATCCGGTTCCTGTTGCTGGAGAACATCCACCCGTCGGCCGAAGCGTTGATCCGCGCTGCGGGCTATTCGCAGATCGAAAACCTGCCGCGCGCGCTGCAGGGCGATGAACTCAAGGCCAAGCTGGCCGACGTGCATTTCCTGGGCATCCGTTCGCAGACCCGGCTGACGGCCGACGTGCTGGCCGCCGCGCCCAAGCTGGTCGCGGCCGGGTGCTTTTGCATCGGCACCAACCAGGTGGATCTGGCGGCGGCGCGCGAGCGCGGCGTGCCGGTCTTCAATGCGCCGTACTCCAATACCCGTTCGGTCGCCGAGCTGGTGCTGGCCGAGGCCATCCTGCTGCTGCGCGGCATTCCGGCCAAGAACGCGCTGGTGCACCGGGGTGGGTGGATGAAGTCGGCGGCGCAGTCGCACGAGATCCGCGGCAAGACGTTGGGCATCGTCGGCTACGGCTCCATCGGCACGCAGCTGTCGGTGCTGGCCGAATCGCTGGGCATGCACGTGGCCTTCTACGACGTGGTGACCAAGCTGCCGCTGGGCAACGCGCGCCAGATCTACGCCTTGCCCGACCTGCTGGCGCAAAGCGACATCGTCAGCCTGCACGTGCCCGAAAACGAATCGACGCGCTGGATGATGGGCCCGGCCGAGCTGGCTGCCATGAAGGACGGCGGCATCCTGATCAACGCCTCGCGCGGCACGGTCGTCGATATCGACGCGCTCACGGCCGAGCTGAAGTCCGGCCGGCTGTGGGGCGCTGCAATCGACGTGTTCCCCGTGGAGCCGGGCAGCAACAACGAGGAATTCCAGTCGCCGCTGCGCGGGCTGGACAACGTCATCCTGACGCCGCACATCGGCGGCTCGACCATGGAGGCGCAGGCCAATATCGGCGTGGAAGTGGCGGAAAAGCTGGTCAAGTACAGCGACAACGGCACCACCACCAGCAGCGTCAACTTTCCCGAAGTGGCGCTGCCTGCGCACCCCGGCAAGCACCGCCTGCTGCACGTGCACCACAACGTGCCGGGCGTGCTGTCGGCCATCAACCAGGTGTTTGCTGAGCGGCAGGTCAACATCGCCTCGCAGTACCTGCAGACCAAGGACGCTGTCGGCTACGTGGTGATGGATGTGGACACCACGTCGTCCGACGCGGCGCTGGAGGCGCTGGCCAAGGTGCCGGGCACCATCCGTTCGCGCAAGCTGCTGTGAACGGGCCCTGGGGCGGCCTGTGGCGCGGCCGGGCGCGTTTTCGGTGCAGCCCTGGGCGTGCAGCGCAGCGGGGCAAATCCCACAGCCCGGCAGCCCGCCGCCCACCCCATTAAAATTACCGGCCCGGTGTGAGGGCGCGCGGCGCCCTGCCGTGGTGCGCTCCCCCCGATGAATGCTCCGACCGCGCTGAACGCGTTGGTGTCGCAGGCCGCCGAGCCGGCACGCCTGCGCGAGATCCCCTACAACTACACCAGTTTTTCTGACCGCGAGATCGTCCTGCGCCTGCTGGGCGAGCGCGGCTGGGCTTTGCTGTCCGATCTGCGCGGTGAGCGCGCCACCGGCCGATCGTCGCGCATGCTGTACGAAGTGCTGGGCGATATCTGGGTGGTGCGCCGCAACCCCTACCTGCAGGACGACCTGCTGGACAATCCCAAGCGCCGCGCCGCGCTGGTTGAGGCCCTGCACCACCGCCTGGCCGAGATCGAAAAGCGCCGCACCCCCGACGACGACGCCAGCCGCGATGCGCTGGTGGCCGAACTGCTGGTGCTGGCGCGCGCCGTGGTCGATGCCTTCAACCGGTCCTTCGACAAGGTGGCCGAGCTGCGCCGTCGCACCGCGCGCGCGCTGGGCAAGCACACGCACAAGGACAACATCAAGTTCGACGGCCTGTCCCGCGTCAGCCACGTGACCGACGCGACCGACTGGCGCGTCGAATTTCCGCTGGTCGTGCTGACGCCCGACACCGAGGCCGAAATGGCCGGTCTGGTGAAGGGCTGCATTGACCTGGGCCTGACCATCATCCCGCGCGGCGGCGGTACCGGCTACACCGGCGGCGCCATTCCGCTGGACTGGAAGACGGCGGTCATCAACACCGAAAAGCTGATCACGCTGGGCCCGGTCGAGCGCATCCGCTTGCCGGGGCTGGACATCGACGTGCCCACCATCCACACCGAAGCCGGCGTGGTGACCCAGCGCGTGGCCGACGCGGCCGAAGGCGCGGACCTGGTCTTTGCCTGCGACCCGACCAGCGCCGAGGCCAGCTGCATCGGCGGCAACATCGCCATGAACGCGGGCGGCAAGAAGGCCGTGCTGTGGGGCACGGCGCTGGACAACCTGGCCAGCTGGCGCATGGTCACGCCCGAAGGGGGCTGGCTGGATGTCACCCGCATCGGCCACAACCTGGGCAAGATCCACGACGCCGAAGTCGCCAGCTTTGAGCTGCAGTACTTCGACGCCAGCGGCAAAACCTTGCAGCGCACCGAGCGCCTGGACATTCCCGGCAGCACGTTCCGCAAGGAAGGCCTGGGCAAGGACGTGACGGACAAATTCCTGGCTGGCCTGCCGGGCGTGCAAAAAGAGGGCTGCGACGGCCTGATCACCAGCGCGCGCTGGGTGCTGCACCGCATGCCGGAGCACACGCGCACCGTGTGCCTGGAATTCTTCGGCCACGCCAAGGACGCGGTGCCCAGCATCGTCGAGATCAAGGACTTCATGTTTGCCGAAGCGGGGCGCAGCGGCGTAGGAGGGAATGAACAGGGCCCCTCCCCCGTTCTGTTGGCGGGCCTCGAGCACCTGGACGACCGCTACCTGCGCGCCGTGGGCTATGCCACCAAGTCCAAGCGCGGGGGTCTGCCCAAGATGGTGCTGATCGGCGACATCGCCGGGGACGACGCCGACGCTGTGGCGCGCGCCACCAGCGAGGTGGTGCGCATCGCCAATTCGCGCTCGGGCGAAGGCTTCATCGCCGTGTCGGCCGACGCGCGCAAGAAGTTCTGGGCCGACCGCAAGAAGACGGCCGCCATCAGCCGCCACACCAACGCCTTCAAGATCAACGAAGACGTGGTGATCCCGCTGCCGCGCATGGCCGAATACACGGACGGCATCGAACGCATCAACATCGAGCTCAGCCTGCGCAACAAGATCGAGCTGGCCGACGAGCTGGAGCTGTTCCTGACGCGCGGCAACCTGCCGATCGGTCGGCCGGAGCAGGGCGCCGAGCCACCGTCGCCCGAATTGCTGGAAGAGCGCGTGGCCCAGGCCCTGGCCGTGGTGCGCGACGTGCGCAGCCTCTGGCAGGGCTGGCTGCGCGACGTGGACACGCTGTTCCCGCAACTGCAGGACCACAGCCTGCGCGCCAGCTGGAAGACGCAGATCCGCGAGCCGCTCACCCACATCTTCACCGGCGCCGATTTCGAGCCGCTGATGAAGGCGCTGGGCGACGTGCAGCAGCGCGTGCTGAAGGGCCGCGTGTGGATCGCGCTGCACATGCATGCGGGCGACGGCAACGTGCACACCAACATCCCCGTGCACAGCGACAACTACGCCATGCTGCAGACCGCGCACGAGGCGGTGGACCGCGTGATGGCGCTGGCCCGCAGCCTGGACGGCGTGATCAGCGGCGAGCACGGCATCGGCATCACCAAGCTGGAGTACCTGAGCGACGCCGAGCTGGCGCCGTTCGCCGCGTACAAGCAGAAGGTCGACCCGCAAGGGCACTTCAACCGCGGCAAGTTGCTGCGAAATCAGGAGCTGCCCGCGCAATCTGCTCTAAGGCTGAAGGCCGATTTAACCAATGCCTACACACCCAGCTTCGGGCTGATGGGGCACGAGTCCATCATCCTGCAGCAGAGCGACATCGGCGCCATTGCCGACAGCATCAAGGACTGCCTGCGCTGCGGCAAGTGCAAGCCCGAATGCAGCACCCACGTGCCGCGCGCCAACCTGCTGTACAGCCCGCGCAACAAGATCCTGGCGACCTCGCTGCTGGTCGAGGCCTTCCTGTACGAAGAGCAAACGCGCCGCGGCGTCAGCCTGAAGCACTGGGAAGAATTCGAAGACGTGGCCGACCACTGCACGGTGTGCCACAAGTGCCTGTCGCCGTGCCCGGTGAAGATCGACTTTGGCGACGTCACCATGAACATGCGCAACCTGCTGCGCAAGATGGGCAAGAAGAGCTTCCGCCCCGGCAACGCCGCGGCCATGTTCTTCCTGAACGCGACCGACCCGCGCGTCATCAACATCGCGCGCGCCGGCATGACGGGCGTGGCCTTCAAGGCGCAGCGCGCCGCCGTCGACCTGTTCAAGGTCGCCGGCCGCCACCAGACGCAGCACCCGCCGGCGACGGTGGGCGCGCCGTCATTGCGCGAAGAGGTGATCCACTTCGTCAACAAGAAGCTGCCGGGCGGCCTGCCCAGCAAGACGGCGCGGGCGCTGCTGGACATTGAAGACCGCGCCTACGTGCCGGTCATCCGCAACCCGAAGACGACCACGGCCGACACCGAGGCGGTGTTCTACTTCCCCGGCTGCGGGTCCGAGCGCCTGTTCAGCCAGGTCGGTCTGGCAACGCAGGCGATGCTGTGGCATGCCGGTGTGCAGACCGTGCTGCCGCCGGGTTATGTGTGCTGCGGCTACCCGCAGCGCGGCAGCGGCCAGTTCGACAAGGCCGACAAGATGATCACCGACAACCGGGTGCTGTTCCATCGCGTGGCGACGACGCTGAACTACCTGGACATCAAGACCGTGGTGGTCAGCTGCGGCACCTGCTACGACCAGATCTCGGGCTACCAGTTCGACAAGATCTTTCCCGGCTGCCGCATCATCGACATCCACGAATACCTGCTGGAAAAGGGCATCACGCTACCCGCGGCCGACCAGGGCGCCTACCTGTACCACGAGCCCTGCCACAACCCGATGAAGCTGCAGGATTCGACCAAGACGGTGAAGGCGCTGCTGGGCGAGCAGGTACTGAAAAGCAACCGCTGCTGCGGCGAAAGCGGCACGCTGGGCGTGACCCGTCCGGACATCTCCACCCAGGTGCGCTTCCGCAAGGAAGAGGAAATCCGCAAGGGTGAGGCCGAGCTGCGCGCCGTGATGCAGGCCAGCGGCAAGGGCCCGGGTGACGTGGCCAACCCGGCCAACGTGAAGATCCTGACGAGTTGCCCCAGCTGCCTGCAAGGCCTCAAGCGCTACGAGGACGACCTGCAGAACGGCCTGCTGGAGGCCGACTACATCGTCATCGAGATGGCGCGCAGCATCCTGGGCGAAAACTGGCTGCGCGATTACGTCGACACGGCCAACGCCGGCGGTATCGAGCGCGTGCTGGTCTGAAGCGCACACCGCCGCTGGTCATTGGGCGGCGCGGCGTCTGGGTGCTGTGAAGGAACGGCTCAGCCCCGTTCGTCGGGCGCGTGGCCGGGCGGCGGTGGCGGCACGGGCACCGTGTCCGGGCCCTGCCACGGGTCGGGTTCGGCGCCGACGTCCAGGTCCAGGTCACGCCGCTCTTCGCGCGTGTCCAGCCACTGCGGCTCGACCGCGCGCGCCGGCATCTCGCGCAGGCGGGCGCGGGCAAAGCGCGCGGTGCGGGGGGCGTCGTCTTCCTCGTCGTCTTCGACCGGCGGCTCGTCGCTTTCTTCAACCGGCACCTCGCCGTTCTGGCGGGTGAAAAGCGCCCAGAAGGCCATGAACATGGCGGCGATCGTCGGCCCGATGACGAAGCCGTTGATGCCAAACAGCGACATGCCGCCCAGCGTGGTGACCAGCACCACGTAGTCCGGCAGCTTGGTGTCCTTGCCCACCAGCAGCGGCCGCAGCAGGTTGTCGGACAGGCCGATGACCAGGGTGCCCCAGGCGGTCAGCGCCGCCGCCTGCCACAGCTGCCCCGTAGCCGCCAGGTAGATCGCCACGGGCGCCCACACCAGGGCTGCCCCCACGGCCGGCAGCAGCGACAGGAAGGCCATCACCACGCCCCAGAACACCGCCCCGCCAATGCCCAGCGCCCACAGCGCGATGCCACCCAGAAAGCCCTGGGCCACCGCCACCAGCACGTTGCCCTTCACCGTGGCGCGCACCACGGTGGTGAACTTCTGCAGCAGGTAGCGCGTGTGCGCGGGCGCCAGGGGCACCGACTCGCGCAGCATGCGCGCCAGCGGCACGCCGTCGCGCAGCAGGAAGAACAGCAAATACAGCGTGACCACCACGTTGACCAGGAACTGGAAGGTGTTCTGGCCGATTTCCAGCACCCGCGTGCCCAGCGCCTGGCCGGCTTGCAGCAGGCTCGCCGACACCTTGTCCCAGATACTTTCCAGGTTTCCAAAGCCGAAGCGGTCCAGCCACACCGTGGCCCAATGCGGGATCGCGTCGATCACATGCTGGAAATAGGCGCGAAAGTCGATTTGCCCCGCCCGCACCTTCTGCAAGAAGACAGTGATGTCCGCCACCAGCGTGCTGGCGATCAGGATCAGCGGCATGATCACAATGATCAGCACCACCAGCAGGGTGATCAGCGCGGCCAGCGTCGGCCGGTCGCCCAGGCGGCGGCGGAACCACTGGAACACCGGGTTGAACAGCAGCGCCAGCGCCATCGCCCAGAACACCGCGCCAAAAAAAGGCGTAAGCACCCACAGGAAGGCGAGGGTGACACCCGCGAGAAGCAGCAGAAAAACGACGCGCTGGAGGCGGGGTGTGTTCATGGCCGCGCCACTATACCGTCTGGCGCCCGGCGTGGGCTGCGCGCAGGCGTCAACCTGGTAACCCCAGCGCACGGCGCCGCCGGGCACAATCCGGGTTTTGCATTGCTGTCCCGCCGACCCACGTCAACACCATGGCCGCCACCGAAACCCGTCCCGCGCCCGAAGCGCTCACCGTCCACGCCAAATCGCGCGTGCTGGAGCTGCGCTTTCCCGACGGCGCGCACTTTCGCATTCCGTTTGAGCTGATGCGCGTGTACTCGCCCTCGGCCGAAGTCCAGGGCCACGGCCCCGGTCAGGAAGTGCTGCAGACCGGCAAGCGCGAGGTGGAAATGACCGCGCTGGCACCGGTGGGCAACTACGGCGTGCAGCCCACCTTTTCGGACGGGCACGACAGCGGCATCTTCACCTGGGGCTACCTGTACCACCTGGGCGAGGACGAGGCGCGACTGTGGCAAGACTATGAGGCGCGCCTCGCCGCCGCCGGCGTGGCTCGCGACGACCCCATGCCCGTCGCGGCCGGCGGCGCCTGCGGCCACAGCCATTGAGGGCCGCCAAGGCCCTGCCAGCGGCTGCGGGGCGATCGCTCGGCACAAATATCAGCTATAAAAAAAGAAGCTGCCCGCGCAGATGGTTGTAGGGCTGCAGGCGCCTTTTGTTTAAATTTGAAGGGCAGCAATGCCCCTTCGGCGCTGGGTTTCGCCCGCGCGATGCCTTAGGATGCACCCACCATGGCCACCACGCACTTTGGATACGAATCGGTTGACGAGCAGGACAAGGCGCGCCGCGTGCGCGGCGTGTTCGACTCGGTCGCCTCCCGTTACGACATCATGAACGACCTGATGTCGGGCGGCCTGCACCGCGCCTGGAAGGCCTACACCATGATGGTCGCCAACCCTCAGGAAGGCCAGCGCGTGCTGGACATCGCGGGCGGCACGGGCGACTTGGCCAAGGCGTTTGCCAAGAAAGTCGGCCGATCGGGCGAGGTGGTGCACACCGACATCAACGAAGCCATGCTCCGCACCGGGCGCGACCGCCTGCTGGACGCCGGCGTGATCCTGCCGACCGTTGTCTGCGACGCCGAGCACCTGCCCTTTGCCGACGAGCACTTCGACCTTGTCAGCGTCGCCTTTGGCCTGCGCAACATGACGCACAAGGACGGCGCGCTGCGCGAAATGGCCCGCGTGCTCAAGCCCGGCGGCCGCCTGCTGGTGCTGGAGTTTTCGCAGGTCGCGCGCCCGTTGCGCCGGGCCTACGACTTGTATTCCTTCAATGTGCTCCCCAAGTTGGGCAAGCTGGTCGCCGGCGACGCTGACAGCTACCGCTACCTGGCCGAATCCATCCGCATGCACCCCAATCAGCAGGAACTCAAGGACCTGATGAAGGTCAATGGGTTCGGACACGTCGATTTTCACAACATGACGGGGGGCGTGGTCGCCCTGCACGTCGGCATCAAATGCGGCTGAGGCCGCGCACATACCTATTTTTACTGGAGGTCAGACAGACATGAAATTGAGCCACATCGTTTCGCGCCTGTTCACGCTGCTCATGGCGGTCGTGCTCGTGGGCGCCTTCACCTTTGAGGCCGAGGCGCGCCGCCTGGGCGGCGGCAAATCCATGGGCCGCCAGTCCGGCAACGTGACGCAGCGCCAGGCCACGCCGCCCGCCGCGCCGCAGCAGCCCAGCGCCACGCCGGGCGC
>JAEZWW010000027.1 GCA_023442945.1 Pseudomonadota bacterium | reverse complement strand
ACATGGCCTCTGACGGCCACTACGACCTGATCGTTCTCGACACCATGCTGCCGGGCATCGATGGCTTCGGCTTGCTGGCTGCACTGCGGCAGAGCAAGCAGACGCCGGTGATCATGTTGACGGCCCGCCATCGCATCGAGGATCGCGTACGCGGGCTGAAGGCGGGAGCGGATGACTACCTCGTCAAGCCGTTCGCCTTTTCCGAGCTGGTGGCCCGCATCGAAGTGCTGCTGCGCCGCGTTGCTGGCACTGCGCCCGCACCCGATGCGCTGGTGCTGTGCCTGGGGGACTTGCAGGTGGACCTGGCGCGGCGGCGCGCTACTCGGGCCGGCCAGCGCATCGACCTGTCGGCAAAGGAGTTCCAACTGCTGACGCTACTCTTGCGCCGCAAGGGTGAGGTACTGTCGCGCACAGAGATCGCCGAGCAGGTGTGGGACGTGAACTTCGACTACGGCACGAACGTGATCGATGTTGCTGTGCGTCGGCTGCGGAACAAGCTCGACCTGCCCTTCGAGCGTCCGCTGCTGCACACAGTCCGTGGCATGGGCTACATGCTCGAAGATCGTCAGCCGTGAGACTGCGGCCTGCCGGATCACTAGGACGGCGGCTTGCCCGCTGGCTCGCCTTTCTTACGCTGGCCGGACTCGCCTTGATCTGCTTGGGCGTCTACACCGTCACCGCACTGAGTTTCAAGGAGCGGCAGATGGACACGCTGCGGCAGAAGCAGCTCCAAGTGAGCCATCTCATTGCCGAGGCGGGAGAGTTGGACAACGACACGCTTACGCACAAGCTCAATGACGCCATGGTCGGCCAGCAGGACGTGATGGTGATCCTGAGCGGTGCCGACGGCAGTGTTCTTTATGCCAGTTCAGCCGTTCCAATGGATCACCGCACGATCGACATGCGGTTCGAGGCCACGAACGGCACCACCTCCATCCAGGCGGTGCTGATCCTGGACGCCAGCGAGGACGATCGCGTGCTTGAGCGCTTAGCCCGCACGCTGGTCACGGCGGCGCTTGCTGGGACAGTGGTGATTGCCGTCGGTGGATTCACGCTGGTGCAAATCGGGCTGCGTCCAGTACACGATCTTTCGGCACAAATCCAAGCACTGGAGGCCGATACCCTGCACCAGCCTCTGGATGGCTCCGCTCAACCCGACGAACTGGTTCCGCTGGTGGCCCATGTCAATGAGTTGCTGAAGCGTCTGCACAAGGCCTATGAACAATTGGAAGCATTCAATGCCGATGTTGCCCATGAACTGTTCACGCCGTTAGCAACCTTGATGGGAGGCACCGAGATCGCTTTGCGCAAGGCACGCGACGCCGACGCGCTTCGGGATGTACTGGGTTCGCATCTCGAAGACCTCCAGCGCATGTCGATGATCGTGCAGGACATGCTCTTCCTGTCGCAGGCCGACCGCGGAGCCGAGGCCCGCCGCGAACACGTCGACAGCCTGGCCGATGTTGCGGGCGCGGTGGTGGACTTGCACGAGGCGGCCATCGAGGAAGCCGGTCTTCAAGTCCGTATCGACGGCGATGCCACATGCACGGCCGACGTGCGCCTGCTGCAGCGCGCGCTATCCAACCTGATCGGCAACGCAACCCGGCACGCGCATCAGCGCAGCACCATCTTGGTGCAGATCGACCGGCTGGACGACGAGGTGGCCCTACGGGTGGTGAACCAAGGTCACACCATTCCGACTGAACATCTACCCTACCTGTTCCACCGCTTCTACCGGGCGGATGCAGCGCGGTCGAACGCCGCCCGCAATCACGGACTGGGCTTGGCCATCGTGGCCGCCATCGCTCGCATGCACGGAGGGCGGACCGTGGCGGAATCAAACGGTGGCGTCACGTCCATCGGACTCACGGTGCCTGACCCTTTCAAGCCTTCTGCACCGCACCCAGAAGCCGCAACCCGTTGAGCACAACCAGCAGGCTGGCTCCCATATCGGCGAAGACGGCCATCCACATCGTTGCTCCGCCAAAAAGGGCAAGCACGAGGAAGACGGCCTTGATACCAAGCGCCAGCGTGATGTTCTGCCACAACACCGCGTGCGTCGATCGCGAGAGCTTCACTGTCTCGGCAATGCGTCGCAGGTCGTCGTTCATCACGACCACGTCGGCTGCTTCCATTGCTGTGTCGGTTCCGGCCGCACCCATCGCCACGCCGATGTCGGCCTGGGCCAGCGCGGGCGCGTCGTTGATGCCGTCGCCGGTCATCGCGGTCGGCCCCAGGTCTCGCTGCAAGGCCCTGATGGCTTCCAGCTTGTCCTCGGGCAGTAGATTGCCGCGTGCCTGCTCGATGCCGGCTTCGTGTGCTACAGCCGTGGCCGTGGCTTGGTTGTCGCCTGTCAGCATGACGGGAGTGATGCCCAGCGCTTGCAGCGATGCGACCGCCTCACGAGACGAAGGCTTGATGGTGTCAGCGACGGCAAACAACGCGATGACCCGCTCCGGACTGGCCAACAGCGTGACGGTTCGGCCTGCCTCTTCGTGCTGCTTCAGCCGTTCCTCCAGCGCCGGTGAGCACTGTCCGCGCTCTTCGATCAAACGGTGGTTGCCGAGCACATAGCTCACGCCGCTGACCTCTGCTTGTGCACCGCGCCCCGCCAGCGCCGTGAAATTCTTCGCTTCGACGCCATTCGGCTTCAGTCCGGCCGCGATCGCGCGCGAGACTGGATGGTCGGAATGGCTGGCCAACACCACGGCGACGTGTTCCGCGTCCGCCGACTCCGTCTGCGAATCGACGACGGCCCAGTCCACCAGCCTCGGCTTGCCCTCGGTGATCGTGCCGGTCTTGTCCAGCGCAATCGCCTTGAGCTTGCGCGCCTCTTCAAGGTAAATACCTCCTTTGATGAGAATGCCGCGGCGGGCGGCTGCCGCGAGCCCACTGACAATAGTCACCGGTGTCGAGATCACCAACGCACACGGACAGGCAATGACCAGCAGCACGAGCGCCTTGTAGATGGCCTGCATCCAGGTCCAGTCCAGCAGCCATGGTCCGAGCAACGCGACCGCCAGCGCGAGCACGAAGATGGCTGGCGTATAGACAGCCGCGAACCGGTCGACGAAGCCCTGCGTAGGCGCGCGCGTCGATTGCGCTACTTCGACAGCGTGGATGATGCGCGCAAGCGTTGATTCCGATGCGAGGGCCGTGACTTCGAACTCGAAAGTGCCCGACTCGTTGATCGTGCCTGCAAAGACGGTATCGCCAGCCGTCTTGTCGACAGGAATACTCTCGCCGGTGACAGGGGCCTGGTTAATGCTCGTCTGACCGGAGCGCACCACACCATCCATTGGCACGCGCTCACCGGGTTTCACGCGCAGCACTGCACTGACGGCGATCTCGGCCACCGGCAGGGTAGTCCAACTGCCATCGACTTGCCTCACCGATGCCTGCTCAGGCGCCATCTCCAACAGGCCCTTGATCGCATTGCGCGCGCGATCGACTGCCCGCGCCTCGATCGCCTCAGCGATGGCATACAGCGCCATCACCATCGCAGCCTCGGGCCACTGGCCGATCGCAAACGCGCCTGTCACCGCGACAGTCATCAGCGCATTGATGTTCAGGCGACCATGCCGCAGGGCCGTCAGTCCCTTCTTGTAGACATCAAAGCCGGCTAGCCAGATCGCTACCGCCGCCACGGCGAGGCCAGCGGCGCGCCAGATTGCGGTCTCCGGTGCGAAATACCCGATCAACTCGGCAGCGATGGCCATGATCAGCGCGGCAGCCAGCTTGGGCAATTGGCCTCGGACGCCTTCGTGATCGTGGCCGCCTTCCTCCGAATGCACCTGTCCTGCGCCTGCCGCAACGACCGGCTGGGGGTCAAACCCCACCTTGCGAATGGCCTCCAGCGCTGGCGCAATGGACGGTTCGTCAGCATCGACGGTCAGCATCCGCTGGCCGAGTTGAAAGCGCAGCCCACGGATACCTGGAACTCCGTCGAGAGCTCGGCGGATTTCCGACTCTTCCGCCGCGCAATCCATCGTGGCGATACGAAAACTGCGGCCGCGCGTGGCGGTCGGAACACGGGAAATAGGTGCCGTGTCGATGGAGCAGGCGCCGCAGCAATCGTTGCTGCGAGCGTCCGCATAATCTTGGTCAGTGTGAGTGTTTTTCATGGACGATCCTTTAACCTTTCCCATATTGCAAACCCTGTAGTCGGTGTAGAGTCAAGCCCATACTGCCTTGAAGACAGGCGGAAAGGGGCTGCTGATGAAGATTGGAATCTTGGCCGAAGCCACGGGAACGCCCGTTGAAACCATCCGCTTCTACGAGCGCGAAGGTCTGCTGCCGCCTCCGGCGCGTGCCGAAAACAACTACCGTATGTACTTGCCGGTCCATGTCGAGCGGCTGGCATTTGTCCGGCAGTGCCGCAACCTCGACATGACCCTCGACGAAATCCGCGCGCTGCTCGCGCTGCGGGAATCACCCGCGCAGGATTGTGGCGACATCAACACGTTGCTCGACGAACACATCGGCCACGTCGCGCAGCGCATCCGGGAACTTCGCGCGCTTGAGGCAGACCTCAAGGCGTTGCGCGCGCGCTGCATCGCACCGCATGCGGTCACCGAATGCGGCATCCTCAGTGGCCTCGACACCGCGGCTGCGGCGGGGCCGGAGCTAGCTAGGCGACGTCATGTGCATGGCGCGCACTGAGGGGTACAGCGGCGCATAGACTGTCGCCATCTGGGCCAGTCATCGCGGTTCGGCCAAGGGCTAGAGTCGGTTGCAGCACATCTGCTTGACATTGCGTTGACTTCAGGGTTTGAAATGGCACCGTCAAAACTCGACGTTGATTTTGTCAAGCCATGCCCGGCATACCGGCCTCACTGCTGCGGCTGGATGCAATGCGCGCAGCGCCTACCAGTCCCAGGGCCAGCCCTACGGAAACCAGTGTCATCATGACATCGAATGTCGCCACCCGGTGCGCGATCAACGGTTCCAGCGCGGTCTGTTGGCGCTGGAAGTGATCCA
This sequence comes from Pseudomonadota bacterium, assembly GCA_023442945.1. Classification (GTDB taxonomy): domain Bacteria; phylum Pseudomonadota; class Gammaproteobacteria; order Burkholderiales; family Burkholderiaceae_C; genus Ottowia. The sequence continues at coordinate 26,193 of JAEZWW010000027.1, read as the reverse complement.
CTTGGCGCGCGTACCCTTCGCAGTTTGCCGGGTCACCCAATGCCAATGGGAAGCGCAGAACTTCATCCAACGGAATGCGCCTATAGGCCAATAGCCGTGGAAAGCACCGGCGCCGACATCGATGCCAAGACCCTGCCCCGGCTGTTCAACCGCTTCTACCGCGCCGATGCTTCCAGGGCCCATCCGGATTCCGACGGCTCCGGGCTGGGTGTGCCCATCACGCGGGCCATCGCCGAGGCCCATGCCGGCCAGGTCACGGCGACCTCGGGCCAGGGGGCGAACCTGCTTCGCTCTGGTGTTTCCGCATCGCGTTGCCAAGCCCCGAAGCTGACAACAATGTCATCGGGTTGTCTGGGTTCTGTTGGGTAGGGGTTTCTACCATGAACACATCTCCTCAACGCCCGCCCAAGGCATTAGAGATGCAAGTTTCATCCAACCTCGTCAGGAGCTTTGACCATGACCCAACAACGCCTCTCCCTCTCCTCCATGATCGCCGCCGCGGCCGCAGTGGCCGCCCTGGGCCTTCCGGGGATGGCTTCGGCCGCATACGAGCACCCTGCCAACAACGAAACCGGAGTCATCGTTCACCCGGAGCACTTCAAGAGCGAGAAGACACGAGCACAGGTGATTGCAGAAACCAAGGCTGCCATGCAACAAGGCCGCCTTTCCTACGGTGAAAGTAATTACCCGATCGGCACGCCCACACCCGATGCAGGCTCTGGCAAGACGCGAGCACAGGTGATTGCGGAAACCAAGGCTGCCATGCAGCAAGGCCGCCTTTCCTACGGTGAAAGTAATTACCCGATCGGCACACCCACACCCGACGCAGGCTCTGGCAAGACGCGAGCACAGGTGATCAACGAATTGCAGAACGAATCGCCTGCCGAACGCAATGCTCGCCTGCGTTTCTACTCCCGGGGTTGATGGCCCCCCAGTTGGGATTGCAGTGGACTGCGTTGAATCCATTTTATGGGATCGTTGGGGTCGGCCTGACTAGCCTCGGGACAGCCCAGGCCGCCGCCCAATTTCCCATGAAACCCCACCGCTGCGCACCGTCGCGGCGATCTGCCGCCCCAGCCGCTGTTCAATCACCGACCGCCACGGCACCAAGCTAAATCCCATGCCGTCATCGAGTACGGCGTAGCGTCCGCTGGCGAGCATGACCGAGCGCCGGTAGATGCCGGCCACACGCTGCCCGTCTGCCGTGGGGCGGTGCGCCAGGCCGGTTTCGGCGGCAATGTCCTGGGCAACCTGCGCCAGTTCCCGGTTGCGCAACGTGCCCAGCAGGTTGCGTGCCAGGATCACCCGCTGCCCCCGCCGCTCGGCCAGCCCCTGTTCGGCCAGGAAGTCGGCGCGTTGCTGCATCGCCTGCTTGGCCTCGCCGCCAAAGCCCAGGTCGCCTAGGCCCTTGCCGCCGCCGATCAGTTGCTGGTCGAGCCAGGTGGCGCCGATCACGCGGGCCTGCCGCTCGATGGGTATGTGCGATTTCAGCTCCACGGCCACGCCGCCCAGGCGCTGCGCGTCGTACTGGCGGCCACGCTCGGGCAGGTCGTCCGGCACCTTCCATAGCCCCTCGGCCACGCGCTCCACGATGCCCGCTCGGCGCAGGGCTTCCAGGCGCCGGACGTGGACCGCCACGACTTCGTGCGGGTCGCGGTCGGGCGTGGTCTGACCTTGCGCGATGGCGAGATGATGGTCGGCGCGGTACAGGCCATCGCTCGCCAGCGCGGCGATGTTGCGATCGGCTGCGCGCACGTCAGCCGATCCCTTCACTTCCACCACGGCGCCCGTCGGATAGTTCGCCAGCTCGTCACGGGCATTGAGCGCGACGTAGTGGGCTTTGCCGTCCACGCCGTCGATGACCAGATACCCCCGGTCGCGCAGCTCGTCGGCCAGCCCCTTCGCGGCCACGCGGCCGAGAATGGTTCGACCATCGTCCCCAGGCTCGAATACCGCCAGTTCGCGCGGTTCGCCGCGCATGGCCCGCTGCATGGTGCGGATGATGTCGCCGCGCTCGCCGAGAGCACGCAAGGTTTTCTCCGCGTCGGCATGGACGGCCCAGGTGCCGGGCTGCATCTCGTCGGCCAGGCCCAGGCGCTGCAAGCGTTGCAGACGACCGATCAGCAGCAGGCGCTGGCGCTGCAATCTCGGCTCATTGAAGCGTTCGACATGCACCAGGCCATCGTCACCCAGCTCGCGCTTGAGGGTCCGATCCAGGCTCGTCCACCGCTCCTGATCCACCTCGCGCGTCAAGGTCTGCTGGATCTCCAGCTCGGTGCGCGGCCCCAGCCATTCGGTCGCCAGTTCGGCGGCGCGATGACGGAAGCCATCGGCGATGTAGTCGCCGGCGATGACGAGGTCTTTGCCGGTGTCGTCGCGCCCGCGCACGATCAGGTGGGTATGCGGGTTGTCGGTGTTCCAATGATCGACCGCCACCCATTCCAGCCGCGTGCCCAGGTCGGCCTCCATGCGGCCCATGAGGTGCCTGGTATATGTGCGCAAGTCTTCCAGTTCCGCGCCATCCTCGGGCGAGAGGATGAAGCGGAAATGATGCCGGTCGTCGGCGCAGCGCTCCTTGAAGGCTTCGAGGTCGGCGGCATCGGTCTGCGGCCCGTAGGCTTGCCCCGGCTCGCCATCGCGGCCCGCGCCATCGCGCTCGATGTAGCGCAGGTGCTTGGCGAGCGACTGCGGGCTGGCCCGCTGCTGATTGACCAGCAGCGTCTTGATGGCCACGCGCCGCGACATGGGCGTGAGCTTCGCCCCCGCGAAGCGCGCTGCCGTGTGGCCGCGTCCCAGGCGCGAGCCGGGCCGCTGGCCGGTGCCCCTCCCGGCGCCGCCAGCCGCCCCAGGACGGCGCACCGAGGACTTGCCGCTGCTGGCCCTGCCTGCCTGCTTGAGCACCTTGGAGACGAAGCCCTGGCCCCGGTTCTTCGGGGCACTGGGGCGGATGCGGAAATCATCGTCGCGGCGGTCGGTCATGGCTGCGCTCCCTGCAAGCTCTGGCGTGTCCGGTCGTGCGAAGCACGCGGACATGCCTGCATTGGCGCGGGCTTCGCGCCCCAAGCGGCACGGCGGCGAAGCCGCTCCGTGCCGCGCAACCCCCACGTGCAGACTGGCTTTGCGGGCCGACAGGTGCCGCACCCTTTTGTCTTGCCTTCCGCCTTTGCCCCTCGCTGACGCTCCGTGCAGCGGCGGCCCGGCGGCGCTGCGCTGCTTGCAGCCAGCGCGCCGGTGAACGCGCGAACCAGCGCGATGAGGGCCGCAGGCTGGGCGCGTTCGAGGCAAGACGCCTGCACATGGGAAGGCAGCGCGAAGTGCAGCGCGGATGCGCTGGCACTGCACGCGCGACGACATGCGGAGAGCCACCGGAGCGGCACGTCCGATGGCACGATGAGATGCACGGCAACGTGCAGCGAATCGGCGGCCATCATGGGCGAGACTCCAGCCAGATCGGATGCGCGACGCCGATCACGGCGGGTGCGCTGACCGGCCCGAAATACCGGCTGTCGAATGACGCCGGATTGGTCTCACTGAGCAGGAACAGTTCGCCGGGTTCAAGGCGACGGCACTGCGGCCACGCTGGCAGCGGACGGCCCAGCCGGTCGGCGGGCAGCACGGCGGCCATTGGCACGCCGTCGATCCAGACCAGCGCATCGAAGATGCACACAGTCTGCGGAGCTACCGCACCCACACGCTTGAGCAGCGGCACGCGCGCCGGCAGGTAGCCGCGCTGCGCGGCCAGCGCGGCAGCCTCTGGCGGCAGCGTGGTCAGCACGATGCTGCCAACGGACAACGGACGTGGCAGCGAGCCGGCACCGTGGCCCAGCGGATCGACGCGATACCAGCCGACCGCCACACTGTCGGACGGGTTGTAGATCAGACGCGGCAACGGATGCACGAAGGACGCCCAAGCCACCGCAGCGAGGCCGCAGGCGGACAGGCCCGCGAGCACGAGGCGAGCGTACAGGCGCGAGCAAGGACGCGGCGGAATGCCGGTTGCACCGGCAGCAGCGGATGGAAGCGTCATGACAGCGCCCTCCCGGTCAGCCAGGCGGCGTGCCGCTCGGCGGTGTATTCGGGCAGCGGCAGGCGCGCGGCGAGCCGGTTGCCCAGCGTGCGCCAGTACGCGGGCGAGACGGCGGCGGGCGCGATGCCCAGCGCCTCGATGGCGTCAATGCGTTCCAGCACAGCGCGAACTTGCCCGTCGCCCTCGGCGTGTAGCAGCAGGCGCGCGCCCGGCTGCACGCCAGGGATGCGCTGCGCCACGTCCAGCGGCGTGCAAGCCTGCATCACCATGAGCTGCCAGCGCACGGTGCCATAGTCGTTGGCCTGCCAGCGGATGCGGCAGAACACGGCGCCCGGCAGGAACACCGCGCTGCGCCGCCAGCGGTCGAGCTGGTGCGTGCGCGCGGGTTCGCCGAAGCGCAGGTAGAGCTTGAAGCGGGCCTCGATGTAGGCCAGCGCCACGCGCGTCAGCGGCGTGCTGGCGGGCTGGCCGGAAGCTGCTGCGAGCGCAGCCGTGGCCGCGATGGCAACAGGCGCGAGGGCAGACGAAGCGGATGCAGTCATGGCGTGTTCTCCCTGCGGTGTTCTGGAAACTCGCGCTCCAGCAGGCCGCGCAGCAGGTCGGCCACGGTCACGCCCTGCGTGAAGGCCGAGACCTTGATGCGCGCCCGCATCGCGGGCGTGATGTCGAGGGTCAGGCGAGCCGTGTAGAGGTCGCCTTTGCCCAGCGCATCGGCGTCGCCCTGGCGAATCCACGCCTCGGCGTGCGGATTCGCAGGCGGACGCGCGCCGATGCCGACGCGCTTTGCGCGGGGCGGCGGCTTCGCTGTCATGGCGTCCACCGCAGCAGTTCGTCCACCAGCGCGGTGATTTCGCGCGCGGCGGCGCTGTCGGGCGCCGTCTCGCGTGCAAGCCGGCCAGCGGCCACGCTGTCGGCGAACACGATGCGCTGATGCACTTCCGCGCGCAGCGCAGGCAGCGGCTGGTCGGCGAGCGCCTGGCGTGCTTCGCGCCCGATCACGGTGGTGCTGACGCGCCGATTGATGACGAAGGCCGCGCGTAGCGCAGGCCGAAACACCTGCGCCTCGCGGATCAGCGCGACCATCTCGGCGCTGGCCCACAAGTCGTAGGGGCTGGGCTGCACGGGGATCAGCACGCGCTCGGCCGCCAGCAGCGCGGAGCGCGCCAAGGCGGCGATTCTGGGCGGCCCGTCGATGACGACGTGATCGGCCCGTCTGGCGAGTTCCGGCGCTTCCTGATGCAGCGTTTCGCGTGCGAGGCCCACGGCGCTGAACAGCCGTGGCAAGCCTTGCTGGCTTCTGCGCTGCGTCCAGTCCAGCGATGAACCCTGCGGGTCGGCGTCCAGCAGGACGACGTGTTGACCGCGCATCGCCAGCTCGCCGGCGATATGTGTGGCGAGCGTGGTCTTGCCCACGCCGCCTTTCTGGTTGAGCAGAGCGACGATCATGGCCTGGCCTCCCTGCTTGGAAAACCTGGCGTTGATCTGCCTGCAAAACCTGCCAACTGGTGGCTGGTTTTGTCTGCCGTTGGTGGCCGCGTGGTGGTTGTCCACCGCAGCGGCGTTTCTCTACTAAAAGTTAGAGAATTTAAGTTAGGGAAGTTAGAGGGGCCGCAAACCCGCGCCGTTATTGGGTTTGCGGGCGATTCGTACTCCTGATAGCACGATAGGCGTACTCCCGATAGCACGATACCCCGTACTCCTGATAGCACGATTCCATCCACAGGTTCTCCCGGAGTTATCCCCGTGCCGTGTGCGGCACGGGCCGGAAGGTCAGCAGCTCGGCCTCGTTGTCCGGCATCCGCTCGATGCCCAGGACATAGCCGGGCAGCGACTGCCGCGCGACGAGCGCGCGCAGGTCGTAGGCGAAGTCCGAGAAGCGCGTGGCGCTGCCCGATTTCCGATACAGGTGTCGGAAATCGAACTGCCAGCCGCCCGGCTGTCGGCCGCCGTGCTTTCTCACCACGCGGTACAGCCACCGCTCGATGCCGCCGGTCAGCCGGAAATACGCCGGGTCGATGGTCAGCACCAGTGCCGCATCCAGCACGCCGCCATAGAACCAGTCCGGCAGGATCAGCTCGATGCCCAGCGGCGTGCGGCTGGCATCGGCCAGCTCCTTCCATTCGTTGATCCACGAGAAGCGGTGCAGCCGCCTTCCCGTGGTTTCGCGGATCGACGTGGCCACCGTGGTCGATTGCAGCCGATCCAGGGCCGCCTTGAGGCGCTGGTAGTCGCGCAGCGACGTACCGCGACCGATGAAGCGCAGGATCTCGTAGGGCGTGGCCTGCATCAGCCGCGACGGGCGCAGGCCCGCGTCGCGTGCTTCCACGATCTGACTGGCGGCCCAAATCAAGATGTCGGCATCCCAAATGGTGGCGATACCATGCTCCTGCGTGCCTTCCACGCGGATCGTGACGTTGCCGGCGCGGAAGTCGATCGGCGCCGTGCGCCGCGACTTCGCCAGCGAGAAAAAGGGAAAGGCCATCAAGTCCTGGCTGTCGCGCGGTGCCATGCCTTCGCCCGGCAAGGCGCGGAACAGGTCGAGCTGTTCGCGCTCTTGCAACGGCCGCTGCCGGGATGGCAGCGCGGTGCTGGACATGGCGATGGCCTGCCGCGCACCGCCGATCAGCGCGCACGGCTGTCGGCCGAGTGGTGCTCGGCGTATTCGGGATCGGAAGTCGTCTCGAAGCTGCGGTCGGCGGCCCAGGCATCGAGGTCGGCCACGGCGTACATGACGCGCCGGCCGAACTTGCGAAAGCGCGGACCACCACCGATCACGCGCTGCTTTTCCAGCGTGCGCGGCGACAGGCGCAGGTATTCGGCCGCTTCGTCGTTGGTGAGATAGCGTTGGGGCTGCGCGGCAGCGGTCGAGACAGTGGCGGCAGGCCGCAAGGGAGCGGGACGCATGGTGTGAACCTCCATCGGTTGAAAGCGCCCGGCCACACAGCGCGACCGGATGGAGGCAGTCTCAGAAAACGCGGCCCTTCTACTCAGGGTCGTTTTGCGTCCACATCAAAACGACCCTTCTCAAGCGGCGGAAGCTGTGCTAGGTGGCGATAGCCGCCGCGCATCAGCGCATCGCCGCGCCGCACCAGGCGGCGCACCTTCGAGCGCAGGCCGCCGTCGCTGTACCAATCGGCCACAGCGTCGGCACCGAACAGTCCTTCGCCCAAATCGCGCAAGGACGCGCCCGCGAGGGTCGCGTCGAGCGCCTGCAAGGTGTGCAGTTCCAGCAGCGCGGAAGGTGTTGGCCTGGGCGTGGTGGCAGCGAAGGTCGCGCCGCGTGCATGACCGCGCACAGGCGCGGCAGTGCCGCTCCGTTGGGCATAGGCCACGGCCATGCCGTCTTCCAGGCCGGGCGCCAGCGCAAAGCGCAGGCAATGGCCTGGGCTGCGCGCGATCAGCGCCAGCTTCTTGCCGTCGTGGAACAGTTGCTTGTGGCCGGGGATGCGCCAGAACGCGAAGGCGGTGGCATCCTGCGGCGGATCAGCGTCGGGGTAGAGCTGCACCACGGCGGCATGACCAGGCAGCCAGGCCGGATGCGCGTCACGCGCATCCAGCATCGGATCTTCCAGCAGGCGCAAGCCCCAGCGATGCGCTGCTTCAGGCCGGCCATGACGGCGCAGCCAGTCGAGCCGGTAGTCGGGATGCCTGCGCAGGTACTCCCAAGCGAGCGCGAGCGCATCCAGCCAAAAGACATACAGGTATGCGGCAGTCGGATACCAATGCGCGAGGTGATGAGGATTGACCATGACGTCTCCTCCTGCGAACAGGACTCGCCGCCACGGAAGAACTACGCGCTACATCGCCCTCGTCGGAACGTCATGGGTTACAAAGGCGGATGGGGCTGTCAAGACCGATTGGCTCCGATGTGTTGCGGTATTCGTCTCAATGCTGCGGCGGCAGCGCCCCGACCGGGGACACTGCACAAGCCAGCCTGCCGCGACCCGCGCCAAGCATCCTGTCTATTTGGGTCAGACTGGTGGGGCTACGCCGCAAGAATCCCGATTGAGACTTACCCGGTATGACACCAGACTGAAAAAGTCACAGTAAGCCGTATTCAGTCCGGGATCGCTCCGTCGCGCTCGGCCAGCCGGGTGTATTCCGACAGCGTGCGCGTGGGGCGGAAATAGAGGTCGCGCATCACGGGCTGCTGGCGCGGCCCGACGATGCCGGCCAGCTCGGACAGCTTGACGGTTCCCTGCGCCGGCATCCCGATTCCCAGGTCGATGAGTCCCCAGGCGGTGTCGCCATCGGCGGGATCGAGTGCGGCCAGCAGCCAGGTCACATGCGCGTCCGGCGTGAACAGCCGCACCACGGGCACCGGGTCGATGGCCCGGCCAGCGGCGCGGGCCTCGCCGTTGGCGAGCAGTTGCGCGCGTTCCGGGGCGGTGGTGAGCGGCTGCGGCATGGTCGGCAATCCCACAAATCCAATGGTGCACGAACGCGGTTCCACGTCGAAGCGCAGAACCGCGAAACCGGATTTGCGCCTTCGTGCGCAAGCACGGATGCGGTTCCGTGGCTCTACAGGAACCCGCCGATACGGATTTCCGTAAAAGCACAGGCATTGAATGAACACTATAGATTGTAGCTCTATAGGATGCAATGGGGTGTCATCTTGGTATTTGTGGGGAACCCAAGGTGGCAACAACTTACTCGCTGGCGAAGGCATTGAAGACGGTCAGGAAGGCGCGCGGCTTGAGCCAGGAAGCGTTCTCTGACGTGTCTAGCCGCACCTACATGAGTACCCTGGAGCGCGACCTGAAAAGCCCGACCTTGCACAAGCTGGCCGAACTGTGCGAAGTGATGAAGATCCACCCGCTCACGTTGCTGACCTTGGCGTACTCCGGCGACAGCGAACAGAAAGCCGATCACCTTTTAATGTTAGTTCGACAGGAACTCAAAGAATAGGCTGTGGATGATTCCGGCCAAAGATAGGTTTCTTCAAGGGACTTAAAAACAAACTCCGCACACCATGCCTAAGACTCAACTAAAAAAGCTAACAATCGAGAAATTCCGCGCATTGAACGATGTGGCGGTTGAGTTCGGCGATTACATCACTGTTGTTTGCGGGAAAAATGGCACATCAAAGTCCTCGATACTGGGCATAGCTGCGCAAATTTTTAGCTTTGAAAAAGATTACGTCAAGGATGAGTCCCTTGCATTCCGGCAGATTGCAGGAGGGATGTTCAAGTCTCAATACAGTGACCATTTCAGGATATCCGAAAAGTTTGATGTCCCCGGCTCCATGTCCGTGAACATTGATTTGCTTGATGGATATACAAATCAGGCTGCGACCGCCAAACTTGAGCTGATGAAAAGAGGGAAGTCACCCAGGCCTGTGGTTAGGAATAATAGTACAGCGGCCGGAAGCAGCAACACGAGCAGGAATTTTACTCATCCGGTGATTTTTCTTAGCTTGAAGCGTCTTTACCCTATCGCGGCCAGAGACTACAAGCTAGGCGACTTTGATTGTCTAGAGCAACACAAGAAAGATTTCATTGCGCTAACGAACGAACTTCTCAATCGCAACGCATCGCTTGCAACAGGGACTGATGGAACAATCAGTTCTGCGGTGGCGCACGGGGAGAACTACGACCAAGACTCTGTTTCGGCGGGTGAGGACAATGCAGGCCAGATCATATTGGCCTTGATGTCTTTCAGAAAGCTGAAGGAAGATTATGCTGACTATAAAGGCGGTTTGCTTTTAATCGACGAGGCTGATGCTGGGCTATTTCCGACTGCACAAGTAAATCTACTGAAGATGCTTGATCGCGAGTGCAAGAACTTGGATCTTCAAGTTGTCATGACTTCGCATTCGCCAGTTCTGATTGAGTATGCATATGAGCAAAGTCGCCAGTTCAGAAGAAAGTACAAGACCATTTATTTGAGCAACACCTATGGCAATGTCCAGGTGATGCAAGACTGGTCATGGGCGCAGATTAGTGCAGACATCAACACAAAGACCATCGATACATCGTCTGGAGTTTCACTGCCTCGCATCAATATCTATTTCGAAGATAAAGAGGCTGAAGACTTTTTTGCAACTTTGCTGTACAGGCAGCCAATAAAGAAGTTCACAAACCCGATGTCGGAAGTGTCACTCGGATGCTCCAACTATCTTCAGTTGATCCAGAAGAAAATCCCTGAGTTCTCGGAAAGAAGCATCGTCTGTCTGGATGCAGATCAAGGCTCTCAAGTTACAGGGAAGAGCTATAAGACAGTGACTCTCTTGCCCGGGCATCTCCCGCCTGACCAACTTGTATTCGAGCACTTGTACAATCTCCCTGCCGCACATCCATTTTGGAAAAATGACTTGCAGTTCACAAGAGATGTTTTCACCAATGCAGCTCGCGAGGTTTTGAACGAGTTTTCAATCAACGGGGATTCTGTTGAGGTGAAGGAGCGGGTGGCTGCATACACTGGAACCAAGAAGCCGAGAGAGGTTTTTAAGCGTTTTTATAAGAGTGTCGAATTTCAGAAATTGCTCACCTCTGGAGCCAAGCCCTACAATCCTTGGAAGCATTGGGCAGATAACAATCCAGTGCTTATTAACGAATTCTTGGAAAATTTCAAGACGGCTGTTCACGGTGTGATGAGCATAGGGTATGCTGTGGACGTCACCAAGTTGGCCGCCTTGGAAGTTAAGCCAAGAAAGGTATAACGATGTTCTCAAACAGACTGTATAGCCCTCTGCGCTACCCTGGCGGGAAGGCGCCATTTGCTCCATTCATTGCAAAAATAATGGAAACGAATGGTGTCACGGGAGGGCATTACTTGGAGCCATACGCTGGCGGGGCAGGCGTTGCACTTGATCTACTCTTTCATGGGCACGCAAGTCATATCCATATCAACGATGCTGATCCTGCCGTATACGCTTTTTGGGTTGCTGTAACAAAGCATTCAACTGAGCTTCTTGATTTACTCGAATCCACCCCTATTACCATTGAAGAATGGTTTAGATGGCGAACCATTTTGCGCGAAGATTGCGTTGCCAGCCTAGTCGAGAAAGGATTTGCGACTTTATTCATGAATCGGACGAATCGATCTGGAATTCTCAAGGCAGGCGTCATTGGCGGAAAGAGTCAGAACGGGAACTACAAGCTGGATGCTAGATTTAAGAAGGACGTTGTTGCTTCACGCATTCGTGAAATCGCCCGGCGACAGAGTGACATATCGGTGTATCGTGAAGATTCATTGCGCCTTCTGAATCGCTGCTCGGATTTTCTGCCAAAACAATCTCTGATATACCTCGACCCCCCATACTACGTTAAGGGAAAGGGGTTGTATCGAAATTACTACGAGCATGATGACCACGCGGCCATTGCCAAAGTCATTCAACAGAAGAAGTTCAAATGGCCTTGGGTTGTTTCTTATGACAACGCGGAAGAAATTTGTGCCATGTATCGCATGAGCCAATCGTTGAGCTATGGTCTGAACTACACCGCACAAAGACGATATGTTGGTAATGAGGTAATGTTCTTCAGTCAGAACTTGACAGTGCCTGATGAAGCCATTCCTCAAACTAGGGCCGTGAGCTAAAAACGCCCCGCCGCAATGGGCGGGGCGCTGCGGCGGTCACGCCGCTTGGGGCTTGCTGCGCGACCAGATCAGGTCGTGCGTGCCGTCCTCGCCTTCAATCAGGCGGGCATAGACCGGAGCCGGGAACGAAGGGTCATCGAGGGTCACGGACAGGTAGTCCCGCCCGGCCTCGCTGGTCTTCTTCCACGCCGCGCCGATATCGTGGCTGGCGGCCTGAACGCGGAAGTCCGGGGCTTTCTCGCTGTCCCCCTTGTCGTTGGGAACCAGCTTGACCTTGACGTTGAGCGTCAGGGTGCGAAGCGTGCCGGTGAAGCCGTCTTTGTCTGCGGTGAAGGTGCCGATGTTGGCCATGATGATTTCTCCTTTCGGTTGAACAAGGTTCGCGCCCATCGCGTCCTTGTTGTGATCCGGCCGGCGGGGGACGGGCTGGCTGCACCGCTTGCGGTCGAAACGCAGTGGAGAGCCGGGAGGCGAAAAGAATTTGCTGCGCGAGGAAGCCGCGCAGCGGCGGGGAAATTGTTTTCGCCGGACGGTTGCAGCCATGAAGCCCGAGGCGCAGCCGCGCCCCCGCCAGGATTCATAACGAGACAAGGACGCCTTGGGCCGAACCGCTCCGAAAGGAGATGGGGCCAACTCGGCATCCCCGCCCGAAGGCTTCTCCGGCTCGCCCGCTGACGCGGGCCAGGTCAGCCCCGCAACGACAGGCGAGAACGCCTCCGCCACATCTTGCGGTGCCGGTCTTGAGGCGTGGCGTGGAAGTTCCATAGCGATGCCGGGCGGGTTGTCCGTGAACCGTCCATCGTGACGTGATGGGCAGGAACCGCCAGCGTTGAGGACGGCACGCACCTGCACAACCTGCCGCAGCAAGCGCCAGCGTGGTCGCCAGCGCTCCGTTCATCGCGGCGGGGCGCTGGCCGGGCCGATCCGGCGCAGCCGGTTTGGCCGCATCGAGAGGCGCCAAGCTGCGCGCGGCGGGGATAGCCCGCAGGGCTTTCCCTTGGAGGCAAGCGCAGCGCCGCAGGCGCGAAGGCGTGAGGGATTGAAGCCGAATGGCCGTGACAGCGAAGTCGGCACGGGGCGCAGCCCGAAAGCCCGGCGGCGCAGTGCGCCGACACGCCCAGGCAGTTCCAGATTTCCAAACAGGAAACGCGGACATGCCTCTGATGAAATGGGCGCGGCCTACGCTGCGGGGTATGCACGCGGCAAGCCGAAAACTGCTGGTGATTCCTGCGCACCGCGGGCGCTTCGGCTTGCAGGTCCATGCGGGCCTGGTATTGCCGGGCGGGAAGCCCGGTCACGTCAACGCCGCCGCCTGAACTGTGGTGATGGCGACGGCGTTCCGATTCGGCTGTGCGCTTGGAACACCGGGCGCGGCCACTGCCGCGCCCGGATTTTGCGTCCACCGCGTCCAGGTCGGAACGGCCTGGACGCGGTGCTGAACGCGATTATTACTTCGTCTCGATGAGCCACCACACGGCACGCGGCAAGGCGTGGCCCGTGATGGGATGAATGTCGGTGAGGTCGGCGCAAGCCGACCAGCCCGAGGGCGGGCGGTAGCCGCGCACGTCGCCTGCGCCGTGCCAGCGGCGGGCGCGTGCCTTGCCGGGGGCGTAGATCGCCGCCATGCGCGGGCGGCTGTTGGTGATGTGGGTCATGGGGCCTCTCCTTCCAGCGAAGCGCCCCGGTCGAGGCCGGGGCGCTTGCCTTCGGCGCGGGTCAAGCGGCCAGCGCCTCGGCGGGTTCATCCGCCCTTGCTTCGGCATCCTCCGGTGCGTCCTGCTCCGGGCCTGCCTCCTGCGCGCTTTCCCGTACTGCCTGCTGCGGGCCTTCGGCCTTGAAGATGGCGGGCATCCAGCCCGTACCATCGGCCAGCCGCTCGGCTTCGCTGGCAATGTCGGCCTTCTTGCGTTTCGCCAGTCGGGTGACGGATTCCGGTGCAAATGCGCCCACGGCATCCAGAATCACGGCCTTGGAAACGTGCTTGAAGTAGCCTTCTGCGGTCGGCTTCCACCATGCGGCCATGTCGAGGCCCACGGCCTGCGCCAGTTCCTCGCCGGGCTGGTATGGCGTGGCGCGGGGCGTTACCACGTCCACCGTGGAAGCCACGCACACGGCCAGCAGCCGCACCAGTTCGTCTTGCGACTTCGCCAGCAGCGCGGCGAACAGTTCGGCGCTGTCCTGCGGCAAGGCTTCGCCCGCCAACTCTTGCAGTTCGCGCAGCGCCACGGCGGCGGGCGATTCCGGCCAGTCCGGGGCCCTGCCTTCTAGCCGGTCTTGCGCCGTGAGGCGCACGCCCAGCGGCAGGCCGTCGCCGTAGGCGTCGGGTTGCAAGACGCTCTGCACCATGCCATGCACCAGCGCGGCCAGCGCGACGTGCGGATGCCGCGCGACTTCGATTTGCAGCGCCGCCGTGCGGTGGGCGCTCAACCGCTGCGCCAGCCGGTCGGACAGGCTCGCGGCCTTGGGCGCGTCGTCGGCGTCCTCGTGCTCGTCGTTGGCGGCTTCGCCTTCGGCACTGCCGAAACCGCGCCGCAGCTTTTCCAGCGTGCGCAGCGCCTTGGCCTCGGCTTCGCGCAGCAGGCCGCGATGAATGACGGCCTCGCCGTTGCGGTCGATGGTGACGATGGCACCGGCCACCTCGCGCACCTCGGGGGCGTAGCCTTGCAAGGCGTCCTCCGCGTCTTGCAGTTCCCCGACCACCTGATCGCGCCGCTGTTCCAGCTTCTCGGCCTTGGCCTCGTCCTCGCTGCTTTCACCTTGGTAGGCCTCTTCCAGTTCGGCGTCGATCTTTTCGAGGCGGGTTTCCAGCGAGGCGATGCGGCGGGCCTCGCGGGTGGTCGGCTCGCGGCGGTGGCGCGGGGCGTTTTGGAACGCCTGCCGTTCCTCATAGGCCAGATGCGGCACGGCCTCCACCCATGCCCAGCCCTCGGCGCGCACGTCCTCGGTCAGCGTTGCCAGCTTGTCGCGCACCAGCGTTTCCAGCACTGCGGTATCGGTGAGGTAGGTTCCGGCATCGCCTTCGGCGAACAGGTCGCGGCGGACGCCGCCGCCTGCCTGCCGGTAGGTGTCCAGCCCGACGAAGCGCACCAGCGCGTGCGTGGCGTCGATTTCACGCTCGGTCAGGCGCTCGCGCAGCTTGGACGGGCTGCGCTGCCATTCCGGCGCACCATAGAACGCGGCTTCCTGCGCGGCGTGGTCATCGGTGATGGTCAAGGCCATCAACTGTTCCAGCGTCACGCCACCGGCCCGGTAGTCGGCCATCAGGCGCGGCGAGACGTTCGCCAGCTTCAAGCGGCGCTGCACCACCAGCGGGGACACGCCGAAGTCGGCGGCAATGTCTTCGACGGGCCGGCCTTCCTTGACCAGCGCGGCGAAGGCCGCGAACTGGTCGGCGGGGTGCATGTTCTCGCGCTGCACGTTCTCCGCGAGGCTGACGGTACGGGCGGAAGCATCGGCCACCAGCAGGCACGGCACTTCGTAGTCGGCGGGGATGCGCTTCTTCTTCGCCAGCAGCTTCAAGGCGGTCAGGCGGCGGTCGCCTGCGACGACTTCGTATTGCTCGCCATCGGCGGCGAGGATGACAATCAGGTTTTGCAGCAGGCCGATGCGGGCAATGCTCGCGGCCAGTTCGGGGATGGACAGGCGCGGCATCTTGCGGGCGTTGCGCTTGGAGCGGCGCGGCAGCAACTGCGAGAGCGGAACCAGAATCAGGTTCTTGGACGGGTCGGCCATTTCCAGCGGGGCGGCGGCTTCGATGGCGACGGCTTCGGTTTTGAGTACGGCGTTCATGGTGATAACTCCTTGCGGTTAGGGATGCAGCAGCGAGAGAAGCGGCAAGGGCTGCTGCCTGCCCCTGCCGCGTGGGGATTCAGGCTTTCAACTGGCGCAGGCCATCGGCCAGCAGCCACAGGGCGCGATTGAGGCGCACGCTTTGGTCGATGCCCTGCACGGGCCGGGTGGTCTGGCGGCGGCCATTCGCGGCGCGGGCGGACAGGCCGCCTTTGGTCAAGTTCTCCTGCGTGCGGTTGAACACGCTCCACAGGTCGCGGCGGTCGTCGTCGTGGCGGCGCGGCATCAGGATTTGCGATTCCGTGATGGGCGCGGGCTTGTCCTCGTCGTACTTCAACGCCAGCGCAGCGCGGGCGAACACTTCCGATTCCCCGGCGTCCAGCGTGATGGCGCGCATGGCATCGCGGGATTCATGCGCCCGGTCGAAGCCGTGCAGGACTTCGTAAGCGCCTTCGATCACATGCGCCGCCACGTCGCCCTTGTGCGGCACGCGCACGTCGGCCACGGTGTCGCCGCAGACAAGGCCATTGCTGCAAACGAAGCGGAACATCCCGGCCAGCATCTGATAGCTGCTGGTGCCGTCATGGGAGTTCAGCAGGATGATTTCGTTGGCCTCGCGGCCGTTGATCTGGCTGGAGTGGCGCAGCCGGATCATGTGCTTGGTGTAGTCGCGGCGGTCGTCGTTGCGCACGCGGGTTTGCGTCACCATGAAAGGCTCGAAGCCTTCCCCGCGCAGTTCTTGCAGCACGGTCGCGGTGGGGATGTAGCTGTACCGCTCGGAGCGGCTTTCGTGCGGCGCGTCCGCGAAGATGGACGGGGCCACGGCCCGGATTTGGTCGTCGGACAAGGGACGTTCCGAACGCAGCACCGGGGAACGGGAAGCGAAGCGGGATGCGAGTTGCATGGCATTTCTCCTGACAAAGAAAAAAGGGTTTGCTGTTCACCGCACACCGGATTCCTAGATTCGGAAGCCCAGCCTTTCGGCTGTTCGGTGCGGTCGGCACGAGGAACCCGGTTGGCCCTGTTGCCACCGTCTTTCCTGAGTTCATCGCCCGCGACGGTCAGGAGCGCGCGGACGGGGGTCGTCAAGGAGGCAAGCGCAGGGTTGGTGCGGCCCGCAGCGAAGCGAGGACACGGCCCTGCGCGCCTTGACGGCACACGGCCGCGGGCTACAGTCGCGGACAAGGTGATGGAGTCAGGGAAGACGGCTGGACAAGGCAACGGCCTTCCCCACACGCCGACCGCACGGCAAGCGAAGCGCGCAGGCCCGGATCTAGGAATCCGGGCCTGAGGCGTCAGCCGAGCGGAGCGAGGGAACGATGGAAGCCCGGAAGGGGCGAGACGCCGCAGGCGGCTCGATGCGCAGCGCGCACGACAGCGCGACCGGCCATGTTTCTTGGCCGGGGACGCACAGCATTCAATGCTCGATGCACAAGCTCATGCGTCAGTCATGGGGAAACAGGTTCGACAACGACTGCTGTGGTCTGGCCGATCCGGCGCAGCCGGTTCGGCGGTCTTTGAGGGGCGCCAAGCACCGCGCGGCGGGGATAGCCCGCAGGGCTTTCCCTGGAGGCAAGCGAAGCGCGCAGCGCCCCACAAGGGGCGCGTAGGCATCACGCCGAGTCGTCAGGGCGCAGGCTGGATTCCGATACCGGCATCCACGGCGATGACGAGTCCAGCAGGTAGCGCGCACCACGCGCGTACAGACCCGACAGCCCGGTGGGCTGGTAGAACCCGGTGACGCGGCGCCGGAACTGCGCGCCAAACTCGTTGGTGTAGATCACCGCGTCGCCGATCTTGAAGCGCAGGGGCTGGCCGTTCTCCGGCGCGAACGGCTTGAGCGCCTCGTGCTGCGCAGTGATTTCGATGATGTAGTCGTGATGGCTGCTCATGGCATTGATCTCCTGCGAAGGTTGGAAAAGCGCAAGGAGCGCCTTGCGGCGCTCCGAGGGCCGGCTCAGACAGCGATCCGCCCGGCCAGCCGCGCATCGCGCGCGTAGGCGCTCAACCGCTTCTCGGCGCGGAAAGACAGGTCGCGCTCGATCGGCAGGCCCAGCCCGCCGCGCACCGTCGCCAGCTCGCCCAGGCTGACCCAGGCGATTTCTGGCGCACCCAGGCCCAGGTCACAAAGACCAAAGGCGTGGTCGTGGTCATCGGGATCAATCTCGGTCAGCAGCCAGGTCGCGCCGGCGTCCGGCGTAAACAGCTTGACCACGGGTGCCGGATCGAAGTCCGGGTTCTCCAAGGATTCGCGGCCGTTGGCCAGCAGCACGATGCGCTGCTCGTCAGTGATGAGTGCGTTGTTCACGGTGAACTCCTGAAAGGATGCCGGGCGGTATTGCCCGACCCTTCCGGGGCACGGCGCAGCGCAAGCAGTCAGGGGTCAAAGACGGCCGCCAGGACGCAAGCGCCATCGGCGCGCAGCCCTTGACGGCGAGAACGCCGTGGCACGATGAAGGGAACAGCAAGACCGCCTCTCTCGCACCTCCACGCACCCCGGTTTTCGGCAAGTGCGCAGCACGCGCAGGCCCGCGAGGGCCGGAGTCGCGCGGCCGGGCGCAGCAAAAAAAGGGGGCCGAAGCCCCCAAGGGTCAAAGCAGGCCGCGCTCGGCGAATGACGTGGTACGGCTTCCCGCGACGATGACGTGATCCAGCGTGCGAACGTCCACCAGCGCCAGCCCCTGCCGAAGCTGCGCGGTCATCGCCTTGTCGGCCGCGCTCGGCTCGGGGTTCCCACTCGGATGGTTGTGCGAAACGATGACCGCCGCCGCATTGAGCCGCAGCGCCAGCTTCACCACCTCGCGCGGATGCACCTCGGCCGCGTCGATCGTGCCGTGGAACATCTCCACGTAGTCGATCAGCCGATGGCGCGTGTCGAGGAACAGCACCGCGAAGACTTCGTGCTCGAAGCCGGCCAGCTTGGCGCGCAGGTAGTCCTTGACCACAACTGGCGAAGTGAACTCGGCGCCGCGCTGCATCTTCTGTTCGATGACCTGGCGCGCGGCTTCCAGAATCTGGTCGGCGTCCGCCGGCCGATAGCGCCCACGGCCATCGCGCACCATCAGCGGAGTATCGAGAGAGAGGGAAAGTTGCGACATGATCGTGCTCCGGTTGCTCGGGCGGAATTGCCCGGAACCGGCGCCAGCACGGCGCAGCGCAAGCAGTCAGGGGTCGCAGACGGCCGCCAGGACGCAAGCGCGCATGGCGCGCGCCGCCCTTGACGGCGAGAACGCCGTGATACGGTGAAGGGAACAGCAAGACCGCCCACACCCGCCCACTGCACACAGTCGGCTTTTGGGGCAAGCGGAGCGCGCAGGCCCGAGAGGGCCGGAGGCGTCAGGGGTCAAAGCCGAATGGCCGCGATTCGGCACGAAGCGCGGGGCGCAGCCCGCGAACCCGACGGCGGCACGCCGGGACGCCCGGCTATTGCGGCAGCTTCTTGAGCTGCTTCGCCGCACGCGACTCCAGCAGTCGCCGCGTGGTTTCCAGCTCCTTCTGCAACAGTTCGGCATCCGGCAGCACGGTACGGTAGTTCGCCGCCATCACCTTCGTCGGCAAGCCCTCCAAGGCATACCGCGCCAGCGCGTGGCCCTTGTCGGCGCAGAGGATCAAACCCACGGGCGGGTTTTCGTCGGGATACGCCCAATGCTCCTTGGCGTAGTTGCAATACATGTGCATCTGGCCCACGTCCGCATGGGTCAGGCTGCCCAGCTTCAAGTCGATGATGACCAGGCAGCGCAGCCGCCGGTGGAAGAACAGCAGATCCACCCGATACCACGTCTGGTCGATGCGCAAGCGCCGCTGCCGACCGACGAAGGTGAACCCTTCGCCCAGCTCCAGCAGAAAATCCTCCAGCCGCTGGATCAGGGCTGCTTCCAGATCGGATTCCGAATACTCGTCCTTGAGGTTCAGGAACTCCAGCACATACGGGTCTTTGATCGCATCGTCCGGCCTGACGGCATCCTCCGGCCTAGGCGCAGCGCCCTTGACCAGCATCGCCGCCTTGTCCTTCGACAAAGCGGTGCGCTCGTAGAACTGGCTGCCGATCTGCCGGTCAAGCTGGCGCACGCTCCAGCCGCCGCGCAGCGCCTCGGCCTCGTAGAAGCGGCGGGCGTGCTCGTCCTTGACCGACAGCAGCCGCACGTAGGCCGACCACGGCAGCGTGAACACCTGCGCCAGCTCGCCCAAGGCCAATTTCCGAGACACTGTCTCGGATTTCTCGGCGGGCAGCCCGTCGCCCGATTTCCGAGACAGTGCCTCGGAAATCACCGGCCGGGGATAGGCGGCGAAGAACCGCCGCATGTTCTCCAGGTTGTCCGGGCTGAACCCGCGCCCGAAGCGCGCGGTCAGGTCGGCGGACAGCCGGGCAATCAACTGTTCGCCGTACCCTGCGCGCCGTTTGCCCTGTTGCTCGGCCTCCACGATGCGGCGACCAATCTCCCAATAGCTGGCCGTCATCAGCGCATTGACGCTGCGCGCCGCCGCCTGGCGGGCGGCATCGAGCAGTTCCACGATGCCGCCGTGGATGCCGGCGTAGCCGGCAGGCACGGCAGCGCCTTTTACTGCTTTGGGCGTCCGGGCGCTCATGCCGTGGCCTCCTGGGGCTGGCGTTGCCGCGCCTTCGTGATGGTCTGGCGCCGGGTCGCCACCAGCTCGGCCGCCTGGCGCACAGGATCGTCCTCGGTGTGGACATAGCGCATGAACATCGCCACGGTCTTGTGCGCTGTCAGCGCCATGCCGACCTTGAGCGGCACGCCCGAATTGGCAATGTCCGTCGCCGAGCGGTGGCGGATGCCGTGGGTGCCGACCTTCGGCACACCGGCACGGTCAAGGATGCGCCGCCACGCCTGATAGTAGGAGTGGGGGCTTAGCGGCTTCTTGTGATCGAGGATCGCAGGGCAAACGTAGGGCGAATCGCCATAGTGGGGGGCGCTCTCCAACAGGCGGCGAGCCTCGGCGCTCAGGGGCTTGGACATATCGCCGGTCTTGCTGTCCGGCCAGACCACCCGGCCGTTGGGCAGGTCGAGCCAATCCCATTGCAACAGCAGGATTTCCGACATGCGCGCCGCGAACTCGAATTGCAGCCGGACGGCCAGCAGGTGGATGGGATGTTCTAAGCCCTCGGCCTCGGCCTTCTCCAGATAGGCGAACAGCTTGGTCATCTGGTCGTCGGTAATGAGCCGGGTCGAACCCTTTTCCGGGTACTTGGGCACATGGCGGCAGGGATTGGAGCCATCGGGCCGGTAGCCCCACAGTTCGGCCAGGTTGAACATCTTTCGGACGAGCGACAGCACGCGGTTGGCCTGGGTGGGCGACTTCTCCATGCGCTTCATCAGCGCAGTGATGTCGTTGCGCGTGACCTCATGAACCTTCTTGCTGCCGAAGGCCGGGATGACGAAGCTGTCAATCTGGTACTGGTAGCCGGCCTGCGTGCTGGGCTTGTTGTGCGGCTTGGAGTGGTCGTCCATGAACCGGCCGCACAGCTCCTTGACCGTCGGCGCCTTGCGGGCTTCGGCCTTGTCGAGTCCGGGATCGCCCCCGCGCCGGACTTCGGCCAGCCAGTCTTGCGCCAGCGATCGGGCCTGTTCGACCGTCAGTTCGCCGAACTGGCCGATTGCCGGCTTGCGCCGCACGCCGGAGTTCGTGCGGTACTGAACCATGAATACCTTGCGGCCGGTTGGTGTAACCTTGCACAAGAAGCCCGGAACGAGCGTATCCCGGAGTTCCATGTCGCAGGTTTGCGCCTGCGCCGTGTCAACGACGGACTTGGTGAGTTTGATCTTTGCCATGAGGTGCTCCTGAAAGGCCCCGATTCCAGGGGCCGGCTAGGAGCCAGGCGGAGGAGAACCGGGGCGGTTTGCATCGCGCACCGGGATATGATCGAAGGCATTGGTCTGGCGGAAAACCTGCTACAGCAAGCCACATCCAAGTCCAGCGTTAGCCCGGTGCGGATGCCATGCTCTGGCTTAAAATCCGCCGCTTCCCGAAAGGGCGCGTGCCGGTTCGATCCCGGCCCGGGGCACCAGTTGTGAGGAATACGCCATGAGTGATGACGCACCTTTCGAGATCCACGTGCATGGCGACGTGAAACTGCGCGCCGACGTCGGTTTTGACGCCCTGCAGGACGCGCTCAAACCCTTGTGGAAGTACGCGCGCGCCCGCTCGCTGGCCGACGGCGCCGCCAGCCTGTACGAAGACGAGCCCGGCATCCGCTTCGACGCCAAGGACCACCTGCTGCAGATGTGCTGGACAGTGGGCGGCGACGACGACTTCCGCCAGCAGCTGGACGACCTGTGCATGAACCTGAACGATTTGTCGGCCGAAGGCACGCAGATCGAAGTCACGTTCTACGACGCCCAGTACGACGACGAAGATGAAGAGCAGGGCCGCGATTCGCGCGACGACTTCGTGCTGCTGTTCGTCGGCCCCACACCCGAAGCCATCATGCAGGCGCAGCGCAACCTGCTGGTCGAAGACGTGGTCGCGCTGATGGAGCGCCACTTTGACGGCTCCGAGCTGGGCGGTGTGGTCAGCGAGATCGACAAGCTGTTCTCCGACCGCTTCACCGCGCTGGTCAGCTCGCTCGAACTCGGCAAGCCGCCGCGCAGCCCGGGCTCGGGCAACAGCGGGCACGGCAGCGGCCGCCGGCCGCGGCATTTGCACTGACACTCTGCACGCTTGCGGCGCACCGTCAATGCTCCTGATTCAGGAGCTGGCGGCGCAGGTGTTTGTAGGGCTGGCGGCCAAAAAGACGCTTAACTGCCGGTTTCAGCGCCATCGGGCGCGTTGAGTACCCAGCGCCGCGCTGCGGCCTCCAGCTGCGCCAGATCGCCCGTGGACACCAGGTGAAGGCGTTCGGGCACGGCGGTTGCGTGGCTCAGCAGGTCGGCGGCGACCAGCACGCGCTGCAGTTGCCGCGCCACCGCCGCGGCCGGATCCATCAGGCGCGCTTGATTCCCCACCTGTTCCGCCCACACCGGCCAAGCCAGCGGGTAGTGCGTACAGCCCAATACCAGCGTGTCGATCTGTCCCCCGGCCGCGCCCAGCGGGCCCAGAGCACCAAGATGCGCGTCGATCAGCTGACGCACGCGCTTTGCGCTCTCGGGCGTGTTGGTGATGGCGCGCTCGATCGCCTCAGCCAGGCCATCACAGGCCTGCAGGTGCAGCTGCGCACTGCCCGCCACGCGCTCGGCCAAGGCACGAAAGCGCGCGCTGGCCAGGGTGCCACGCGTCGCCAACACGCCGATGTGCCCCGTGCTGCTGACAGCGGCAGCGGGCTTCAACGCCGGCTCGATCCCGACGATGGGCAGGTCCGCATGCGCGGCGCGCAACTCTTCCACCGCCGCCGCGGTCGCGGTGTTGCAGGCGATCACCACGGCCTTGACCTGGTGCTGGATGCGCAACGCGTCGACCACGGCGCGCGAACGCGCACGCACGAAGGCATCGCCGCGCTCGCCGTACGGCGCGTGGCCGCTGTCGGCCCAGTACACGAAGCGCTCTTGCGGCAGGCGGGCCTGCAACTCGCGCAGCACGCTCAGGCCGCCGATGCCGCTGTCGAAGACGCCGATCGGGCGCGCCGCCGCAGCTGCTGTGCGGTCGCTTTGCACCGCTGGTGGGTCGAGGGGCATGGAGCGGCTATCCCAGCAGGTTCAAGAACACGGGGATGAGCGACAGAAACACGACGACCGACGCGCCGATGCCGATCGCCCAGGCAAGCACCGCCCTCGCGCGCCGCGGGATGCGTTGGAAGGCCAGCCGTGCACCCATGAAATTCGACACGCCCGCCACGCCCCAATGGAACGTGTTCCACACAGAAATGGCCGAGATCACGCCCAAAACCGCTTGGAGCAGCACGTGGTCGACCTTGAGGGTCGCGGTGACAAAAGCCGACGTCAAGGTCAGCGACTCGATCCAGCCGAACCATTCCTGAAACCGACCCGTGCGCTGCCACCAGTGGGACCAGTGCTCGTCAGGGCGTTGGGATTCGTTGCTCATGCGGGTTTTTTATTTGCTGCTTCTGGGCGGGAGGCCGAAAGACTACCATTCCCATGCAGCGCCCGCACGCTAAGCTTGACGAGCGGCCAAACACCCGGCGGAAAACCGCTTTCGGAAGCGAATGGTGATGGAATTGGTATGGGCTAAAACGGATTGAATTTCAGACGGCCTAACGAATAAGGCAAGTCGCCCACATTATGCGGCTCCGCTTCAGCGCGAAATTGGGTGAGCCGCATTCATTTTCGAATAGCCGCGACGAGCAGTGCCCCTGCAGAAGCTGCGACCGCAGCGTATGCGGCTACGAAAAAAAGAGCGATGGGCCACATGGATGCGCCACCGCCCTGGTAGGATTGAAGAAACTCTGTGAATAAAATCCATAGCGATAAAACGGCAGTCGGCACTGAAATAGAAATCGACAGTTGGCGTAATAAAAATTGAAGAATTAATCCGTCTAAAAAGGCGTAAAGAAGCAATGTCGGGATTTCCATCTGTGTGGTCCATTCGTTTAGCGCACAAGGCAAGCCGGCCGCCGAAGGCGGATCGGCTTGACCGACGGGTTAGACCCGAGGGGTTGGAGGAAGCACGCCAGAACAGGCCAAGCGCTACCAAAACAGAAGCTGCCCGCGCTGGTGGGAGTACCGCCAAAGGCCGAAAACACTACAAACCCACGCAACGCCCGCAGGCGAAGCCCAGCGCGCTGCCAAGCACCCAGCGGAAAGCCGCTTGCGAAGGTGAATGGCGTTTGAAACTGCATGGACCTGAATATATGGAAAACCAGCGGGCCTAACAGTGGAGGTGAGCCGCCTGCCGTAGGCGAGTCGGCTTGAGCGTTTGGTTAGACACCACTTCGCTATCAATCGCAACCATATGGACCATAGTCACCTGGCCACTTTTCGCGGTGGCGAACACGTTGCAGGCCAATAGACGCATAAATGACATCACACTGTACTGAACTATGTGAGCCAAGTAGGTGTCTCTCCAGCCCGATGGGATAGCTGTATCCGACACCCTCAAATTGAGGGACCGCTCCGCAGAGCGGGCATACTGCCTTGCCCCTTGCATCAGGTTCAGTCAGATCTAGGACTCTTTGTGCTACTGTCCGCCGCCAGTTCTGGGATTCTTCACGGCTTAGATCGTACGGTGGATTGACAGCGTCCTTATATCGCTCTGGCAGCAAGTGAATGATCGTGACTCTAAGGCGCCACATTTCCTCGCGCATACGCCCCATGCGCACTTCCGGCGACAGGGCTGGATCAATATTTGGATTACCACGTGCCATAAATTGCTGTGATGGGACTAACGAACAAGGCGAGCCGGCCGCCAAAGGCGGTTCGGCTTGACCGACGGGTTAGGTTGGTTCCGTGGGAGTGAGTGTAATTGTGGTGCGATCGTGAATAGATTGTCGCCTAGGTGTGATCCATAAACTTTTCGCCCATCGGATAGCTGAAATTCTCTAGGTCCCTTTTCTATGGGTGCCCAGTTGCCGCTGTGCCTGGACTTCTTGGTGAAGAATATATTCTTTGACCTCGTAATTAAATTCATCAGATCCAGCGGTTGAAGATATTCCAAAAATAGACTTTCCGACTGTTCGAATTTTTTCTGACATCCGATTTCCCTCAATTGGCCCTAACGTCTAAACTGAGCGGCATTTGATGCGGGCGCCGGCTTGCGGTAGCGAGACGGTGACCGGGTCAAGTGTCCGCTCGAACGCCCAGTTAGGCATGGGCCGGTAGCGGCAGACGATACCCGCCGCGCTGACAGTCCAATAGCGAAGCGTGCAACCTATTCAGTTCGCTCACCAGGGTCTCCATTTCGTAGCGGACTCCGAGAAGGACGAACACAAGTGGATTCGTGTAGAAGGCCTTGAAGATGTGCAACGGAACTTCTGAGACGGGCTCATCCTCCGCAACGTAGATCGGACTAATTTTCCCAACTATGTTCCCCATGAGATACAGGTCAAGCTTCTCGTCAAAGTGCTCAAGGCCATTGCGAAGGTCACGGTTGTAAAGTGCACTGTCGTCGCGTACTGCCAAGCCCTGACGAAGGCGAGAGGCTCTCTTTGTATGAACTTCCTGTGGCTTTCGGGGTGAAGGCCACAGATAGCGTGAAAGAGATGCTGCCTGGATCACGATGTTCTGAAGACGCTCGAAGAGTTGGTCCTTCGGCAGTTCCAGCGCCTTCGCATCGTTTGCTCTCACGAGTCCGATCCACGCGCCAACGTCATCGATGGACTGCTTGGCTGAAGTCGAATGCCACAACATCGCGTCAATGTAGAACGCCTCGAACGGAGGAAAGATTCCGAACGGATCTATCGAACTCATCGCGGATGCCTAACGTTTGAGGTAACCGGCGTGCCGTAGGCACGTCCGGTTGACCGAGGGGTTAGGCATCGCGTTGTCCTAACTCGCCCGGCATTGAGATTGAAGCTAGTACCGTGGATTCAGCCAAGCCGACCCGCCGAGCGAGTGAGATAGCGTTTGGGACAACCCAATAGGGTGAATCGGCATCAAAGGGGGCTGGTTCACCACTGAGGTTGTATAGCGTCTTGGCACAGATCTCCTCGAAGAGATATTGCGCCATTGCCGATCCATTCCGTGAACGCTCGGCCACAAGCGTCTTCTTGCGTACGCGCTGGAATAGACCACGAGCTGTGTGCCACTTCGACGGACTCCGGACGACAACCAGCAGCTCGTCGAGCGTTCCCCTTTCGGTGCAATGCCCAGAGAACAGCTCAAGCAAGTGACCTGCCCCCTTTAGACGTGCCAGTGTTGAGTTAGCAAGTCCGAGGTTGTGGAGACTACTTGATCTCCGGTGATTGCCTTGCATCGCCAGCGCACTGGCGA
>JAEZWW010000007.1 GCA_023442945.1 Pseudomonadota bacterium | reverse complement strand
GAGCCTGAGTGCTGGAGCGATCAGTATTTTCCATGGTGTGCCGCTTCAGAGGCATTGCTATGTCGAGCGCGGGTCGCGATATGCGAGCAACCTGAGCGCATTGAACACCACCAGTAGCGTGGACCCTTCGTGGATGGCGACGGCCGGCCCGATGCCCAGGCCGAAGATGGTGGCTGGCACCAGAAAGGCCACGATCCCGAGGCTGACATAGACGTTCTGCCGGATGACGCTGCGGGTATGCCGACTCAGGCCTACCGCGAACGGCAGGTGGCGCAGGTCGTCGGCCATCAGTGCGACGTCGGCGGTTTCCAGCGCGACGTCGGAGCCGGCCGCACCCATCGCGATGCCGACGGTGGCATTGGCCATTGCGGGTGCGTCGTTGACGCCATCGCCGACCATCGCGACCTTGTCTTGCTCGCGCAGCTTACGGATAGCTTCGACCTTATCCTCGGGCATCAGGTCTCCCCAGGCTTCGTCAAGGCCTACTTCCGACGCGATGGCTTGCGCGACGCGCTGGTGGTCACCGGAGATCATGATCATGCGTTTGATCCCGAGCGCACGCAGCTCCTTGAGTGCTTCCGGCGCACCTTCGCGTGCGGTGTCGAGCAGGCCAATGGCGCCCAGGTCTTGGCTGCCTTTGCGAACCACCATCGAGGTGCGGCCGGCCTCGCGCAGCTGTGCAATAGCGGCCGCTGCGGATTTGCCCAGGGCCTCAACGCCATCGGCACCGAACATCTCCGCCTTGCCGATCCACACCGTCTCGCCGTCGAGCGTGGCGGTAACACCGCGGCCGATGAGGTTTTCCAAACCATCGGCGGACGGAATCTCCCGCCCACCCAACCGCTCCCGCCCATCCCGGGCGATGGCCGCGGCCAATGGATGGTCGCTGAGCGACTCGACCGCGACCGCGACGGTAAGCAGTTCCTCTTGCGTGACGCCGTCCACCGCAATGACGTCGGTGATACGTGGTCGGCCTTCGGTCAGCGTACCGGTCTTGTCGAAGGCCATTGCGTTGAGCGATCCCAGCTCCTCCAGCGGCGCGCCGCCCTTGATCAGCACGCCGGCGCGTGCCGCACGGGCTATGCCCGAGAGCACTGCGCTGGGCGTGGCGATGGCCAGTGCGCACGGACTGGCCGCCACGAGGACGGCCATCGCACGGTAGAAGCTGTCGCGGAATGGTTCGTCGATGACTACCCAGGCGAACAGCAGCAAGAAGGCCAGGGCCAGGACCGCGGGTACGAAGATCCGCTCGAACCGGTCGGTGAATCGCTGGGTCGGCGACTTGCGCGTCTCGGCTTCGCTGACCATCTTCACCACGCGCGCCAGTGCCGAGTCGCCAGACTTGCGTGTGACCTCGATCTCGATCGCGCCGCTGCCGTTGATGGTGCCGGCGAACACGCGCGAAGCGGCATCGACGCTGTCGGGCCGCGCACGCGCTGTCGCGGGGTTGTCCACTGGGCGCTTGTCGACCGGGATGCTCTCGCCGGTCACCGGCGCCTGGTTCACGCTGGAACTGCCGAGCACGAGGAATCCATCGGCAGGCAGGCGCTCGTTGGGCTTGACCAGCACAATGTCGCCAACGGCGAGTTCTTCGACCTTGACTTCCTGCAATTGGCCGTCGCGGCGCACGACAGCCGTGTCGGGTGCCAGCTCGGCCAACGCCTCGATCGCACGCTTGGCGCGGCCCATGGCGTAGTGTTCCAGCGCGTGACCGAGGCTGAACAGGAACAACAGCAACGCGCCTTCGGCCCATGAGCCGAGTGCCGCGGCACCGGCGGCTGCGACCAGCATCAGCGTGTCGATCTCGAAGCGCTTCATGCGCAGGTTGTCGATTGCCTCGCGCAGGGTGTAGAAGCCGCCGAAGAAGTAGGCAGCGAGGTAGCCAGCCAAGGGGAGCCAGCCGGGTGCGTCCGGCATCAGCTTCTCGATGGCGAACCCGGCGAGGAGGAAACCTCCGCATATCAGGGCGAAGATCAACTCAGTGTTGGGGCCGAGCAAACCTCCGTGTGCATGCCCATGATCGCCGGCATCGTGGTCATGATCACCGTCAGCATGAACATGCTGGCCTTTCGTCGGCTGTCCACGTGGCACGACCTTGAGTGCGGCCAACTCCATCAAGAGGTTCTGTTCCGATGTTTGCTGGCGGTCGAACTCGATGCTGATTCGTCCTGCGGCGCTCGTGGCGGCTTCCAAAACACCGGGCAGCGCCCGCAGACGATCGCTGATCGTCCGTGCTCGACGTTGATGACCGATGCCGTCCACGTCCCAGGACGCATGACCGTAGCGACCGCTGATCTCGACACCGGCTGCTTGGACAATCTCACGGATGCGCGTCAGGGGAAACGCCTCGGCATCGTAGTGAATGCAAAGCTGCGCCGGAGACCCATCTTCGCCGTCGCGGACGTGAACCTGCTCGATCCCGTCCCGGCCCTCAAGATCGCGAATCAAGCGTCCGACGCAGGCGTCGGCCTGGTCGGGCACATGCGGGAGCAGGATCTGTAGATCCACACGTAGCTTTTCAGTCATGGAGTTCTCCGTGGGTCTGCTGGGTAGATTTCAGCGCAGAATCGCCCCCGCATGGGCAAACAACCTACTTCAGCGTAAAGCGCGCTGTCGAGGGTTTGCCTTTGATCGTGACGACGGCCACAGCCTTGGTGCCAGGGCCGACTTTGAAGCTGCCGGTGGCCTGCAGCTTGTCGCCCGCAGGCTTTAGCTCCACCTCCTGCTTTTCTTTCCCGGTGAGCAGAGTGACTTTCGCGCTCGCCTGCGAAACGTCCGCGGGTTTGCCGTGATCGCGCAAATGGAGATCAATCGAGTCAGGCTTGGCGACAAGCTCGTAGTCCATGTCCCTGACCTCGACTACGACGCCACCGTGCATCGATTGGTGCTCATGGGCGTGGTCGTGCTTTTCTCCAGCGGCAATAGCCGCACCGGCGAAACTCAGCGCGATAGCCGCGACAACTGCATATGTCTTCATAGGAATCCTTTCAATCGAGTGGAGAAAATAAGTAGCTCGGAAATCACAACGCCTCAGCGTCCTTGTCGTTTTCCAGCCGCTCAGCGTCTTTCCGACCGAACAGCCAGAACATGGCGGGCGTGAGGAAGGTGTCAAGCAGGGTCGAACTGATCAGGCCGGAAAAGATCACCACGGCCACTGGGTGAAGCACTTCGGTGCCGGGCTGCTCGGCCTCGAACAGCAGCGGTGCCAGTGCGAAAGCCGTGACCAGCGCCGTCATCAACACCGGGCTCAATCGTTCGAGAGAGCCACGGAGAATCATCTTTTGGTCGAAGCTCTCACCTTCGAAGCGCATCAAATTGATGTAGTGGCTGACCTTGAGGATGCCGTTGCGCACGGAGATGCCAGCCAACGTGATGAAGCCGACGAGCGCGGCCACCGACAGCGGCTGGCCTGACAACCATAAGCCGACCACCGCTCCGACCAGTGCGAGCGGGATGTTCACCATGATCAGCGCCGAGAGGGTGGTGGACTTGTAGCGGCTGTAGAGCACCACGAACATCAGCACCAGCGACACAATGGACAGCAGGCCGACGAGCCGCGAAGCTTCTTCCTGCGCCTGGAATTGACCTCCCAGCGTAATGAAGTAGCCCTCGGGCAGCTTGGTCTCGGCAACGATCTTGCGGATGTCTGCAACAATTTCTGAAAGTGCCCGTCCTGACGCATTGGCAGACAGCACGATGCGACGCTTGCCGTCGTCGCGGCTGATCTGGTTCGGGCCGTCGCCATCCTCGATCGTGGCAACTTTCGAGAGTGGAATGCGGCCTGTCGGTGTTTCAATCAGGATCTGGCTCAGCCCTTCGATCGAACGTGCGTCCTCGGGGAGTTTGACCACCAGCGCGAAACGCCGCCCGCCTTCGACAATCTGAGTGATCTTCTCGCCCTCGACCAGCGATTGCAACGTGGCCAGCACCTGCGGGGCCGGAACCCCGTACTGCGCGGCCGCGGTGTAGTCCACATGCACCTTGATCTGTGGCGCAAGCACCTGCTTCTCGACCTGAAGATCAGCGATCCCAGGGATAGATGAAAGCCGCTGCCTCAGCGCTTCAGCCTGCCCGCGCAGTGCATCGAGGTCTTCGCCGAAGACCTTGATGGCGATTTGCGAGCGCACGCCGGAGAGCATGTGGTCGATGCGGTGCGAGATCGGCTGCCCGATCTCGATGGCGGCCGGCAGATTCGCCAGTCGCGCGCGGATATCGGCCCGCACCTCGTCCATGCTGCGCGTCAGCTCGGCGGTCGGTTTCAGGCCCACGTCCAGTTCGCTGACATGAACGCCCTCGGCGTGCGCGTCCAGTTCGGCGCGTCCGCTGCGCCGCCCGACGTGCGTGACCTCGGGCACCTGGCTCACCAGCACCTC
>JAEZWW010000078.1 GCA_023442945.1 Pseudomonadota bacterium | reverse complement strand
CCAACGGCGCAGGCGCGTTGCGCCGCGCAAGCCAAGGCCGAGCGAAGCGATGGCCTGAATGGTTTCCCTACCCCTGTGGACGTGCCGAGAAGCGCAGCGGGCGGGGTGCGCGTGGACACCGAAGGATGTCCACGCTTCGTGCTCTGACTCGCTGCAGCTGTTTGAGCGGCGCTGCGCAGCAGCAAAGCGAGTTCTGCAGCGCACCCCGCACGCGAGCATCGCAGGTTGCCCCATCGCAACGCGATGGGGACACGTCCAGTGGGGTCGCCTTCTTTTGCCTTCTTTTCTTGGCGAGTCAAGAAAAGAAGGTGCGCCGCCGGGCGCATGTCCCGGCCTCCCAAGGTGGTTCACGCACCAACGCCCGACGAGCGCGCAGCGAATGGGCGAACCAGTGACTACACATTCCATAGCTGCCCGCGCAATCCCCATACCGGCCAGAGTCGCATTCCGCTCAAAAGATTCCCTGCCGCAACGCTCAGATCAAGGCAGCGGCACCGCATCAATCATCGCGCGCACCTGCTCCACCGCGCCGCGGCCAGCATCGCTCACCGGCACCATGCGGTGCGCCACGCACTGCGGCAGGATGGCTTGCACGTCGTCGGGGGCGACGTAATCGCGCCCGGCGATCAGGGCCTGGGCACGGGCGGCGCGCATCAGGGCGATGCCGGCGCGCGGCGACAGGCCTTGCAGGAACCAGCGGCCGTTGCGCGTGGCGGCGATCAAATCCTGCACATAGTCCAGCAGCGGAGGCGCGACGTGCACGGCGCCCACGGCGTGTTGCAGCGCGGTCAAGTCCTGCACCGACAGCACGGCCGGCAGTGTCTCCAGCATGTCGCGGCGGCCACTGCCGGACAGCAGCTCGCGTTCGGCGCTGCGCTCGGGGTAACCCAGGCTGATGCGCATCAGGAAACGGTCCAGCTGCGACTCGGGCAGGGCGTAGGTGCCCAGCTGGTCGTGCGGGTTTTGCGTGGCGATGACGAAGAAGGGCCAAGGCAGGGGGCGGGTTTCGCCTTCCACCGTGACCTGCTTTTCTTCCATCGCCTCCAGCAGCGCGCTTTGCGTCTTGGGGCTGGCGCGGTTGATCTCGTCGGCCAGCAGCACCTGGGCAAACACCGGGCCGGGGTGGAAGACGAAGCGCTCCTGTCCGCGGTCGTACACCGACACGCCGGACAGGTCGCTGGGCATCAGGTCCGCGGTGAATTGGACGCGCGAGAACTGCAGCCCGAAGGTGCGCGCCAGCGCGTGCGCCAAGGTAGTTTTGCCGACGCCCGGCACGTCCTCGATCAGCAGGTGGCCACCGGCCAGCAGGCAGGCCACACCGTCCTGCACCTGGGCCGATTTGCCTACCATCACCGTGTTAAGCTGATCCAGAACGGTCTTGATTTTCTGTGTCACTTCCATGCAAGGAAGGTAACGGATATTCGATGCCGTATGGTGAAAGAGGAGACAAGCGTGGGGAAAACCGGGTATTTCACACACCCCGATTGCCGCAAACATGAGATGGGCGCCGGGCATCCGGAATGCCCCGAGCGGCTGGATGCGATCGAAGACCGCTTGCTGATCACCGGTGTGGCCGACGCGCTGGACCGGCGCGAACCCACCCCCGCCGCCATGGGCGAATTGCTGCTGGCGCACGGCCGCCGCCACGTTGCCGCGCTGCGCGGGCTGAACGACATCCTCCTCGAAGAAATGCAGGCCGGCGGGCCCGACCACTATTCGCTGGACACCGACACGTCGATGAACCAGCACACCTACCGCGCGGCCCTGCTGTCGGCCGGCGCGGCCATCGACGCGGTCGACGCCGTGATGACCGGCGAGCTGGAAAACGCCTTTTGCTGCACCCGCCCGCCCGGCCACCACGCCACGCGCAACCAGGCCATGGGTTTCTGCTTTTTCAGCAACGTGGCGGTGGCCGCCAAGTACGCGTGCGAGCGCCACGGCGTCAAGCGCGTGGCCATCGTCGACTTCGACGTGCACCATGGCAACGGCACGGAAGACATCGTCGCGGGTGACGAGCGCATCCTGATGGTCAGCTTCTTCCAGCACCCGTTCTACCCCGAAGGCGGCTCCACCAAGACCGACAGCAACCTGGTCAACCTGCCGGTGCCGGCCTACACCAAGGGCATGGACATCCGCGAGCTGGTCGAGATGATGTGGATCCCGCGGCTGGAGGCGCACCAGCCCGAGCTGATCTTCGTCAGCGCCGGCTTTGACGCGCACCGTGAGGACGACATGGGCCAGATGGGCCTGAACGAGCAGGACTACGCCTGGATGACCCAGCGCGTGAAGGACATCGCCCTGCGCTACGCCAAGGGTCGCATCGTCAGCTGCCTGGAAGGCGGCTACAACCTGAATGCCCTGGCGCGCAGCGTGGAAGCGCATGTGCGCGTGCTGGCGGACGTGTAGGCGCTCACCGCGGCTGTTTTTCAATAAAATCGGGCGCAGGCCCTACAGCAATCTGCGCGGCCAGCTACTAAAATCATAGTATTCAGGGGTCGGTGCCCGCGGCCGACGGGGCGCCTTAGGGTTCGCCATTTGCCCTGTTGGGCGCGCCCAGCCGATCCCACAGGTTCCTTCACCATGACCACTACCGCAGCCTCCGACCCCCCTGTGCGCCACGCGCGCGACGACCGCGGCGTGCACCGCCTCACGCTGGCGCAGCCCAAATCGTTCAATGTGCTGAGCGAAGCCGCGCTGGCCGAGTTGCAGCGCCAGCTGGACGCCATCGCGGCGGACGAGGGCGCGCGCGTGCTGGTCATCGCGGCCGAGGGCAAGGCTTTTTGCGCCGGGCATGACCTCAAGCAAATGAAGGCGCACCCGCAGCTGGACTACTACCAGCGCCTGTTCGCCCAGTGCAGCAAGATGATGCTGGCGATCCAGAAGCTGCCGGTGCCGGTGATCGCCCGCGTGCAAGGCCTGGCCACGGCGGCCGGCTGCCAGCTGGTGGCGCAATGCGACCTGGCGGTGGCGGTGGACAGCGCGCGTTTTGGCGTCAACGGCATCGACGTCGGCCTGTTCTGCGCCACGCCCAGCGTGCCGCTGGTGCGCAACATGGGGGCCAAACAGGCGATGGAGATGCTGCTGACCGGCGGCTTCATCAGCGCACAGGAGGCGCAGCAGCGCGGCCTGGTCAACCAGGTCGTGCCCGAGGCCGAACTGGACGCGGCCGTGGATGCGCTGGTCGCCGCCATCCTGAGCAAACCGCGCCAGGCCGTGGCCATGGGCAAGCAATTGTTCTATCAACAGCGCGAATTGGGCATCGAAGCGGCCTACCAGCTGGCTGGCCAGACCATGGCCTGCAACATGGCGCTGGACGTGGCGCAGGAAGGCGTGCAGGCCTTCATCGACAAACGCGAGCCATCGTGGCGAACCCCGAAACCCTGAGCGAAGCCGGCGCGCGCCTGACGCGCAGCGCCGGCCTGCGCATCGACGATTGGGAGGCCTGGTGGAGCGCCGTCACCCAGCCGTCGGCGCTGGCGGCCATCGTGGCGATCGGGGTCAGCGGCGTGCTGGCCTTCGTGCTGTCGCGGGCGGCGGCGCAGCGCTGGCACAAGCTGCCGCCCAACAAGTCGATCGTCTTCGGCAACAAGGGTTTTGACGGCGCGCTCTTCCCGGCGCTGTGGCTGCTGTTCGCCCTGGTCGGGCGGCAGGTGCTGTTGGCGCTGGACTTGCCGATCCCGCTGTTTCGCGTGGCGCTGCCGGCGCTGATCGCGCTGCTGGTGATCCGCCTAGGGGCGCGCGTGCTGCGCTCGGCCTTCCCCGACGCGCAAGGCATTGGCGTGCTGGAGCGCTCGCTGTCCTGGGGCATCTGGATCGTCGCCGTGCTGTGGGTCATTGGCCTGCTGCCGGTGCTGCTCGAAGAGTCGGAAGCGGTGCGCTGGAAGGTGGGCGGCGTGTCGCTGACCCTGCGCGCCATCATCGAAGGCAGCGTCAACGTGGGCGTGGCTTTGTTGTTGGCGCTGTGGCTGTCTTCGGCGATCGAGTCACGCCTGCTGCGCCACGCGGCGGGCGAACACCTGTCGATGCGCAAGATGGTCGCCAACGCCTTGCGCGCCATCCTGATGTTCATCGCCGTGCTGGTGTCGCTGTCGGCGGTGGGGATCGACCTGACGGCGCTGTCGGTGCTGGGCGGCGCCATCGGCGTGGGCATTGGCCTGGGCCTGCAGAAGCTGGCGTCCAACTACGTGTCGGGCTACGTGGTGCTGGCCGAGCGCGCCATCCGCATCGGCGACATCGTGCGCGTGGACGGGTTTGAGGGGCAGATCACCGATATCCGGGCGCGTTACACGGTGATCCGCGGCTCAACGGGGCGCGAATCCATCGTGCCCAACGAGATGATGGTGACCCAGCGGATCGAGAACCTGTCCCTGGCCGACCGGCGCGTGTGGCAGTCGACGGTGGTGGGGGTGGGCTACGACAGCGATGTGGAACAGGTCAAGAGGCTGCTGCGCGAGGCCGCCTTCAGCTGCGAGCGCGTGATGCGTCAGCCGCCGCCCTCGGCCATGCTGACCGCGTTCGGCGCCGACGCGCTGGAATTCACCGTCGGTTACTGGATGAACGAGCCCGAGGCCGGCCAGCTGGGCCTGCGCTCCGAGGTCAACACCGCCATCCTGGCCGCCTTGCGCGCGCACGGTATCGACATCCCGTTTCCGCAGCGCGTGGTGCACCAGGCGGCGGGCCCGGCGCCTGCGCCGACGTCCTTGCCCGCTTCAGCCCCTGTCGCGCACGGCACCGCGGGGCCCCAGGAAGGCGCGGGCCGCGACCTATAATTTTCGGTGCCTCACCGGGCGCGCGCAGGCGACGAAGGCCTGTTGCGGCCGCCACCCCGGCGGGTAGGGGAACCCGGTGCACTAGAATGATTTTTGACCCCGCCGGCGGCCAGGCCGCCAGGTGCGGGAGCCGTTTACAACAGGAGATCCAGGAATGAAAGCACTCGTCGCGGTCAAGCGCGTGGTGGACTACAACGTCAAGGTGCGCGTGAAGTCCGACGGAACTGGCGTGGACATCGCCAACGTCAAGATGAGCATGAACCCCTTTGACGAAATCGCCGTCGAAGAGGCCGTCCGCCTGAAGGAAAAAGGCGTCGTCACCGAAATCATCGCCGTCTCCTGCGGCCCCACGCAAGCGCAGGAAACCCTGCGCACCGCCATGGCC
This sequence comes from Pseudomonadota bacterium, assembly GCA_023442945.1. Taxonomy (GTDB): domain Bacteria; phylum Pseudomonadota; class Gammaproteobacteria; order Burkholderiales; family Burkholderiaceae_C; genus Ottowia. Next base: position 34,179 of record JAEZWW010000078.1, on the reverse strand, counting down.
ATCGGCGCCGACCGCGGCATCCTGGTCGAAACCAGCGAAGAGCTGCAACCCCTGGCCGTCGCCAAGCTGCTGAAGGCCCTGGTCGACAAGGAGCAGCCCCAGCTCGTGATCCTGGGCAAGCAAGCCATTGACGACGACGCCAACCAGACCGGCCAGATGCTGGCCGCGCTGGCCGACCTGCCCCAGGCGACTTTCGCCAGCAAGGTCGAAGTGGAAGGCGACAAGGCCAAGGTCACGCGCGAAGTCGATGGCGGCCTGGAAACCCTGTCGATCAGCCTGCCGGCCGTCATCACGACCGACCTGCGCCTGAACGAGCCGCGTTACGTCACGCTGCCCAACATCATGAAGGCCAAGAAAAAGCAGCTGGACACCGTCAAGCCGGAGGACCTGGGCGTTGATGCCAAGCCGCGCCTGAAGACGCTTAAAGTGTCCGAACCGCCCAAGCGCGGCGCTGGCATCAAGGTGCCGGACGTCGCCACGCTGGTGGACAAGCTCAAGAACGAAGCGAAGGTCATCTGACCCCCTGAGTCGGCCTTACGGCCGCCTTCCCCCAGGGGACGAACCCAGCGGCCTGGCCAAGCCAGCGCCGCGGGTTCCCTGGGCAAGGCGGTCTGACCCCAGAAATTCCGAGGACACAAACCATGACTGCACTCGTCATCGCCGAACACGACAACGCCGCCATCAAGGGCGCAACCCTCAACACCGTCACCGCCGCCGCCGCTTGTGGCGGCGACGTCCACGTGCTGGTGGCCGGCAGCAATGCCGGCGCCGCTGCCCAGGCCGCCGCGCAGATCGCCGGCGTGGCCAAGGTGCTGCACGCCGACAGCGACGCCTTCGCCCACGGCCTGGCCGAAAACGTGGCCGCCCAGGTGCTGGCACTGGCCAGCAACTACAGCCACATCCTGTTCCCGGCCACCGCCAGCGGCAAGAACGTCGCCCCGCGCGTGGCCGCCAAGCTGGACGTGGCCCAGATCAGCGACATCACCAAGGTCGACAGCCCCGACACCTTCGAGCGCCCGATTTACGCCGGCAACGCCATCGCCACCGTGCAAAGCAGCGACGGCACCAAGGTCATCACCGTGCGCACCACCGGCTTTGACGCCGCTGCCGCCACCGGCGGCAGCGCCGCCGTCGAAACCGTCACTGCCACCGCCGACAGTGGCAAGACCACTTTCGTCGGCGCCGAGATCGCCAAGAACGACCGTCCCGAGTTGACCGCCGCCAAGATCGTCGTGTCCGGCGGCCGTGCCCTGGGCAGCGCCGAGAAATTCCAGGAAGTGATGACGCCGCTGGCCGACAAGCTGGGCGCCGCCATCGGTGCCAGCCGCGCCGCGGTGGACGCCGGTTACGCGCCCAACGACTTGCAGGTCGGCCAGACCGGCAAGATCGTCGCGCCGCAGCTGTACATCGCCGCCGGCATCTCCGGCGCCATCCAGCACTTGGCCGGCATGAAGGATTCCAAGGTGATCGTCGCGATCAACAAGGACCCCGAAGCGCCGATCTTCAGCGTGGCCGACTACGGCCTGGAGGCCGACCTGTTCCAGGCCGTACCGGAGCTGGTCAAGGCGCTGTAAGCGCCGCGCCCTGCAATCGACGGAGTTGCTCTATTTAGGAGAGCGCTCCACGCAAGGGCATCGCGCGCGATGCCCTTTTTTACGCCATTTGTCAGTTTCCAGGAGTCAGCCCATGAGCTACCAAGCCCCCGTCAAGGACATGCTGTTCAACATCGAGCACCTGGCCCGCATCGAAGAAGTGGCGAAGATGCCCGGTTTTGAGGACGCGGGCCTGGAGACCGCGCAGGCCGTGCTGGAAGAATGCGCCAAGTTCAACGAAGGCGTGGTCGCGCCGCTGAACGTGGCGGGCGACCTGAACCCGTCCAGCCTGAAGGACCACGTGGTCACCACCACGCCGGGCTTCAAGGAAGCCTTCAAGCAGTACGCCGAAGCCGGCTGGCAAGGCCTGCAGCACCCGGTCGACTTCGGTGGCCAGGGCTTGCCCAAGGCGATCGGCGCGGCCTGCATCGAAATGCTCAACAGCGCCAACATGAGCTTCGCGCTGTGCCCGCTGCTGACCGATGGCGCGATCGAGGCGCTGCTGACCGCCGGCAGCGACGAGCTGAAGGCCACCTACCTGGAAAAGCTGGTGTCGGGCGAATGGACCGGCACCATGAACCTGACCGAGCCGCAGGCCGGATCCGACCTGGCGCTGGTGCGCACCAAGGCCGAGCCGCAGCCCGACGGCACCTACAAGATCTTCGGCACCAAGATCTTCATCACCTACGGTGAGCACGACATGGCCGACAACATCGTCCACCTGGTGCTGGCGCGCGTCGCCGGTGCGCCCGAGGGCGTCAAGGGCATCAGCCTGTTCGTCGTGCCCAAATTCCTGTTGAAGGACGGCGGCGCCCTGGGTGAACGCAACGACGTGTACTGCGTCAGCATCGAACACAAGATGGGCATCAAGGCGTCGCCCACGGCCGTGCTGCAGTTTGGCGACCATGGCGGCGCCACCGGCTACCTGGTGGGCGAGGAGAACCGCGGCCTGGAATACATGTTCATCATGATGAACTCGGCCCGCTACGCGGTGGGCGTGCAGGGCATCGCGATTGCCGAGCGCGCCTACCAGCACGCGCTGGCCTACGCCAAGGAGCGCGTGCAAAGTCGCCCGGTGGACGGCAGTGTGAAGGGCGCCGCGACCATCATCCACCACCCCGACGAGCGCCGCATGCTGATGACCATGCGCGCGCTGACCGAAGGCTGCCGTGCCATGGCACTGACCGCCGCCGCCGCCTACGACGCCGCGCACCACCACCCGGACGCCGAGGTGCGCAAGCAGAACCAGGCCTTCTACGAATTCATGGTGCCGCTGGTCAAGGGCTACAGCACCGAAATGAGCCTGGAAGTGACCGACCTGGGCGTGCAAGTGCACGGCGGCATGGGCTTCATCGAAGAAACCGGCGCCGCCCAGTACTACCGCGACGCCAAGATCCTGACCATTTACGAAGGCACGACCGCCATCCAGGCCAACGACCTGGTCGGCCGCAAAACCGCGCGCGACGGCGCGCAAGGCGCCAAGGCGATTGCCGAGCAGGTGGCCGCGACCGAAAAGGCGCTGACCGCGTCCGGCTCCGACAACGCCAAGGCCGTGGCCAAGCGCCTGGCCGCCGCGCGCCAGGCCTTCGTGGATTCGGCCGAGTACATCGCCGCGCAGTCCAAGAGCGACCCCAACGCCGCCTACGCGGGCAGCGTGCCCTACCTGCTGCTGGCCGGCAACCTGGTGGCCGGCTGGCAACTGGGCCGCGCGCTGTTGGTGGCCGAGGCTGCGGGTGACGACGCCTTCATGAAGGCCAAGGCCGTGACCGCACGCTTCTATGCCGACCACATCCTGACGCGCGCGCCCGGCCTGCGCGACGCCATCGTCGAAGGCGCGGCCAGCGTCACCGCGCTGGCGCCCGAGGCGTTCTGACGACTGTGGTCATTCGCTGTCAGTTGCTGATTGCTATCGTTACCGTAGCTGCCTGCGCAGATTGGCGTAGGGCTACGGCCTGATTTCTTTCAAATCCCTCATTCACGTCCCTGAAAAGAGCCTGCGCATGTCCAAGTTGCCCCCGGTGCTCCAGCGCCTGAAATTCCCGGTCATCGGATCGCCCCTGTTCATCGTCAGCAACCCCAAGCTGGTGATCGCGCAGTGCACGTCCGGCGTGGTCGGCTCCATGCCGGCGCTCAACGCGCGCCCGGCGTCGCAAGTGGAAGAGTGGTTGGCCGAGATCACCGAAGCCCTGGCCGCCTGGGACAAGGCGAACCCCGACAACCCGGCCGCGCCCTTTGCCATCAACCAGATCGTGCACAAAAGCAACGACCGGCTGGAACACGACATGCAGCTGTGCGCCAAGTACAAGGTGCCGATCATCATCACCAGCCTGGGCGCGCGTGAAGACGTCAACCAGGCCGTGCACGGCTGGGGCGGTGTGGTGCTGCACGACGTGATCAACAACGTGTTTGCGCGCAAGGCGATCGAGAAGGGCGCCGACGGCCTGATTCCCGTCGCGGCCGGCGCCGGCGGCCACGCCAGCGTGAAGAGCCCGTTCGCCATGGTGCAGGAAATCCGCCAATGGTTTGACGGCCCCGTCGCGCTGTCCGGCGCCATTGCCACCGGCGGCGCCATCCTGGCGGCGCAGGCGATGGGGGCCGACTTTGCCTACATTGGCTCGGCCTTCATCGCGACCGAGGAGGCGAGGGCGGTCGACGGCTACAAGCAGATGGTTGTTGAGTCCAACTCCGACGACATCGTCTACAGCAACTTCTACACCGGCGTGCACGGCAACTACCTCAAAGGCAGCATCCGCAACGCCGGCATGGACCCGGACAACCTGCCGGAAAGCGACCCCAGCAAGATGAACTTCGGCGGTGACAGCACCGCCAAGGCCTGGAAGGACATCTGGGGCTGCGGGCAGGGCATCGGCGCCGTCTCGGCCGTCGTGCCTACGGCCGAGCTGGTGGCGCGCCTCAAGCGCGAGTACGCCGAGGCGCGGGCGCGGCTGGCGCTGTGATGTGAGGACCTTGCCCGCCGCTGCGGCGGGCGGTCGCGCGCGCGAGTGCTGTCAACGCGCGACGTGGTAATTTGGAGGGGAATCGCCCTCTGGCCGTAGTGGAATCTGCGCGAGCAGCTCCTGTTTGAATAGCAAAAAGCCCGTCGGCGAATGCCAGGCGGGCTTTTTGTTGGGCGGGCAGGGCAGCCTGCTTGGCGGTGGGCAGCCTTGGGCTGCACCGCCGGCGCCGCGGCTTACCAGTGCGCGTGCAGGCGTTCACCGGCCAGTGCCGGCTCGCGCTTGGCGGCCGCGGTCTTGGCGCGCTTGGCGGGTGCGCGCGTGCGGCGGGCTGCGGCGGGCTTGGCCTGTTCCACACGTTGGCGGATGTGGGCAAGGGCTTCTTCCACCTGGTCGATCAGGATCAGGCACAGGTCGCCCTTGTTCAGGCGCTCCAGCGCGTGGTCGATGGCGACGAATTCGCCATGGATTTCCTCGACGTGGCGGGTGCGGGTAGCGCCCTTCAAACCGTCGCGCAGCAGGCCCAGCACCTCGCCGTCGGCGCGGCCGCGCTGGCAGGCGTCCTGGTAGAGGATGACGTCGTCGAACGCGGCACCGAGGAGGCGGGTCTGCGCGGTGATGTCCTCGTCGCGGCGGTCGCCGGCGCCGCTGATGACGACCGAGCGGCGCACCGACGGCATGTTTTCCACACCGTTCACCAGCGCCGCGATGGCGTCGGGGTTGTGACCGTAGTCGGCGATCAGGGTCGCACCGCGGTAGTCGAACACGTTGAAGCGGCCGGGCACGCCGTGCAGGTCGCTGATGAAGCTGGCCAGGCCCTTCTGGATGGCGTCCCAGGACACATTCACGGCCCAGGCGGCGGCCACGGAGGCCATGGTGTTTTCCACCTGGAAGCCCAGCTGGCCTTGGCGCGTCAGTGGCACGCGAGACAGCGGCAGGCGCTTGGTGAAGCCGCCTTCGGCACAGACGATGTCGCCACGGTCCACATAGACCACACGCTTGCCCTGGGCACGGTGCGTCTCGATGACCGGGTGGTTGCCGTGCTGCGCGAAGAAGGTCACCTTGCCGGGGCAATGCTCGGCCATCGCGGCCACGGCGGGGTCGGCGGCGTTCAGCACGGCGGTGCCGGTCGGCGCCACGTTCAGCACGATCACGCGCTTGAGCACCGACAGGTCTTCCAGCGTGGTGATGTAGTTCAGGCCCAGGTGGTCGCCAGCGCCCAGGTTGGTGACGATGGCGACGTCGCACTGGTCAAACGCCAGGCCTTCGCGCAGCAGACCGCCGCGGGCGGTCTCCAGCACGGCGGCGTCCACGTCGGGGTGGGCGAGCACGTTGCGCGCGCTGCGCGGGCCGGAACAGTCACCGGAATCGATCTGGCGGCCATTGACGTACACGCCGTCGGTGTTGGTCATGCCCACGCGCAGGCCCTGGGCCTTGAACAGGTGGGCGGTCAGGCGCACCGTCGTGGTTTTGCCGTTGGTGCCGGTGACGGCGACCACGGGCACGCGCCCGTTGCCACCGTTCGGGTACATCAGGTCCATGACCGCACCGCCGACGTCACGGCCTTTGCCGAACGAGGGGCTGAGGTGCATGCGCAGGCCAGGGGCGGCGTTGACTTCAACGATGCCGCCGTTTTGCTCTTCCAGCGGCTTGATGACGGTCTCGCACACCACGTCGACGCCGCAAATGTCCAGGCCGACGGTCTGGGCGGCTTCGATGGCGCGGGCGGCCACTTCAGGGTGGACGCTGTCGGTGACGTCGGTTGCGGTGCTGCCGGTCGACAGATTGGCGTTGTTGCGCAGCACGACGCGCTGGCCCTTTTCAGGCACGGCGTCGGGCGTCAGGCCTTGGGCGGCCAGGCGGGCTTCGGCAATCGTGTCGATGCGGATCTTGGTCAGCGACGTGCCATGGCCTTCGCCGCGGCGGGGGTCCTTGTTGACCTCGGCCACCAGCTCGCGCACGGTGTGTTCGCCATCGCCGATGACCAGGGGCGGGTCGCGGCGGGCGGCGGCCACCAGGCGGTTGCCGACCACCAAGAGGCGGAAATCGTGGCCGGGCAGGTAACGCTCGACCATGACCACGCCGTATTTCACGGCGGCTTCGAAGGCGATGTCGAAATGGGCGCGGTCGGTGATGCCGACGGTGACGCCCTTGCCCTGGTTGCCGTCCTGCGGCTTGACCACCACGGGCAGGCCGATTTCCTCGGCAGCCGCCCAGGCGTCTTCCAGGTCGGTCGCAGGACGACCCAGCGGCACCGGCACGCCAGCGGCGTGCAGCAGCTTCTTGGTCAGGTCCTTGTCCTGGGCGATGGATTCAGAAATGGCGCTGGTGCCGTCCACCTCGGCCGCCTGGATGCGGCGTTGCTGGCTGCCCCAGCCCAGCTGGACCAAGCTGCCGCTGGTCAGGCGCTTGATGGGGATGCCGCGGGCGATGGCCGCGTCGACGATGGCGCCGGTCGAGGGGCCCAGGCGCTCGTCCTCGTCCAGCTCGTGCAACTCGGCCAGGGTGGCGGGGACGTCAAAGTCGGTGCCAGCCGCCGCCGCAGCGCACAGCTGTTCGGCTTTTTCAAATGCCAGGCGGCCAACGGCTTCTTCCGTGTACTGCACGGCGACCTGGAAGGTGCCGGGGATCTCGGTCTCCGTGGTCCGGCTGAAAGTCACCGGGCAGCCAGCCTGCGCCTGCAAGGCCAGGGCGACCAGTTCCAGGGCGTGTGCCATGGAGATGGGGGTGCTGGGCTTGTTGGCGTGCAAGGCGCCGACCGAGGGGAACAGCTCACGCAGGCGTTTTTCAAACGCCGGGGTGGCACGCAGGTCGCGCTCGGCCCCGTCGCAGGTGACGACGGCTTCGATGGCCGTGTGGCGACTCCAGAGGTTGGGGCCGCGGAGCGCGCGAATGCGGGTGACTTCCATGGATGGTCCTGAAGTGGGAATACGAAGTAACTAACGTGCCGCGATCGAAATCAGTGGACAGCCAAGTTGTGATGAGCTTCGCCAAATCGCAACAAAGCCGCACGAATCAGGTCGGCAGAAACACCCAGTGACCAAGCGGCGGCCACGGCGGCCAGCACATGGGGGCGAACGTCCGCCGGGGGTTCGTTGGTGATCGGCGCAAAAATGGGCGCCGACAGGTTGATCAGCGGGGTTTCGTCCGGGCCGGAGGCCAGGACGATGCTCGCGTCCCGCGCGACCACCGCGCGGCCCTTGCGGGCGCGGTGGGCGGTCAGGGCCTCGTTGTCGGGGTCCAGCCCGTAGAAGATCACTTCGCCGTCGCAGTACTCGGCCAACTCGGCCACCTCGGGGGCGTCTGCGTTCAGCACCGCCACGCCGCCCGTCAGCACCACGTCGACCTGGGTGCGCACGATGTTCGGCAGCTGGTCGGCTTCGGTGATATACAGGTCGTGCAGGCCTTCTGCGCCGGGCATCGCCATCACCACCCCGACCTGGCAGCGGTCGTAGGGCAGGCCTTCGGTCAGGATCTGGCGCGGCGTGGTTTCCAGCACGGCGGCTTGCACCGTGCGGTTGATCAGCATGCGCTCACCGTCGTCGTAGCGGCGGGCGTCGCTGGTCGAGAGCTGGCGCGGGCCGACGAACAGCCCGTCGCGGCAGGCCAGGGCGGTCTGCCAGCCGTGCAGTTGCAGCATCGAGGCCACCAGACGGGCCGCCAGCGAGCTGTCGCCCGTGCCCAGCAGGCCAACGATGGGGATGCGGCCGGACTCGTTGGCAGGGAAGAGGTGGTTGACGATCGCATCGCCCACCGGTTGGGCGCGGCCCACCGCCGGCTTGAGGTGCATCAAGAGGCCGGGGCCGGCGTTGACTTCGACGATGGCGCCACCCTGGGCCACCATGGGTTTGGAGATGTCTTCCACCACCAGGTCGATGCCGGCAATGTCCAGGCCGACCACCCGCGCGGCCAGGCCCATCAGCTCGGCGTTATCCGGGTGGACCTGGTGGGTGACGTCGTTGGCCATGTTGCCGGTGCGCTGCACCACAGCGGTCTGGCCACGCTGCAGCACGCTGTCCGGCGCCAGGCCCTGGCGGGTGAGTTCCAGCAGGACCACGGCGTCGTCCATGCGAACGACGTCCAGCGGGAACTGCTCTTCCTCGCCGCGGCGCGGGTCGGTGTTGACCTGCGTGCGCACCAGCTCGGCCACGGAGGAGCGCCCGTCGCCACTGACGCGGGTGATTTCGCCGCGCGTCGCCGCGACGACCTTGCCGCCCACCACCAAGAGGCGGTGTTCGTGGCCGGGGATGAAACGCTCGACGATGACCTCGGAGCCTTCTTTTTCGGCCGCGACAAAGGCGTCGCGCACTTCCTGCTCGGTCTTCAGGTTCAGCGACACGCCGCGGGCGTGGTTGCCGTCCGATGGCTTGACCACCACGGGCAGGCCGACGCTTTCGGCGGCGTCCCAGGCCTCATCGGCGCTTTCGACGGTGCGGCCTTCGGGCACCGGCACGCCGGCAGCGGCCAGCAGGGTTTTGGTCAGGTCCTTGTCGCGTGAAATGCCTTCGGCGATGGCGCTGGTGCGGTCGGTTTCGGCCGTCCAGATGCGGCGCTGGGCGGCGCCCTGGCCCAGCTGGACCAGGTTGCCTTCATTCAGGCGCATGGACGGGATGCCGCGTTCGCCCGCGGCGTCTACGATGCAGGCGGTGCTCGGGCCCAGGCAGCGGCGGTCCACCAAATCGGTCATCTTGGCCAGCGTGGCGGCCAGGTCGTAGGGGCGGTCGTTGATCGCTGCCATCACCAGATCGCGTGCCGACTCCAGCGCCAGGCGGCCAATCACCTCGTCCCGGGTGCGGATCACCACTTTGTAGACGCCGCGCTCGTGCGTCATGCGGGCCTTGCCGAAGCCGGTCTTCATGCCGGCCTGGGTTTGCAGCTCCAGTGCCACGTGCTCCAGGATGTGGCCGGGCCAGGTGCCGTCGCGCAGGCGCATCAGAAAGCCACCGCGGCGGCCGACGCTGCAGCGGTGCTCGATCAGGCCGGGCAGCCAGGTCGTCAGTCGGTCGTAGAAACCGGGCAGGGTATTGGAGGGGAAGTCTTCCAGATCGCCAATGTCGACGATGGCTTCGATCACCGGGCGGTAGGTCCAGATGTTCGGCCCGCGCAAGTGGGTCATTTGGCGGATCACGATGTCAGGGAAGGTGCGCGCTGCCGTGGTGGCCGCTGCACCGGTTTCCGTGCCGATGGCGGTCTGATTGCTCGCCTGAAGGGCCCGCGGATACAATCCGCCACCTTTGGTGGCGCCACCCGCGTTTTGATCGATTCGCCTCATGGGGAGTGCGCTCGCTTTCCTTGAATTTCTGGTGATCGGGGCCGAATTGCCGACAGGTATTCGACCCGCTACGTATGCATTCCATGTCGCAACAGACTTCCCCCGTACCGATGACACAAGCACTGACCGAAGGAGCGCCGCTGCGCTCCTCTGAAAACGTGCTGGGGGTGCTGGAAGTTGACTTGGACGCGCGACTGCGTTTTGGCACCGGCGCCGTGCTCATTACAAATCAACGGCTTATTTCACGGTTTCCGGATGAAACAGGATGGAAAAGCTGGGATTTGCGCCCCGGGCTGGCGCTTTCGCACATGGACCACGCCGGCGTTGGCACCTTGGCGCTGCGCGACGCGGGCGGCCAACTGGCGGTCTGGCGTTTCACGCTGGGGCAAAACCCGGCCGCCTTGCGCCTGCTGAACCAGTTTGAAGCGCTCCAGGCCGACCCGGCCACCGCGCAGGCCACCGCGGACCAGGTACTGCTGGCCGAGTTGCCCTTGGGTCAAAGTGAGGAAGGCGAGGGGGTGGTCGAAGACAAGCCGCCTTCGACGTGGACGCTGTTTCGCCTGTGGCGTTTCGCCCACCCGTACCGCTGGCAGCTGCTGGCCGGTTTTTTGCTGACGCTGGCGGCGACGGCAGCGACTCTGGTGCCGCCCTACCTGACCATGCCGCTGATGGACAAGGTGCTGATCCCGTTCCAGGCGGGTCAGAAAATCGACACCGGTCTGGTTGCCATGCTGCTGGCGGGCCTGCTGGGTTCGGCGCTGCTGGCCTGGGTGCTCAGCTGGGCCAAGACCTACATACTGGCCCTGGTGTCCGAGCGCATCGGGGCCGATTTAAGAACCACAACTTACGAACACTTGCTCAAGCTTTCACTTGAGTACTTTGGCGGCCGCCGCACGGGCGACCTGATGGCGCGCATTGGCTCGGAGACTGACCGCATCAACGTCTTTCTGTCGCTGCATCTGCTGGACTTCGCCACCGACATTCTGATGATCGTGATGACCGCCGTCATCCTCTTCACCATCAACCCGACGCTGGCGCTGGTGACCCTGGTGCCGCTGCCCATCATCGGCTGGATGATCCACGTGGTGCGCGACCGCCTGCGCACCGGCTTCGAGAAGATCGACCGCGTCTGGTCGGAAGTGACCAACGTGTTGGCCGACACCATCCCCGGCATCCGCGTGGTGAAAGCCTTTGCCCAGGAAGACCGCGAAGCCGGCCGCTTCAAGGACGCCAACCGCCACAACCTGGCCGTCAACGACAAGCTGAACAAGCTGTGGTCGCTGTTTTCGCCCACCGTCACGCTGCTGACCGAGATCGGCCTGCTGGTGGTGTGGGCCTGCGGCATCTGGCTGGTCAGCAAGCAGCAGATCACCGTCGGTGTGCTGACGGCGTTTTTGGCCTACATCGGGCGCTTCTACACCCGGCTGGATTCGATGAGCCGCATCGTCTCGGTCACGCAAAAGGCAGCGTCGGGCACCAAGCGCATCTTCGAGATCCTGGACCATGTTTCCAGCGTGCCGGAGCCCAAAAACCCGGTGCCGCTGGGCCATGTGCAAGGCCGCATCGAGGTGAAGGACGCTGCGCTGCGCTACGGCAACCGCTCGGTCATCCGCGGGCTGAACCTGACCATCGAGCCGGGCGAGATGATCGGCCTGGTGGGCCACAGCGGCTCGGGCAAGAGCACGCTGGTCAACCTGATCTGCCGCTTTTACGACGTGAGCGAGGGCGCGATTTTGGTGGATGGGGTCGACCTGCGCGACGTGCGCGTGGCCGATTACCGCCGCAACATCGGCCTGGTGCTGCAAGAGCCGTTTTTGTTCTTCGGCACGATTGCCGAAAACATCGCCTACGGCAAGCCCGACGCCACGCGCGAAGAAATCGTGGCCGCCGCGCGCGCCGCCCACGCGCACGAATTCATCCTGCGCCTGCCGCAGGGTTACGACTCGCTGGTGGGCGAGCGCGGCCAGGGCTTGTCGGGCGGCGAGCGCCAGCGCATCAGCATTGCGCGGGCGCTGCTGATCAACCCGCGCATCCTGATCCTGGACGAAGCCACGGCCAGCGTCGACACCGAAACCGAGCGCGAGATCCAGAAGGCGCTGGACAACCTGGTGCGCGGGCGCACCACCATCGCCATCGCCCACCGCCTGTCCACGCTGCGCAAGGCCGATCGCCTGGTGGTCATGGACAAGGGCGACAAAGTGGAAGAGGGCACGCACGAGGAGCTGATCGCCCAGCGCGGTGCCTACTGGCGCCTGTACGAAGCGCAGGCGCGCCAGGAAAAGGCCGAGCGCGACCGCATGCTGGAAGTGGACGATGCCGCGCTGGCGCCGCCCGCGCCCGCCTTGCCGCCCCACGTCCACCGCGACGACGACACCCGCAGCGCCGACAGCCCGCACCCGGAGAACCAGCCATGAGCGCCCCCACCACCGTGTTTGACCTGCAGCGCGACGCCTTCGGCCGCCTGGTCCTGACCGACGGCGAGGGCCAGCGCCACGAAGGCGTGGTCGCCGTGCGCGCCTTCCCGATCGCCGCTCCGGACGAAGGCATCAGTCTGCTGGACGTCGACGGGCATGAGCTGGCCTGGGTCGAACGCCTGGCCGATCTGCCCGAGCCGACCCGCGGCCTGGTCGCCCAGGCGCTGGAGCAGCGCGAATTCATGCCCGTGCTGCAGCGGCTGAAAAGCGTCAGCAGCTTCGGCACGCCCAGCACCTGGGACGTCGAAACCGACCGCGGCGCGACGCGCTTTGTGCTGAAAGGCGAAGAAGACATCCGCCGCCTGGGCCCTGGCTTGCTGATCGTCAACGACAACCACGGCGTGCAGTACCTGATCCGCGACCTGCAGGCCATGGACCGCCACAGCCGCAAGCTGCTCGACCGCTTTCTTTAACGTCCCCGCCCCGCAGGGATGCGTCGCGCCGGCGCCCAGCCGCCCGTTGCGCGCCGCAGCTTGTTTTCAAAGGTTTTGGGGCGCTGGCCCTACAACCACTTGCGCAGGCAGCTCCTCTTGTAATAGCGCTGCTCGGTCTGGCGCGGCGCTTTCCAACGCGCTTCACGCACCGCGCAACGCGCTGCCCACGGGCGCCGGGGTGCTGCACGGCATCGGCATCGGCACCAAGCGCACCGTCAGCACGGTCGCGCCCGGTTCGGACTGCCCGAACAGCGCGCCGACCCGTCGGGCGATGTTGGGCGCGTGGACAACCGCGCCGGATCCTGATGACCTGCGTCACCGCGCTGGTGTGTGTGGCTGAAAAGCTGTATAAATAAACAGTTTCTCAGCACCACCATGTCCGACTTTTCTCCGATCTTCTTGAGCCCGCCGCCGGTGCCGCGCAAGGGCCGCGGCGCGGTTGCCAACGTGCCGCACCGCTTTGAAAAGGACGCGCGCGAAGCATTCGACGACGGCTGGTCGGACGTGGGGCATGCTACGGAAGCCATAGCTGCTCGCGCAGATGGCTGTAGGGCGGAAGCCTGTTTGGACGATGAACCGGTGGCCCTGACGACCGAAGTCCGGCTGGAAGATTGCAAGAGCGCGCTGTGCGCCAACGATTCGCCCGACTTGCCCTTTGAGCGCAGCCTGAACCCCTACCGCGGTTGCGAGCATGGTTGCATTTACTGCTTTGCGCGGCCGACGCACAGCTACCTGGGCCTGTCGCCGGGGCTGGATTTTGAAACGCGGCTGATCGCCAAGCCCAACATCGCCGCTGTGCTGCGGCGCGAGCTGGCGGCGCGCAGTTACCGGCCGAGCGCCATCGTGATCGGCGCGGCGACCGATTGTTATCAGCCGATCGAGCGCGAGCTGCGTCTGACCCGCAGCGTGATCGAGGTGCTGGCCGAGGCGCGCCACCCGTTTTCCGTCATCACCAAAGCCAGCACCGTCGAGCGCGACCTGGACCTGATCGGGCCCTTGGCCGCACGCGGCCTGGCCGCGGTGTACGTGACCATCACCACGCTCGACGCCGCCCTGGCGCGCTGCCTGGAGCCGCGCGCCGCCAGCCCCGTGCGGCGCCTGCGCACCCTGCGCGCGCTGAGCGAGGCGGGCGTGCCCACGGGCGTGAGCGTGGCGCCGCAGATCCCCTTCATCAACGACGACATGGAACAGGTGCTGGCCGCCGCCCACGACGCCGGCGCGCGCCGCGCCTTCTACACCGTGCTGCGTCTGCCGTGGGAGGTGGCGCCGCTGTTCCAGGAATGGCTGACCGCGCACTACCCCGACCGGGCCGAGCGCGTGATGGCGCGCGTGCGCGAAATGCGCGGCGGGCGCGATTACGACGCGCACTTCGGCGCCCGCATGCAGGGGCGCGGGACGTGGGCCAGGCTGCTGCACCAGCGCTTTGCCCGGGCCTGTGCGCGCCTGGGCTTGAACCAGGGGCGCGAAGGGCTGGACCTGGGGCAGTTCCGGCCGCCCACGCTGGACGGGCAACAGGCCTTATTCTGAGGCCGATGTTTGAAGGTTTTTAGGCCGTTGGCCTTAGAGCCATCGGCGCGGGCAGCTATTAATAGGAGAGCGGTGATGTGGCGTTTGCTGTCGCGCTGAGGGGCGCTGAGAAGCGCCGACCACCGTGCCGGCCGCACCCGTCTGTCGACCCGCCGATCAGCGAATCAGCGAATCAGCCGTTCGTCGCGGTCGCGGCCGTCGCCACCCGCCGGCAGCGGCCGTACAGGTCAAGCTTGCGGTCCAGCACCTGGGTCTGCACGCCCAGCAGGCCCAGCGTGCTGTGGAAGTACTGGTCGTGCGACAGCTCGGCGTCGCGCTGCTGCGCCACGCAATCGGTGGTGATGCCGGTCTGCTGCTGGAAGGCGGGCGACAGCCAGGTGATCCAGGGTACGCGCTTTTGCGTGTCGGGGGCGATGCGGTAAGGCAGGCCGTGCAGGTACAGGTGGCCTTCGCCCAGCGATTCGCCATGGTCGGACACGTACACCAGCGCCGGCGCCCACTGCGCCTGCCGGCCCTTGAGCCAGTCGATGGCGCTGGACAGGAAGTGGTCGGTGTAGCGGATCGTGTTGTCGTAGGCGTTGATGACCTGCGCCTTCTCGCACTGCTGCAGCGCGTTGGTCGTGCATTCGGGCTGGAAGGCCTTGAAGGCGGCGGGCGACCGCTTGTAGTAGGCCGGGCCGTGGCTGCCCATCTGATGCATGAAGACCACCACGCCTTTGGCGCGGCGCTCGGGCGGCAGCTGGGCGATGCGGGCGTCCAGGTCTTTCAGCATGACCTCGTCCAGGCACTCGCCGTCGTCGCTGCACAGGCCGGGCACGGCCAGGGCCTGGTAGTCGACCTTGGGCACGCGGTCGCACACGCCCTTGCAGCCGCCGGCCTGGTTGTCCAGCCACAGCACGGCCAGGCCGGCGCGCTGCAGCACATCGGCCAGGCCTTCGGTGTTGGCTTTGCGGTCTTCAAAGGCCTCGCGCTCAAGATTCGAGAACATGCACGGCACCGAGGCCGCGGTGTTGGTGCCGCAGGACCACACGTTGCGCAAGCTGACGACCTGCTGCTTGGCCAATTCGGGCGTGGTGTCGCGCGCATAGCCGTTCAGGCCGATGTGGTCGGCGCGGGCGGTTTCGCCCACCACCATCAACACCAGCGGCGGCTGCGCGCCGGGGCCCAGCGCGGCCAGGCGGGCGTCTTCGCCCAACGGCAGCACAGCGGCGCCGTTGCGCTGCACCGGCTTGCGCCCCACCAGGGCCAGCGAATAGAACGAATTGAGCGGGTTGATCAAATAGCGCAACTGCTTGTGGTTGCGCATGGTGGCCGACAAATCCTGAAAGAAAAGGCCACCAGCGCCCAACAGCACTGCGCAAGCAGCTACGAAGACGATAGCATTGCGCAGCGCCTGGCGACCACCGCTGGGCCACTGCAGGCGCGCGCGCCATACCAGCACAGCGGGCAGGGCGCCCATCAGCAGCAGGGCGACCACCAGGCGCCAGCTGAGCAGCTCCTGCGCTTCGCGGCTGTCGGTCAGCAGCACGTTGACCATCATGGTCGGGTCGATCACGACGCCGTAGGTCTGCATGAAGTAGGCGCCCCCGGCCGCCGCCAGCAGGCAGATGACGAGGGCGGCTTTCAGCGTCCAGCGCCAGGTGAACAGCGTCAGCAGCATCACCAACAGCGCCATCACGGCCACCCCGAAGGCGATGCCAAAGGCCACGCCGCGGGCGTTGTCCAACTCGGGCAGGGCGCCCAGGGCGCGCCACAGGGCCAGGTTGCCGACGCTGGCCATCCAGAGCGCGGTCAGCAGGACGAGGGAGAGGGGGGTGTTGAGCCAGCGCGCGTGGGTGCGGGGGGGGCTTGGCGCGCGCGCGACGGGCAGCGCAGGAATTGTCGCTAGGGTGTCCGACATGGGGCGCGAGTGTGGCGCCACCGTCTGAGATCCACCTTAAGGAGAAACCCGGCTTGGTGATTTTTGGCACAAAAAAACCGCCAGGGCAGCGCCGCGGCGGTGGGTGTTGACAGGCGGAGCGGTTTATACCGCCCGTCAGAGCATGGTGGCGGCCTCAGGCGCCGAAGAAGCTCTTGAGGCGGTCGGTCCAGCTTTCGGTGCTGGGCGAATGCTTGGCGCCGCCCTTGCGCAGGGATTCGTCAAACTCTTTCAGCAGCTTCTTCTGGTGCTCGGTCAGCTTGACCGGTGTTTCCAGGCTGACATGGCAGTACAGGTCGCCCGGGTAGGAGGAGCGCACGCCTTTGATGCCCTTGCCGCGCAGGCGGAACTGCTTGCCCGCTTGCGTGCCTTCGGGGATGTCGATGGCCGCCTTGCCGCCCAGCGTGGGCACCTCGATCTCGCCACCCAACGCGGCCGCGGCAAAGCCGATCGGCACCACGCAGTGCAGGTCGTCGCCGTCGCGCTCGAAGATTTCGTGTTTCTTGATGCGGATCTCGATGAACAGATCGCCCGGCGGGCCGCCGTTGGTGCCCGGTTCGCCATTGCCGACGCTGCGGATGCGCATGCCGTCGTCGATGCCGGCGGGGATCTTCACTTCCAGCGTTTTTTGCTGCTTGATCTTGCCCTGGCCGTGGCAGGTGGTGCAGGGGTCCTTGATCTGCTTGCCGGTGCCGCGGCAATGCGGGCAGGTCTGCTGCACGCTGAAAAAGCCCTGGCGCATCTGCACCACGCCCTGGCCGTGGCAGGTGCCGCAGGTGGTGGCGCTGGTGCCGGGCTTGGCGCCGCTGCCGTGGCAGGTGTCGCATTCGTCCCAGCTGGGGATGCGGATCTGGGCATCTTTGCCGTTGGCCGCCTCTTCCAGCGTGATTTCCATCGCGTAGCTGAGGTCGTTGCCGCGGTACATCTGCGGGCCGCCGCGGCCGCCGCGCGCGCCACCGCCAAAGATGTCGCCGAAGATGTCGCCAAAGGCCTCGGCAAAACCGCCAAAGCCTTCGGGGCCGCCGCGCATATTGGGGTCGACGCCGGCGTGCCCGTACTGGTCGTACGCGGCGCGCTTTTGCGGGTCGCTGAGCATCTCGTAGGCCTCTTTGGCCTCTTTGAAGCGCAGCTCGGCTTCCTGTGCATTGCCCTGATTGCGGTCAGG
The DNA here is from genome assembly GCA_023442945.1 of Pseudomonadota bacterium. Classification (GTDB taxonomy): domain Bacteria; phylum Pseudomonadota; class Gammaproteobacteria; order Burkholderiales; family Burkholderiaceae_C; genus Ottowia. Next base: position 16,843 of record JAEZWW010000078.1, on the reverse strand, counting down.
GTGGTGCTTCATCGCCAGCTTGCGATAGGCTTTCTTGATCTCGTCGTCCTCGGCGTTCTTGGGAACGCCCAGGACTTCGTAGTAATCACGCTTGGCCATAGGGGTATGCGACTTTTCTCAAGTAAAAGCCGCGCAGTCGATTCCCTGTGGGAACAGCCTGCGCGGCGTGTGGGAGGTGCCGTGTGCGCGGCGCCATCCCGAAACGGACCTGGGCCGTGGGTCAGTCCTTCTTGACTTCCTTGACCTCGGCGTCGACCACGTTGTCGTCGGCCGCGGCACCGCTGGAAGCCTGGGCACCGGCGTCGCCACCCGGGGCAGCGCCAGCCGCAGCGCCCGCGTCGGCGTACATCTTCTCGCCCAGTTTCTGGCTGGCGGTCATCAGGGCTTCGGTCTTGCTCTCGATCGCGGCCTTGTCGTCGCCCTTGATGGCTTCTTCCACGTCCTTGATCGCAGCTTCGATCTTGTCCTTCTCGCCAGCGTCCAGCTTGTCGCCGTGCTCGGTGAGCGTCTTGCGCACGCTGTGCACCAGCGCGTCGCCCTGGTTGCGGGCCTGCACCAGCTCGACCTTCTTCTTGTCTTCGGCCGCGTTGACTTCCGCGTCCTTGACCATCTGCTCGATCTCGCCTTCGGACAGGCCGGAGTTGGCCTTGATGGTGATCTTGTTTTCCTTGCCCGTGCCCTTGTCCTTGGCGGACACGTGCAGGATACCGTTGGCGTCGATGTCGAAGGTCACTTCGATCTGCGGCATGCCGCGGCTGGCCGGCGGAATGCCTTCCAGGTTGAATTCGCCCAGCAGCTTGTTGCCCGAAGCCAGTTCACGCTCGCCCTGGTAGACCTTGATGGTCACCGCCGGCTGGTTGTCTTCGGCCGTCGAGAAGGTCTGCGCGAACTTCGTCGGGATGGTCGTGTTCTTGGTGATCATCTTCGTCATCACGCCGCCCATGGTCTCAATGCCCAGGGACAGGGGGGTGACGTCGAGCAGCAGCACGTCCTTGCGGTCGCCGGAGAGCACCTGGCCCTGGATGGCGGCACCGACGGCCACGGCTTCGTCTGGGTTGACGTCCTTGCGCGGCTCCTTGCCGAAGAACTCCTTCACCTTTTCCTGCACCAGGGGCATGCGCGTCTGGCCACCGACCAGGATCACGTCGCTGATGTCGCTGACGCTGATGCCAGCGTCCTTGATGGCGGTCTTGCAGGGGGCGATGGTGCGGGCCACCAGCTCTTCGACCAGGCTTTCCAGCTTGGCGCGGGTCAGCTTGATGTTCAGGTGCTTGGGGCCGGAAGCATCGGCCGTGATGTAGGGCAGGTTGATGTCGGTCGAGGCGGCCGAGGACAGCTCGATCTTGGCCTTTTCAGCGGCTTCTTTCAGGCGCTGCAGGGCCAGCACGTCCTTGGACAGATCCACGCCCTGGTCCTTTTTGAACTCGGCGATCACGTATTCGATGATGCGCTGGTCGAAGTCTTCACCGCCCAGGAAGGTGTCACCGTTGGTGGACAGCACTTCGAACTGCTTTTCGCCATCGACGTCGGCGATTTCGATGATGGAAACGTCGAACGTGCCACCGCCCAAGTCGTACACGGCGATCTTGCGGTCACCCTTGGTGCCTTTGTCCAGGCCGAAGGCCAGGGCGGCGGCGGTGGGCTCGTTGATGATGCGCTTGACGTCCAGACCGGCGATGCGGCCGGCGTCCTTGGTGGCCTGGCGCTGGCTGTCGTTGAAGTACGCCGGCACGGTGATGACCGCTTCGGTCACGGCTTCGCCCAGGTAGTCCTCGGCGGTTTTCTTCATCTTGCGCAGGATCTCGGCGCTGATCTGGGGCGGTGCCAGCTTCTGGCCGCGCACTTCGACCCAGGCGTCGCCGTTGTCGGCCTTGATGATCTCAAAAGGCATCAGGTGGATGTCCTTTTGCACTTCCGGGTCGGTGAACTTGCGACCGATCAGGCGCTTGACGGCGTAGATCGTGTTTTTGGGGTTGGTGACGGCCTGGCGCTTGGCCGGCGCGCCGACGAGGACTTCGCCGTCTTCCTGGTAGGCAACGATGGACGGCGTGGTGCGCGCGCCTTCGGCGTTCTCGATCACCTTGGTCGAGTTGCCTTCCATGATGGCCACGCACGAGTTGGTGGTGCCCAGGTCAATACCGATGATTTTTGCCATGTTTCTTCTCCGAGAGGCTTCTTAATGCTGAATGGATGGAAAGCTGCGGCTGGCGGTGGGGTTTTTCAAGCGGCCAGGCAGCGATTTCGTGGGAGGGGTGTTTTTCGGGCTGTGGTTTACTGCGGAGCCGCCACCGTGACCAGGGCCGGGCGCAGCACGCGGTCGGCGATGGTGTAGCCCTTTTGCAGCACCGACACGATGGTGTTGGGCTCCTGAGCGGAGGGGACCATGCTGATGGCCTGCTGTGTGGCGGGGTCGAACCGGGCACCGGGGGCGGGGTTGACTTCGACCACCTTGTTGCGCTCCAGCGCGCTGATCAGCTGGCGCAGCGTGGCTTCAGAGCCTTCGCGCAGCTGCTCGGCGGTGGCATTCTCCACATTCAAGGCCGCTTCCAGGCTGTCCAGCACCGGCAGCAGGCTTTCGGCAAAGCCCTCCAGGGCGAACTTGCGCGACTTGGCGATTTCTTCGTCGGCGCGGCGGCGGGCATTCTGGGCGTCGGCCTGAGCGCGCAGAGCCTGGTCGGTCAGCTCGGCGGTTTGGGCCTTCAGCTGGGCCAGTTCGGCCTGTGCGTTGCTCAGTGCCGCCGACGCGTCGGCCTCGTTCGCGGCGGCCGCGGCCTCCAGCTCTTCGGGGCTCATCGGCGGATCGAAATCGGCACCCGGGGCGCCAGGGGAAAAGGGATAAGGTTTGTCTGACATTGTTCTGTGTGCTGCGGTTGGTCTCTTGGGAGGACTCTCTAGCCGTCATGTGGGCGCCAGCGCCCAGGTTTCAAGCCCGGCAATGGCAGAAAAACGCTGAGAAAACGCGTTTTTTGACCTCTGAAGACCGTGTTTTGCACAATAAATCAGCAAATTGACCTGAGCAAGACACTGGCTGGCGCAAAGCCGCGCAACCACCAATGGAAACGCCGCCACGCGGGCGGCGTTGTTGCAGCGGCGAAGGCGGCGAGAGGCGCAGAGCCTCCGATCGGATCAGCGGTCAGCCGTTGACGCCGAGCAGTTCGACGTCGAACTTCAGCGTGGCGTTGGGCGGAATGACACCGCCGGCACCGCGCGCGCCGTAGCCCATCTCCGGCGGGATGATCAGGGTGCGCTTGCCGCCCACCTTCATGCCGGCAAAGCCCTGGTCCCAGCCCTTGATCACATGGCCGGCGCCGAGCGGGAAGGAGAACGGCTGGCCGCGGTCCAGGCTGGAGTCGAACTTGGCGCCTTGCTGGCCGTCGTTGTAGAGCCAGCCGGTGTAGTGCACGGTGACGTCCTGGCCGGGTTTGGCTTCGGCGCCGGAGCCGACGACGGTGTCGGTGATCTGGAGTTGGCTGGTCATGCTATTTGCTATTAAATGAAGAGCTGTCTGCGCAGATGGTTGTAGCGCAAGAGCCTGGTTTGAAGCCTAAAAAAGCGGCCCGATGCCGCTTTCTTCATGCGCCTGGAGTGGCCCGGCTGGCTGGCGGCTGTGCGCGCCAGCAACGGCTGACCGTGAAAGGCTTACTTCTTCTTGGCTTGCGCCGCGACCCACTTGGTGGCGAAGGCCTGCAGGTCGGACAGGCGCTTGATCAGGTCGGCGCCGCTGGGCGTCAGGCTGTAGCCGTCCGTGCCGTGGGTGACCAGGTTGGCCGCGCGCAGCTCTTTCAGGCGGGTGTTGAGGGTGTTGGGGGTGATGCCGCCCACGCTGTCTTGCAGCAGGCGGAAGGTCTGGGGATGGCCGTCGCGCAGGGCCCACAGCACGCGGATCGCGTAGCGCGCTTCCAGCAGTGCCAGCAACTGGCCTGTCGCGGCGTTTTCTTTGGAACTCATCTCGGGCTTCTCCTCAGGTGGCGCATTTGCGTGGAACGACTATATCGCAAATCTGTAGCACGCTAGCAGTTTCATAGCTCCTTATGCCGGCCCATCGTGGGTTGAGCGCTACAAAAACCGGACTTTGCGAGGGGGTTCCGCTCAGTCCGGGCTGTATACTTTTTGCAACAATCGGAGCAGCGTACGGCGCTCGGCGGGGCTCAAAGCGCCGGCCGCTTCGTCTTCCAGCGCGAAGGCGGTGCGCTCGGCTTCGACCATCAGCGCGTGCCCCGCTGCCGTCAGTTGCAGGCCCAGCGCGCGCCCGTCGCTCGGGTGCGGGTGGCGCAGCAGCAGGCCGCGTTGGTCCAGCGTGGCGATCTTGCCGACCAGGTTGGGCGGCAGCAGGTTGAGCGCGCTGCACAGCTGCTTGGACGTGATGCCGGGGTTGTGGCGGATCACGGACAGGATGGAAAAGTCCACCGGGCGCAGCCCGTATTCGGCCATGCGCGGCACGAACAGGCCGATCACCGTCAGGGCAGCGCGGCGAGCGTTGTAGCCGACCAGGGTTTCCAGGTAGCGCGTGTCGACCTGGTCCACCGAGGCATTGGGGTCGAAGGGTGTGGCGTCTTCGGCGCCGTCCTGGCTTGCGGCCGTATCGCCGGGAGAATGGCTGCGATGCTTTGCCATGTTCAGACCGTTGCGCCCGCGTCCACCGCAGCCAGACGCCGGTCGATGATGGCGCAGCGCATGTCGAATTCGGGCAGCACCCAGTGCAAGAGCGCGTCCAGTGCGGCGAGGGCGCCTTGCCGCTCGGCCGCTGGGCTGGCTTCGATGCGGGCGCCGGCCCAGGCCAGCAACGCCATGCTGGCCGCGCGCAGGTAGTCGTCGGCCACCCAGTAGGGCAGCGCCGCGTCCTGCGCGCCGGCGGCGACGACGCGGCCGGTCAGCGCCTGCAGCGCGTCGGCGCAGCGCACGGCTTCGCGCCCCAGCGGTCTATCGCCCGCCTCGGCGCGCACCCGGTCCAGCAGCGCGGCCAGGGCCGTGCCGCCATCGGCCAACACCTTGCGCACCAGCAGGTCGATGGCCTGGATCTCGTTCGTGCCCTCGTAAATCATGGCCACGCGCGCGTCGCGCACATGCTGCTCGATCCCCCATTCGCTGACATAGCCGTGACCGCCAAAGACCTGCAGGCAGTCGCTGCCGCCGTGAAAGGCCTGGTGCGTGCACGCGGCTTTGAGCATCGGCGTGGCCAGCGCGCACCAGCGCTCTGCCGCCGCGCGGCGATCGGCGTCGGGGTGGTGTTTGGCGATGTCCAGCTCGATCGCGGTCTGGTAGGCCAGCACGCGACCGGCGTCCAGCCAGGCGCGCTGCGTCGCCAAGGTGCGCTGCATGGCAGGGTGCTGGATAAGCAAGCTGGTTTCTTTCGCGCCGGGCGCGCGCATCTGCTTGCGCTCGTGCGCGTAGGCATCGGCCTTTTGCCAAGCGGCGGACAGCAGGCCCACGCCTTGCAGCGCGACATGCAGGCGCGCGGCGTTCATCATCACGAACATGGCGTTCAGGCCCTTGCCGGGTTGGCCAACCAGCCAGCCGCGCGCGTCGTCAAAGCGCATCACGCAGGTCGGGCTGCCGTGCAGGCCCATTTTTTCCTCGATGCGTTCGCAGGTCACGGCCGAGCGGCTGCCGTCCGCGTAGAACTTGGGCACCAGGAACAGCGACAAGCCCTTGGGGCCGGCCGGGGCGCCGGGCTCGCGCGCCAACACCAGGTGGACGATGTTGTCCGTCAGGTCGTGTTCGCCGCCACTGATGAAGATCTTGGTGCCGCTGATCAGGTAGCTGCCGTCTGGCTGGGCCACGGCGCGCGTCGACGCCAAGCCCAGGTCGCTGCCGGCGTGCGGTTCGGTCAGGCACATGGTGGCCAGCCATTCGCCGGTGGCGATCTTTTCCAGGTACTCGGCCTTCAGCGCGTCGCTGCCGTGGTGCTTCAGGCACTCGTAGGCGCCGTGCAGCAGCCCGGGCGCCATGGTCCAGCCGTGGTTGGCGGCGGACAGGCTTTCGTACAACGCGGCGTCCAACACCGCGGGCAGGCCCTGGCCGCCGTCTTCGGGCGCGGCCGACACAGCCGCCCAGCCGCCTTGCCAGAAGGCCTGGTAGGCGTCGCGAAAGCCGGGCGCCATAGTGACGGCGCCGTCTTGCCAGCGCGCGCCGACTTCGTCACCGACACGGTTCAGCGGCGCGATCTGGCCGCTGACGAACTTGCCCATCTCGGCCAGCATCTGGCGCATCAGCGCTTCGTCGGTGTCGGCGTGCGCGGGCAGCGCGGCCAGCTGCGCGGGCGCCTGCAGCACGTCGAACAGGACGGCTTCGAGGTCTTCGACGGGGACGAGGTAGTCGCTCATAATGCTATTTTTAGTATAGCTGCCTGCGCAGATTCATCTAGGGCTGGAGCCCGATTTTTCTTGAAATCGCCCCACCCAAACACGCCGGCCCGCGCGCAGCGGGCCGGGGCAGGGCGGGCCGCCAGGGCAACCCGCAGGGCGGCCGTGGTGCTTACTTTTCGACCTTGAACTCGCCGCCGCTGACTTTCATCATCACGCCGGTGTCGTTGGTGTAGCCCCAGTGGTCCTGCGGCGTCCAGTTCAGCACGCCATGCGACAGCGTGGTCTTGCCGATCTGCTCAAACGCGTCGCGCAGGGCCGCGCGGAATTCCGGCGTGCCCGGCTTGGCCTTTTTCATGGCGATCGGCACCGCTTTTTCCATCACGATGATCGAGTCGTAGGCGTGGCCGGCGAACTGGTTGCGCGAGCCGGGGCCGTAGGCCTTTTCGTACTGCTGCACGAACTTGATCGCTTCGGCCTTGGCCGGGTGCGAATCGGGCAACTGCTCGGCCAGCACGGCGGGGCCGGACACAACGTAGCCGCCTTCGACCTGCTTGCCGCCCACGCGCATCAAATCGCGCGTGGCGGCGGCGTGCGTCTGGTAAATCTTGCCTTTGTAGCCGCGCTCGGCCAGCGCCATTTGCGGCATCGCCGCGCCCGAGCCCGAGGCCACCACCAGCATCGCGTCCGGGTTGGCCGACACCAGCTTCAACGCCTGGCCGGTCACACTGGTGTCGGCACGGGCGAAACGCTCCACCGCAACCAGCTTCATGCCGGCCTTTTCAGCCTGCGGCTTGAAGTCGTTGAGCCAGGTTTCGCCGTAGGCATCGCTGTAGCCCAGGAAGCCAATGGTCTTGACGCCCTGCTTCTTCATGTGCTCGATGATGGCGTGGCCCATCACCGCGTTGGACTGCGGCATGCGAAAGGTCCACTTGTCCTTGCCGGCCGGCAGCGCGACGGGCGACCACGACAGCTGAGGCGTCTGCGACTCTTCGGCCACCTGGGCGATGGCCGCGGCCACCGGCGTGGCGACCGAGCCCATGAGGATGTCGACCTTGTCGTTGGTGACAAAGCGCTTGGCGTGCGTGACGCCCTGCGTGGGGTCGGACGCATCGTCCATCACCACCAAGTTGATCTTCTCGCCCGCGATGGTTTTCGGCCACAGCTTGGCCTGGTTGCCGGCGGGAATGCCCAGGCCCGACGCGGGCCCGGTGAGCGGCGCGATCACGCCAATCGTGATGTCGGCCAGCGCCAGACCGCTGACGCTCAGCGCAGCGGCGGCCACCAAGGCCTTGAGTTTGAAACGGGTCATCGGGGTGTCTCCTGGGTTGCGGGTGGGTGGGAAAACGGGGATAGCGATGCGGAAATCGACGCAGATGGCAACAGCGCGCTCAGGCGCACTTCTCCTTGATGAAGTCGGGCACGGCGATGGCCTGCAGGCGGCCGCCTTCGGGGTGGACGCAGAAGGCGCGCGTTTCGCGCCCCTCGCACAGCAGTTCTTCGCCCTTGAATACCTGGTGCTTTTGCACGAAGGTCTTGGCGTTCCAGGTCTCGACGCTGGTGTGCACATGCAGGGTGTCGCCGTAGGTCGCCGGGCGCATGAACTTGGTGTGGATTTCCAGCAGCGGCGTGCCGATGATCCCGGTGGTCTTGCGCAGCTCGCGCCAGGGCGGGATGCCGCATTCGATGAAAAAGTGCAGCGACGACGCGTCCATCCACTTGCTGAAGTTGGGAAAGAACACGATGCCGGCCGGGTCGCAGTCGCCGAACATCACTTTCACGTCGTAAACGGTGGTCTTGCTCATCCTTGGGCTTTCAACGCGCCAGCAGGTGCTGCGCGGTCAGGGTTTGTGTGGAGAGGCGTGCACTTCGAGCGCGGCTCGCCGACGCGTTGCGGCGTGACAAGCCGCCGCGGAGCAGGCGACACCAGCAAACGCCGTTGCCGGACCTGCGCCGGCAACTGGCGTTGTCCCCCTGCCCGAAGCGCGCAGCGCGCAGAGAGCGGGGGGAAGCGGCGCAGCCGCTCAGGGGGGTGTTCATCTCGGACTCATGCGAAGCGCGCCATCCAGGCGAATCACCTCGCCATTCAAATGCCCATTGGTCACGATGTGGCAGGCCAGCTCGGCAAATTCCTCGGGCTTGCCCAGGCGCGAAGGGAAGGGGATGGACGCGGCCAGCGACTGCTGCACCGGCTCGGGCAGGGTGCGCATCAGCGGGGTGGCGAACAGGCCGGGCGCGATGGTGCACACGCGGATGCCGTGTTGCGCCAGGTCGCGCGCCATGGGCAGCGTCATGCCGACCACGCCGCCCTTGCTGGCCGAATACGCCTGCTGGCCGACCTGGCCGTCGAAGGCGGCGACGCTGGCGGTGAAGACCATGGCGCCGCGCTCACCGTCTTCCATCGGGTCCAGCTTGGCGCAGGCGGCGGCGAACAGGCGCGCGGCGTTGTAAGTGCCGATCAGGTTGACGTTGATCACCTTGGCGAAGTCGTCCAGCGGCGCGGCGCTGCCGTCCTTGCCGATCACCCGCTTCGCCGTGCCGATGCCGGCGATCTGCATCAGGATGCGCGCCGGCCCGTGCGCGGCCGCGGCCTGGTCGATGGCGGCCTGCATGCTGTCCGGGCTGCTGACGTCGGTTTGGATGGCCACGCCACCGATTTCGCCCGCCACGCGCTGCGCGTTGTCCCCGTTCAGGTCCAGCACAGCCACCTTGGCGCCCAGCCGCGCCAGTTCGCGCGCCGTCGCCTCACCCAGGCCCGAGCCACCGCCGGTGACCAACGCCGCTTGTCCTTGGATCTTCATGCAGTCTCCTTCAATACTTTCAATTTGATAGCTGTCCGCGCAATCTGCTCTAGGGCCAGCGCCCGATTTCATTCAAATTCAACGACTGAGAATGCCAACGAGGCCTCGCCAGCGCGCAACCCCATCAGCCAACGCCATGCCCGGACCCGCGCCGGGCATCGGCGTTGTCCCCCTCCCGAAGAGAGAGGGGGAAGGCGCCGCAGGCGACTCAGGGGGTGCATTACACGTCCGGGTTTTCGATCAGCAAGGCCATGCCTTGGCCGCCGCCCACGCAGGCCGACGCAATCCCGTACTTCACGCCCGCGCGCTGCATCTCGCGCGCCACGGTGATGGTCAGGCGCACGCCGGTCGCGGCCAGCGGGTGACCCAGGGCGATGGCGCCACCGTTCACGTTCAGTTGGGCCAAATCCAGGCCCAGCTCCTTGGCCACGGCCAGGGTTTGCGCGCCCTGGGCTTCGTTGATCTCGAAGCGGCCGATGTCGGCCAGCTTCAGGCCGGTGCGCTCCAGCAGCAGACGGATGGCCGGCGCCGGGCCGATGCCCATGATTTCCGGCGGCACGCCCACGGCCGCCGCGGCGACGACGCGTGCCAGCGGCTGTTTGCCCTGCGCCTTCACGTACGCGCCCGACGCCACCACGGCCGCCGCCGCCGCATCGACCAGCGCCGACGAGTTGCCGCCGGTCTGCACGCCGCCTTCAAACACCGGGCGCAGCTTGGCCAGCACGTCGGCCGGCGAGATGCGCGGGTGCGTGTCGGCCGTGACTTCGGTCAGCTTGCCCTGCAGCTTGATGCCACGCGGCTTGTAGCCGTCCAGCTCGAATTTCTCGGTAACGACGGGCACGATCTCGCCGGCCAGAAAGCCGCTTTGCTGCGCCGCCACGGCTTTGGCGAAGGAATCGGACGCGAACTGGTCGACCTCTTCGCGGGTGATGCCGTACTTCTTGGCCAGGTTCTCGGCCGTCTGGATCATGTTGATGCCGGCGGCCGGGTCCTTCAGCGCCTCCCACATGTAGTCCTTGAAGCCCACCGGCGCGCCCAGCTTGAAGCCGGTGCGGTGGTCGAACGCGGCGATCGGGTTGCGCGTCATGTTTTCGGTGCCAACGACCAGGGCCGCGTCGGCCGCGCCGCCCTGGATCTGCTCGCCGGCCTGGCGGAACAGCTCAAAGCCGGTGCCGCAGATGCGCTGCGCCATGATGGCCGGCACTTCCACCGGCACACCGGCGTACAGGCCGATGTGGCGCGGCAGGAAGAACTGGTCAAAGTCGCCGGGCGCCATGTTGCCGGTGACGACCGAGCCGATGTCGCTGCCGGCCACGCCCGCGCGCTTCAGCGCTTCGCGCGCCGCCTTGATACCCAAATCGGTGGGCGAGATATGGCCCAGCGCGCCGCAGTAATCGACCATCGGCGTGCGCACGCCGTCCAGCATCCAGACGTCGTCAAATGCGTTGAAGAATCCTTTGGTGGCCATGGTTTTCCTATTGATTGTTCAGGTCGGGAGTGGCGCGGCCGCCAGCGCGCAGCGCGGCGGTGTTCCAGGCTTGCGTGGCCAGGGTTTCCCTGGCCGCGGCGAGCGTCCCCTGGAGGAGAAGGCGCGCGCAGTGCGCCACAGGGGTGCTCATAAATCCGTTCCGGGCTTGATCACCATCACGCCGGGCGGCTCGTCGTACAGCGCCTGCACCAGGTCGTCGCGCTCTTTCAGCACGGCGCGCTGGTTGATGCTGCCCTTGTCGGTGATCTCGCCCTTGTCGATCGACGGCGGCTCCGACAGCAGGATCAGGCGCGTGACGCGGTTGGCGCTGCCGGTGGCCGTGAGCGACAAATCGGTCACCAGGCTCTGGAACTTGCGCAGCACGGCCGGGTGCTTCAGCACGTCGGCCAGCGGCGCGTCGGGCGGCAAATCGGTCAGCGTGCGCACTGCGGGCGTGGGGAAGACCAGGGCGCCGACTTCCTTGCGGTTCAGCCCGGTGATGACCACGTCCTGGATGTAGGGCGCGCCGCCGGCGATGACGCGGCCGCGCAGCGGACCGACGCTGACGAAGGTGCCGGTGGCCAGTTTGAAGTCCTCGGCGATGCGGCCGTCAAAGCGCAGCCCGGCGCTGGGGTTGGCCGGGTCGCACCAGACGACGGCGTCGCCGGTGCAGAAGTAGCCTTCGTCGTCAAAGGCCTCGGCCGTGGCATCGGGTGCGCGCCAGTAGCCAGGCGTGATGTTCGGGCCACGGTAGCGGATCTCAAGCTTGCCGTTGCTGGGCGCCAGTTTGACTTCCATGCCCGGTGTGGGCAGGCCCAGGTCGCCCGCGCGGATGTCCGGGCTGGTGACGAACAGGCCGTAGGGGCTGGATTCGGTCATGCCGAAGCCGCAGGTCATCACCACGCGCTGGCCCAGCTCGCGCTCGGCGCTTTCAAACAGTGAATCCCACACCGGCTGCGCCAGCGACGCACCGGCGTAGAAGAACATCTTCACGCGCGACAGGAAGTTTTTGCGCAGCGCGTCGTCCGTCTTCATGGCGTTGGCGATCGCTTCAAAGCCGGTCGGCACGTTGAAGTACATCGTCGGCGCGATCTCGCGCAGGTTGCGCAGCGTCTCGCCCACCAGCGCCGGCGTGGGCTTGCCTTCGTCGATGTAGAGCGTGCCGCCGTTGTTCAGCACCATGCCGACGTTGTGGTTGCCGCCGAAGGTGTGGTTCCACGGCAGCCAGTCGATCAGCACCGGGCGCTCTTCCATCAGGATCGGCATCGACAAGCGCATCTGCTCCTGGTTGGCGCACCACATGCGGTTGGTGTTGATGACCGCCTTGGGCAGCTTGGTAGAGCCGCTGGTGAACAGGAATTTGACGATGGTGTCCGGCCCGGTGGCGGCTTGCGCGGCGTCCACGGCAGGCGTCGGCTGCGTGGCCAACAGCTCGGACAGCGGCGTGCTTTCGCGCCCTTTCAGGGTGGCCGAACCGGCGTTGCGCGACAGCACGATCTCGCAGTCGGCCGGCGCCACGGCGGCGATGGCGGCGCCGTAGCGGTCGCCGTCCTCGGCCCAGATCAGGCCGGGCGTCAGCGTGTCGATCACGTGGCGCAGCTTGCCGTAGTCCTTGCTGATGGTCGAGTACGCGGGCGAGGCGGGCGAGAACGGTACACCGGCGTAGATGCAGCCCATGGCGATCAGCAGGTGGTCGATGCCGTTGTCGCTCAGCACGACGACCGGGCGCTCGGCAGACAGGCCCCGGTCCAGCAGCGCCTGACCGATGTGGCGCGCGGCAGCCAATGCCTCGGCGTAGCTGACGTGGCGCCAGTCGCCCAGCGTACCGTCGGCCTGGCGCTGGCGTTGGGCGACGAAGGTTTCATCCGGCGTGGTTTGGGCCCAGTGGATCAAGCGGTCGGCCATGCGCTCGCCAAACTGGGTCAGCGGGATGTCGGCGTTCAGGTACTTCGCGCCGGCGTCGCCGTCGCGCACCGTGACGGTGGTCACGCCGAAGGTCAGCGGGCGGTAGGTGGGCGCTGCCGGGGCGGCGGTCTGGGCACTGCTCATGCTTGTCTCTGCTCTTTATTTAATAGCTGCCTGCGCAGATTGCTCTAGGGCTACAGGCCGATTCGGCTTAAAAACGCGCTGCTCAGCCGCGCTGCACCTTGGTGCCGGCCTTGCCTTCCAGGAAGGCGCGCACGCGGGCCTTGGCGTCGGGCGCGGCCTGGGCGATGGCGCTGATCAGCGCTTCCGTCAGGTAGCCGTGGTCGGCCGGCTGCTCGGCGATGCGGGGCAGGGCGTGCATCAGCGCGTAGTTGGTCAGCGGCGCGTTCTGGGCGATGCGCTCGGCCAATTCCATGGCCTTGTCAAATGCCTGGCCTTGCGGCACCAGGTACTGCGCCAGGCCGATGCGTTCGCCGTCTTCGGCTTTGTAGACGCGGCCCGTCAGCATCATGTCGGTCATGCGTGCCACGCCGATCAGCTTGGGGATGCGCACCGAGCCGCCGCCACCGACAAAGATGCCGCGCTGGCCTTCGGGCAGGGCGAAGAAGGTCGTTTCGTCGGCCACGCGGATGTGCGCGGCGCTGGCCAGTTCCAGCCCGCCGCCGACCACGGCGCCGTGCAGCGAGGCGATCACCGGCACCGGCCCGTACTGAACGCCGTCCAGCGCGGTGTGCCAGCTGCGCGAATGGTGCATGCCCTGGCCGGCGTCGCGCTCTTTCAGTTCGGACAGGTCCAGGCCGGCGCAGAAATGCTCGCCTTCGCCGTCCAGCACCGCGGCGCGCACGGTGTCCGGCAGGTTCTGAAAGGCGTCGCGGAGCGCGGCGATCAGGCCGTCGGACAGCGCGTTGCGTTTGGCGCCGCGCGTCAGGCGCACGATGGCGATGTTGCCGTCTTTGCCGCCGATTTCCAGGGAAAGGTCTTGCTGCTTGCCGCTCATGGGGGTCTCCTGTGGTCAAATTATGATTATTTTCGATAATCAAAAACAAGCACTTTTGTGCATGTCATGCCTGGGACAAACCCTAGGTTTCGGGGCCTTGGCGCGCGGTCGGCACAATAGGCGCACGGCCCTGGCACCGCCTGGCCCCCGCGCGGCAGCTTGCCGCCCCACCGAATTCAGGAGACACCGCCCATGCACCGCCGCGACCTGCTGGCCGCCACCGCGCTGACCGCCGTTCTGCCCACCGCCTGGGCCGCGGGCAGCTTCCCGAACAAGCCGATCCGCATCGTCGTGCCCAACGCGCCGGGTGGCGCGGCCGACATCACGGCGCGCACCGTGGGCGAACACATGGCGCGCACGTTGGGCCAGCCGGTGGTGATCGACAACAAGCCCGGCGCCGGCGGCGTGGTCGCCGGCCAGGCGGTGGCCAGCGCCGCGCCCGACGGCTACACCGTGCTGCTGATTTCCAGCGGCACGGCCGTGAGCCAGGCGCTGTTCAAGTCGCTGCCGTTCGACACCCTGGCCGCGTTCACGCCGGTGGCGCCACTGGCCACGTTCGACCTGGTCATCGTCAGCGCCGGCAACGGGCGCTTTGGTACGTTGGGCGATCTGGTGAATTACGCGCGCCAGAACCCCGGCAAGGTGAACCTGGGCACGCCCAACCTGGGCACCACGCAGCACTTGGCAGCCGAGTGGTTCAAGACCGCGGCGCAGTTGGATGTGCAGGTGGTGCCGTTCAAGGGCACGCCGGAGGTCATCACCTCGGTCCGCAGCGGGCAGATCGATGCTGGCGTGGACATCCTCAGCCCGCTGCTGGCGCAGATCCAGGCCAAGGCGCTCAAGCCGCTGGCGGTCACCGGCGCCAAGCGCTCGCGCCTGCTGCCCGACGTGCCGACGGCGCAAGAAGCCGGTGTGAAGGGCTTGAATGCCGCGTCCTGGAACGGCCTGGCCGTGCCCGCCAACACGCCGGCCGACGTGGTGGTGCGGCTGAACAAGGCGGTGAACGCCGCCCTGGCCGACGCCGAAGTGCGCAAGAAGCTGGAGTCGCTCAACCTCGACCCGCACCCTGGCACGCCCAAGGAAGCGGCGCAAATGCTGCGCGGCGACATCCAGCGCTGGACCGAGGTGATCGCCAAAGCGGGCATCCCGAAGCAGTGACACGCCAAGCCGGTCAGCGGCGGCGGATTTGAATGAAATTGGGCTCCGGCCCTACAACCATCTGCGCGAGCAGCTACGAATAAGTGAGTGAATGGGTATGACCAGCGTGCAAGAGATGGGCGCGATCGGCCTGATCGGCTACGGCGAAGTGGGCAAGATCTTCGCCGCGGGCCTGCTGGGCCAGCCCGGCGTGGCTGGCGTCAGCGCCTGGGACCTGAAGTTCGCCCAGCCCGCCACGCAGGCGGCCGAAACCGCCCACGCGCGCGCCGCCGGCGTTGCGCCGCAGCCATCCTGCGCGGCCCTGTGCGCGCAGGCCGACCTGGTCATTTCGGCCGTCACCGCATCCAACACGCTGGCGGTGGCCGAAGCCGCGGCACCGCATCTGCGGCCGGGCGCGCTGTTCCTGGATTTGAATTCCGCCTCGCCCGGCACCAAGCAGCGGTGCGCTGAGTTGGTCGACGGTGCGGGCGCGCATTACGTGGAAGCGGGCGTGATGACCTCGGTGCCGCCCTACGGCATCCGCGTGCCGATGCTGCTGGGCGGCGCGCAGGCGGCGGCGTTGGCCGAGCGTTTGCGCGGTTGGGGCATGGACGCCAAGCCGGTGAGCGAGCGCCTGGGTGTGGCCAGCGCCATCAAGATGAGCCGCAGCGTGATGGTCAAGGGCCTGGAGGCGCTGGTGATTGAGGCCTACGCCACCGCGCGCGCCTACGGCGTGGAAGAACACGTGCTGCCCACGCTGCAAGAGACCTTCCCCAGCATCGACTGGGCGGAGCAGGGCGCGTACTTTTTCAGCCGCGTGGTGCAGCACGGCCAGCGCCGTGCCGAAGAAATGCGCGAAGCCGCGCGCACCGTGGCGGAAGCGGGCTTCGAGCCGTTCATGACCAGCGCCATCGCCGCCAAGCAGCAGTGGGTGGCCGA
Organism: Pseudomonadota bacterium; assembly: GCA_023442945.1. GTDB lineage: Bacteria > Pseudomonadota > Gammaproteobacteria > Burkholderiales > Burkholderiaceae_C > Ottowia. The sequence goes on along the minus strand of JAEZWW010000078.1, from coordinate 1,273 downwards.
CCAGGCGAGCGCGGGCGCTTTTGCCGACGTGCCCAAGGGCGCACCCTGGCAGGCGTACGCCGACGCGCTGCTGGCGCGCCGCCCTGCGGACTGAAAGCGCGCCCCGATGCTCGGCATCCTGGCCATCACCGGGCCGATCTACATCGTCATCGCGCTGGGGTACCTCAGCGTGCGCGCCGGCCTGTTCGCGCGCGCCGACATGCGCGTGCTGGGCCAGTTTGTGCTGTACGCGGCGCTGCCGGCGCTGCTGTTCGACGCCCTGGCCAACCGCCCGCTGCGCGACGCGCTGCACTGGGACTACCTGGCGGTGTACGCGCTGGGCAGCCTGGCCACGCTGGGCGTCATGCTGCTGTGGTTTCGCCGCCGCTCGCGCCCTGACGGCGGCTTGGCCGTGGTGCAGACCATGGGCACCATGTGTCCCAACAGCGGTTTTGTCGGCTACCCGATCAACCTGCTGGTGCTGGGCGCGGTGGCTGGCGGCATCCTGGGCATGAACATGCTGGTGGAAAACCTGCTGCTGATCCCGCTGCTGCTGGCGCTGATGGACGCGGCCCAGGGCGGCGGCCACTGGCGCGGGGTGCTGCGCGGCATCGCGCGCGGGCTGGTGCGCAACCCGATGGTGATCGGCCTGGTGGCCGGCCTGCTGGTGGCCTGGACCGGGCTGCCGGTGCCGGGACCGGTGCAGCGCAGCGTCAGCCTGTTTGCGCAGGCCAGCAGCGCGCTGTCGCTGTTTGTCATCGGCGGTTCGCTGGCGGGCTTGAGCGTGGTCGGCATGCGAGCGCAGGTGGCGCAGATCGCCGTGGGCAAGCTGATCGTGCACCCGCTGCTCACTTTTGGCGTGCTGCTGGCGCTGGATGCCGGTGGCATGGCGCCGCTGTCGCCCGAGCTGCGCACCGGCGTGCTTCTGGCCACCGCCTGCCCGATGTTCGGCATCTACCCCATCCTGGCGCAGCGCCAGGGCCACGACGGCCTGGCCGCGGCGGCGCTGCTGGGCACGACGGTGGCGTCGTTCTTCACCATCAGCGCCTTGCTGTGGATGTTGAAATTGGCCTGAGCCACGTGGCCAATCCAGCGGATCGCTCAAGAAAAAGCCCGCCGAAGCGGGCTGTGGCGATGGGCGTAGCGCCAGCGAGGTGCCGGCGCGCGTGACCTCAGAAGCGGATGCCGGCCGGGTTGCTGGCGTCGCGCGCGGGCGCGACGCTGGGCGCGGCTGGAGCAGCCGGTGCCGAAGCCTCGGCGGCGGGCGCGGTCGCTGCCGGCGCACGGCTGGCGC
>JAEZWW010000101.1 GCA_023442945.1 Pseudomonadota bacterium | reverse complement strand
AAAAGGGGGGCGGGGGGCGCCACCGGGCGCCCCGGGCGGGGGCTTAGAAGCTCACCGGGATTTCAGGGCTTTCGCCCTTCTGGATCTCATAGACCAGGCTGGGGGAGCCGTTTTCCCAGACCAGCAGCATCGAGCGCTTGGGGCTGAAGCCCTGGTGGCGGCAGTAGGCGGGCATGGCAGCCATGTCGCCGGCTTTCATGATCACGCGGGCCATCGGCTTGCCGGTGTTCTTGTCGCCGCAGTCCCAGTGGATCTCGTCCGTCATCTGGAAGAACCATTCGACGCGGTCGTTGCCGTGGATGATGGGCAGGATGTGCTCTTCCGTGGTCGGGCACATGTAGCTGTGCTTGACGACCGAGGTGAAGCTGGGGTTCCAGGTGACCTGCGAGCGGCTCAGGAAGCCGAACAGGTTGAAGGCGTGCACTTCGTTCTCGAAGCCGGGCTCCGGGTGCAGTTCGGGTTGCTCCTGCGGCACGTCCAGAAAGGCGCGGTTGACGGGCGCGCCGCGTTGGTCGTTGCGCAGGTCCAGATCGCCCTTCAGGCCGACGCAGCGCTTGGCCAGTTCACGCGCCCGGGTGATCTTGGCGGTGTTGTTGCCGTTCTTGCGGCCGTAGGGGGAGCCGGTTTCCTGCGGCGCAGCGAAGGGGTCGAAGCTGCTGTTGGTCCAATCGTCCAGCATGGCTTCGAACACGGTGCGGATCTGCTCGGTCGGGAAGTTCTCGAGCATGTCGACGCCCGCTTCCTTCATCGTGCCATTGAAGCTGCCTGCGTACATGTCCACCGACTGGTAGTGGTTGACGGTGCCGATGACGTTGTCGAAGTTGACCCAGCCGTAGAAGAAGCCCCAGCCCACGTCGCGCATCAGGGCGCGCAGGTAGTTGCCAATGTCCATCGTGTGGCTCATCGGGCGGCCATCGCGGGTCGTCCAGGTGATGTGGGCAAAGTACTCGTCACGGCGAAAGCCGAAGCTGCCGAGTTGGAATTGCTGGTAGCCCAAATTGTCCTGGGCGGCCAGCGTGCGCGAAAGTTCGACGGGTGCGTTCATGGTGTTGTCTCCTTGGGATGGGGTGGGGCGTGCGGGTCGGGCAGCGCTTACTGCGTCTGGCAGATTTCGGACCACTTTTCGACCGACAGATCGCCCTTGCAGGTCTGCACCACCAGCACGCCGGGGTCGCCCGCCACGCGGAACTGGTAGGCGGTGTTCTTGGGCAACATGCCTTGGTGGCCGCGGGTCAGCTTCATCCAGCCCATCTTCTTGCCGCGCGGCTCGCCTTGCACCAGCACGGCGCCGTTTTTCTCCGTGTCGGCGACAGCTTGGTCCGCTTCCAGTTGCACCAGGTGCACTTCCACGGTGCCGTCCATCACCAGGGCGAACTCGTCGTGGGCGCAGGTGAACCAGGGCGAGGTGCCGTCGGCGCGCAGGGTCTCCAGCACGTAGATCTGGTTCTGGCCAAAGACGACTTTTTCGTAGGGCAGGCTCTTGCTGGCGATGTCGAAGCAGTTGGACATCGCGTAGTGCTTGACGTCGTCGTCGATGGGCTCGACGCGGCCCTTTTCAAAGTTCTTCAGGGAGCCGAAGCGGGTTTGGTAGGCGGTGGTCATGTTTGTCTCCGTTGGGTTTCGTCGGTGCAGTTCAGTGACTGCATGGGACGAAATTTAGGGGAGACCTCCCGCCTTGGGTAGCCACCGTCTGCGGACCGCATTGTTCGGCAGAACCGTCTAATGGCCAGGGTTTACCCTCGACCGGCACGCGCGATGAAGCGGTGGGTGGCGCGGCGAATCAGGTGTCGGTCACCAGGGCTTCGGGGAGGATGCCGCGCTCGATCAGCTGCGCATCCCAAGGGGTGACGCGCCCAAATTCGCCCGTGATGTGCTCAATAAACAAGCGCAGCTTGAAAGCGTTGCGCGAGGTGCCGGCGTATACCGCGTTGAGCGAGAAGGCCGAAAGCAAGTGTTCGGCCAAAACGACCTCCAGGTCCCCGCGCAGGATCGCTTCGCCCGCGACCAGCGTGGGCAGGCACACGATGCCGGCGTGCTCCAGCGCATATTCGCGCAGCAGGTGCACGCTGTTAGTGAGCAGCGCCGGGTTCATGTACAGCGTCACCTCGTTGCCGCCATGGTGAAAGGTCCAGCGGTCGCGCGAGGGGTAGCCGGAGTACAGCCCCAACTGGAAGCGGTGCAGGTCGCGCGGCAGGTGTGGCGTGCCATGTTCGCGCAGAAACCGTGGCGTGGCACAGAAGACGCGCCGCACAGGAAACAGCGGGCGCGACACCAGTTCGGTGGACGCGGCCGGGAAGATCTGCAATGCGCAATCCACCCCGGCCTTGACCGGGTCGACCACGGCGTCGCTCACGATCAGTTCCAGGCGAATATCGGGGTAGCTGGCCTGGAAAGCGCGCAGCAGCGCGGCGAAATGGCCCAGCACGAAGCCCGTGAGCGCGTGCACGCGCAGCACGCCAGACGGCCCGGTCTGCGCGTCGCGCATCTGGTCCATGACGGCGTTGGCGCGGCCCACCAGCGCAGCGCATTCGCGCCAGAAAGCCTGGCCCACGTCGCTGAGCCGGACCACCCGCGTGCTGCGGTGAAACAGTGGCGCGCCGATGTAGTCCTCCAACTGCTTGACGCGGCTGGTGACCACCGACTTGGCCACGCGCATCTGGCGGGCCGCTTCGGCAAAGCTCTGCGTTTCGGCTACGCGGACGAAGGTCTCGAGGTTTTGCAGGCGATCCATGGTTCAAACTCACAGGCCCGTTGCAACGCGCCTGGATTGGACGCACGATCGCCCATTCTGGCGCGCGCCGGCGCCAACGCCATGGGGTGCTTCCCCAAGTTCACGGAGACCGCTGCATGCCCGATCACTACATCTTTTTCGGCACCGACAAACCCGGCCACGCGCAAGTGCGTGCCGACTGCCGTGAACTGCACCGCAGCTACATCCGCACGCGCCGCAACAGTGTGGTGGCGGTGGTGGGTGGCCCCACGTTCGATGCGGACGGGCAGATGAATGGCACCATGCTGGTGCTGGAGGGCGATTCGCTGGAAGCCGTGCGCGACTTCATCGCCAACGATCCGTACGGCCAGGCCGGCCTGTTCGCACAGACCGAAGTGCGGCGCTGGCACTGGGGCCTGGGCCAGCCAGGCGCCGACTGAGCGGCCGGCGCCGTCAACGCGCTCCGCAGAGCGTCAGGGCTTGGCGTCGCCGAAGTCGAGCGGCAGGCCGACGTAGTTCTCGGCGATGGTGCGCAGGCCGGCGTCGGAATGCATCAGGTAGTCCAGCTCGGCGTTCTGGAACTTGGCGGTGATTTGTTCGTCGTGCGGGAAGCGGTGCATCAGCTGCGTGAACCACCACGAAAAGCGCTCGGCGCGCCAGATGCGGGCCAGGCACTTGCGCGAATAGTCGTCCAGCCCGGCGTCGGACTGGTCTTGGTAGTAGCCGCGCAGCGCGTCGTACAGGTACTTCACGTCGGTGGCGGCCAGGTTCAGGCCCTTGGCGCCGGTGGGCGGGACGATGTGACCGGCGTCGCCGGCCAGGAACATGCGGCCAAAGCGCAGCGGCTCGGTCACGAAGCTGCGCAGCGGGGCGATGCTTTTTTCGATGCTGGGGCCGGTTACCAACTGGTCGCGCGCTTCCTCGTCCAGGCGCAGCCGCAGCTCTTGCCAGAAGGCGTCGTCGCTCCACTCTTCGACCTTGTCGGTCAGCGGCACCTGCAGGTAGTAGCGGCTGCGCGTCATGCTGCGCTGGCTGCACAGGGCAAAGCCGCGCGGGCTGTTGACGTAGATGAGCTCGTCGCACACCGGCGGTGTGTCCGACAGCAGGCCGAGCCAGCCGAAGGGGTACACCTTTTCGTACTCGCGGATGGCCGAGCGCGGCGCGCTGGCGCGGCACACGCCGTGAAAGCCATCGCAGCCGGCGATGAAGTCGCAGTCGATGCGGTGCTCTTCGCCATCCTTTTCGTACGTGACGTAGGGCTTGACCGTGTCGAAGTCGTGCACCGCGGTGTTCTTGGCTTCGTAGATGGTGGGCAGGCCGGCGGCGGCGCGCGCTTCCATCAGGTCGCGCGTCAGCTCGGTCTGGCCGTAGACCATGACGTGCTTGCCGCCGCTGTACTTGTTCAGATCGACGCGGTGGCGCTGGCCGCCGTACAGCATTTCAATGCCGCCGTGCACCAGGCCTTCCTTGTGCATGCGTTCGCCCACACCGGCTTCGTCCATCAGGTCAATGCTGACCTGCTCCAGGATGCCGGCGCGGATGCGGCCCAGCACGTACTCGCCCGACACGCGCTCGACGATCACGGCGTCGATGCCGGCCTTGGACAGCAGTTGGCCCAGCAAAAGCCCAGAGGGGCCGGCCCCGATGATGGCGACCTGTGTGCGGGTGGTGGACATGGATGAGCGTCTCCTGCGTATTTGGTGAAAGTCCGTCACCCGAGCTTAGGTTCGCGTCGAAGCCCCCACCAGCATCGCTCGGCGGTGTTGCGCGCTGATCGGCGTAATTGTGCGATCATCGCGCAACATGAGCGATATCGCCCACGCCGACACCATCGCAGGCCTCGTCAAGGGACTGGCGGTCCTGGAGAGTTTCGACACCGAACGCCAACGCCTGAACGCCACGCAGGCGGCGCAGCGCACCGGGCTGACGCGCGCCGCCGCGCGCCGCCACCTGCTGACACTGGCGCATGTTGGCTATCTGGAGACGGACGGCAGCTTTTACTGGCTCAGCCCGCGGGCCCTGCGCTTGGCCGGCGCCTACCTGGCGTCGTCGCGCCTGCCACGGGCGATCCAGCCCACGCTCAACCGGCTGGCTGCCGAAACGCAGGATGTGTATTCAGCGGTGGTCCTGGACGGGGACGAGGTGGTCATCATCGCGCGCAGCGCCGGCTTGGCGGCCCAGACGACCCGGCTCTTGGCCTACGGCATGCATCTGGGCGCGCGGCTGCCCGCCCACGCCACGTCGACGGGCCGGGTGCTGCTGGCGGCGCTGTCGCCCGCCGCGCGCGCGGACTGGCTGGCGGACCGCCCGTTGCCCCGCCTGACGCCCCACACCACGACCGAGCCGGCGGCCTTTCTGGCGCTGCTGGAGGCCGTGGCGCACGACGACCATTGCATCGCCAGCGAAGAGCACGAATTGGGCGTGCTGGCCGTAGCCGTGCCCCTGCGCAACGCGCAAGGCGCGACGGTGGCGGCGCTCAACGTCATCGTGCAGCCCGGGCGGGGCGAGCCCAAGGAGGTGGCGGCCGGGCAGTTGCCGCGCCTGCGCGCGGCTGCACGAGATTTGAGGCAAATGCTATGAATAGAGTAGCTGGTTGCGCAGATGGCTGTAGGGCATAAGACCAAAACGCCTTCAAATTGAACGGGCGGTCAAATGCCCCGATTTTTGAAAGATGTGTTTCGGCTGTCGCCCATTTGTCATTTTCCGTAAAGCCCCCCAGAGTATGATCCGCCGCGTTGCTGCCGGCACAGGGCCGGTGTTCGCAACCCGAATGCATACCTTGGGAGAATTGGCAAGCATGAAGATGAAAATGACCGTGGTCGCCGCCAGCGTGATGGCAGTTTGGCTGGCCGGCTGCAGTGCCACCGGCGGCAGCAGTGTGTCGACCGACGGCAAGATCGGCGCCGTGCTGGACATGGCCAAGGCCGTGACCGTGTCGGAAGACGAGCTGAAGAACGCGTCGCTGCAACTGCGCGCCGCCGACGACAAGAAGGCCCGCGTGGCCCCGCCCAAGAACAAGTACGCCCAGCGCCTGGCGCGCCTGACCGCCAAGCACGTGAACGAAGACGGTCTGAACCTGAACTTCAAGGTGTACCTGACGCCGCAGATCAACGCCAACGCCACGCCCGACGGGTCGATCCGCGTGTACAGCGGCCTGATGGACCTGATGAACGACGACGAACTGCGCGGCATCATCGGCCACGAAATCGGCCACGTGAAGCTGGGCCACAGCATGAGTGCGATGCGCACGGCCTACATGGCATCGGCCGGTCGCAAGGCCGCCGCCAGCTCCAGCAACGTCGGTGGCGCCATTGCCGCGTCCGAGCTGGGCGCCATGGGCGAAGCGCTGGTCAACAGCCAGTTCTCGCAAAGCCAGGAAACCTCGTCCGACGACTACGGCCTGGCCTTCATGAAGAAGCACGGCTACAACGTCAAGGGCATGGAGTCCGCCTTCCGCAAGCTGGAAGCCCAGCGCGGCGGCAAGAAGGGCAGCGCCATGGAGAACATGATGTCGACGCACCCGGACCCGGGCGCGCGCGCCGACCGCATGCGCGACATGGCTTCCAAGTAAGCCGGCTCAGGCAGCTCGCCTCAACTGAAAAGCGCCCCGCGGGGGCGCTTTTCTTTTGATAGCTGCTTGCGAAGGTGGTTGTAGGGCTAGCAGGCGATTGGGTCTTAAACGCCGAGGTGTTGCGTCAGCAGTTCGGGCTGGGCGATCAGCGCGGCGGACGTGCCTTCAAACACCACCTCGCCCTTGACCAGGATGACGTTGCGGTCGGTCACCTGGGTCACGTGTTTCCAGTTCTTGTCGACGATCACGCTGCTGATGCCGCTTTGGCGGATCACGTCGCAGATGCGCCAGATCTCGCGCGCAATCAGCGGCGCCAGGCCTTCGGTCGCCTCGTCCAGGATCAGCACGTCGGGGTTGGTCATCAGCGCGCGGCCGATGGTCAGCATCTGCTGCTCGCCGCCCGATAGCTGCTGGCCGCCGTGGTTCAGACGCTCCGCCAGGCGCGGGAAGGTGTCCATCACCCGGTCGTAGGTCCAATCGCGCTGGCCGCGCGTGCCGGCGCGGGCTGCCATCTTCAGGTTTTCGACCACGCTCAGGTTGCCGAAGATGCCACGGCCTTCCGGCACGTAGGCCACGCCCAACTGAGCGATTTCGTACGGCGCGCGGCCGGTCATCGGCTTGCCCATCACCAGCACGCCGCCGCGGCGCGGCTTGACCAGGCCCATGATGGATTTCAGCAGCGTGCTCTTGCCCATGCCGTTGCGGCCCATCAGCCCGATCGTCTCGCCGCGGTGCACCTTGAAGTCCACGCCCTTGAGGATGTGGCTGGCGCCGTAGTAACTGTGCAGGTCGATCGCGTGGATCAGCAGGTCGGGATCGTGCCCGTGCGGCGGGTTCGGCGCCTGGTTGTGCGAGCGCGGTGCCAGCGGGTCGTTCGGGTCGTCGGCCAGGTTGGCGTTGGATTCGGTAGCCATGGTCAGTGTTCCTCGCCCAAGTAGGCGGCTTGCACACCGCGGTCGGCGCGGATCGCGGCCGGTTCGCCGCTGGCGATGACGGTGCCGTTGACCATCACCGTCAGGTGGTCGGCCAGGGCGAAGATGGCGTCGATGTCGTGCTCCACCAGCATCATGGCGTGGTGCGGCTTCAGGCGCAGCAGCAACTCGACCATGCGCTCGGCCTCGGCCACGCCCATGCCGGCCAGCGGCTCGTCCAGCAGCAGCACCTGCGGGTCGGTCGCCAGGGTCATGGCGATCTCCAGCTGGCGCTGCTCGCCGTGGCTGGCGGCGCCGGCGATGAAGTGCCGGCGGGCGGTCAGGCCGGCCAGTTCCAGCGCTTTTTCGGCGCGCTCGTTCACACCGCGGTCGCGGCTGGCGGCCTGCAGCCAGCGCACGGGGTTCCACGGCTGCTGCGGCGCGCGAGACTGGGCGGCCAGGCGCACGTTTTCCCACACGGTGAAGGGCAGGAAGATGTTGGTCTTCTGGTAGCTGCGGCCCAGGCCGCGGCGCGAAATCTGCTCGGGCGAAGCCTTGGTGACGTCGTGCTCGCCCAGCAAGATCGTGCCGGAGGTCGGTGGCAAGTCGCCCGACAGCAGGTTGGTCAGCGTGGACTTGCCGGCGCCGTTGGGGCCGATCACCACGTGGATGCGGTCACGCCAGAGGTCAACCGACACGTCGTTGACGGCGGCCAGGCCACCGAAGCGCTTGGTCAGGTGGCTGGCGCGCAGCAGCACTTCACTCATGGTCGGCCTCCTTGCGGCGGCTGAACTGGCTGACCAGGCCCAGCAAGCCGCGCGGCGCGAACACGATGACGGCCACGATGAACAGGCCCATCCACAGCTGCCAATGCTTGCCCAGGTTGAAGCCGCCGATGGTCGGCAGGTCCTTGAACAGCTCCAGCATGAACTCGAACGCGAAGGCGCCGACGATGGCCCCGGCAAAGTTGCCCATGCCGCCCAGGATGACCATCATGATCGCGTGCGCGCTCATGTGGAAACCCATCAGTTCGGGGTTGACGAAACCGGTTTGCGCGCCCCACAGGTAGCCCGCCAGACCGGCCAGCGCCCCCGCCAGCGTGAAGGCCGTCAGCTTGTAGCTGAAGGTGCCATAACCGACGGCGCGCATGCGGTGTTCGTTCACGCGCACGCCCGCCAGCGCGCGGCCGAAGGGGCTCCACAGCACGCGGCGCAGGAAGACGTACACGGCGATCAGAGCGGCCAGCACGAAGTAGTAGAAGACGCGCTTGTTTTCCAGGTCGAACAGGCCGGCATCGGGCTTGAAGTTGATGTAGACGCCGTCGGAGCCGCCCAGCTTGAGCGCGAAGTCGCCGAACAGCTTGAGCTCCTTGTTGTCGAACACCAGGAAGAACAGCATCTGGGCGAAGGCCATCGTTACCATGATGAAGTAGATGCCGCGCGTGCGCACCACAAAGAAGCCGATGATCAGTGCCGCCACACCCGACACCAGCACCGCCACCGGCAGTGACCACCACAGGCTGATCGGCCCGTTGTCGGACGACACCAGCGCGAGCGCATAGCCGCCCAGGCCAAAGAAGGCCGCGTGGCCAAGCGACACCAGACCAGTGACGCCTTGCAGCAGGTCCAAGCTCATGGCCAGGATGGCCAGGATCATCATGCGCGTGACCATCTGCTGGTAGAACTCGCTGCCGACGAAGGGGAAGACCGCCAGCGCGACCAGGCCCAGCGCCAACACCACCTGCACGCTGCGCGGCAGGGTTTCCAGATGCGATTGCGCTGCGCTCATTGTTTGAACAGTCCTTCCGGTTTCCACAACAGGACTGCCGCCATCAACATGTACACCAGCATGCCGGCCACATGGGGCAGCAGCACCTTGCCGAAGGTGTCGACAAAACCGACCAGCAGCGCCGCGATCAGCGCCCCGCGCACCGAGCCGATCCCGCCGATCACGACGACGACGAAGCACATGATCAGCACCGACGAGCCCATGTTGGGGTAGACGCTGGAGATGGGTGCGGCGATCATGCCGGCGACCGAGGCCAGCGCCACGCCGATGGCGAACACCACGGCGTGGATCAGCTTGATGTTGATGCCCAGCGACTCGGTCATGTCGCGGTTGAAAGCGCCGGCGCGGATCTTCATGCCCAGACGCGTCTTGTTGATCAGCAGGTAAAGGCCAATGGCCAGCAGCACGCACACGCCCATCATGAACAGGCGGTACACGGGATAGGACAGCGTATCGGTCAGCGGGATCGAGCCCGACAGCAGCGCGGGAATGGCCACGCCGTGCACGTCGTCGCCCCACAGCAGCGAGCGCATCTCTTCAAAGATGTAGATCAGCCCGAAGGTCAGCAGCACCTGGTCCAGGTGGTCGCGGTGGTAGAAATAGCGGAACAGCACGCGCTCCAGCACCAGCCCAAAAACCACCGACAACAGGGTGCCCACGATGATGGCCGCGGTGAAGCTGCCCAACTGGCCGGACAGCGAAAACGCCAGGTAGGCGCCCAGCATGTAGAAGCTGCCGTGCGCCAGGTTCACGACGCCCATGATGCCGAAGATCAGCGTCAGCCCGGCCGCCAGCATGAACAGCAGCAGACCGTACTGCACGCTGTTGAGCGTCTGGATCAAAAAGTTCGCGAAATCCACAGGTGTATCCCGTTGGGCCGGATCGGCCGGTCAAAAAAAACGGCGGAAGCTTCCGCCGTTTGGCCGACGCCCGAGGCGATCAGGCCAGTTTGCAGCCGGCGCCGGAATCGGCCAGGGCCTTGGCGGCCACGCCCAGCACCTTGTTGTCGCCCTTTTCCACCACGCGCAGGTAGATGTCCTGCACCGGGTTGTGGGCCTTGCTCATGGTCCACTTGCCACGCGGGCTGTCGATCACGGCGGATTCCAGCGCCTTGTACAGCGCGGGCTTGTTCGACATGTCGCCCTTGACGGCGGCCAGGCCCTGCACCAGCAATTGGCCCGAGTCGTAACCCTGCACCGCATACACGTCGGGCTGGAGCTTGAACTGCTGGGCGTAGGCGTCGCGGAACTGCTTGTTGCGCGGCGTGTCGAGCGAGTCGGCGTAGTGCATGGTGCTCATGACGCCTTCGGCAGCCGGGCCCGCGGCCTGCAGCACGCCCTCGGTCAGGAAGCCCGAGCCCCAGAGAGGGATCTTGCCTTGCAGGCCCGCTGCGGCGTAGTCGCGCATGAATTTGGCGGCGCCGGCGCCAGCAAAGAAGCAGGCCACGGCGTCGGGCTTCAGGCTGGCGATTTCGGTCAGCAGCGCCTGGAATTCGACGTTGGGGAAGGGCAGGCCCAGTTCTTTGACGATGGTGCCGCCGGCCTTGGTGTAGCTTTCCTTGAAGCCTTCGTAGGCTTCGTCACCGGCCGCGTATTTCCAGGTGATCCACACGGCTTTCTTCAGGCCCTTGTCCATCATGGGCTTGCCCATCGCCATGGTGGGTTGGCTGTTGGTGAAGCTGGTGCGGAACACGTTGACCGCGCACAGGCCACGTGTGGCGGCGTGCACGCCAGCGTTGGGGATGATGTTCAGCACGCCGGAGTCGCGCGCCACCTTCTGGATGCCCATCTGCACACCCGAGTGCACGGTGCCGATCAGCACGTCCACCTTGTCGCGCTGGACCAGTTTTTGCGCGTTTTCCACGCCTTTGGATGGCTCGGACTCGTCGTCGACCTTGACCCACTCGATCTCACGGCCACCCAGCTTGCCGCCTTTTTCGTTGATGGCCATGCGCACGCCGTTCTCGATGGCCACGCCCAGCTGGGCGAAGGTGCCGGTGTAGGGCAGCATGAACCCGATCTTGATCTTCTGACCCTGCGCACGCACGATTTCGGGCAGCAGCAGGCCTGCGGAGCTGGCCCCGACCGCGGCAGCGCTGCGAGACAGCATCAGGCGGCGGCTGAGCGCACGGGTGGGGTGGGTCATGCAAAACTCCTTTAGGTGTCAAGTAATGGCGACATTGTCCGGCAGGGATGGGGGCGCGTATGCCCCGACTTTCCCTGAGAGCCGCACCGTGTCGACGCTCACCGCGCACTCCAATATGAATTAAAGTGCTCGTTAAGTGGCAGTATAGTGCGCGAATCCCGGGGGAAATCTAGGGTTTACCCAAGGGGATAGCCGCTGCGGCGCGGCGTTGACACCCTGATGGCCAAGTGCGCCTGAGCCCGAGCCTGCGCGGCGCCAGCGACGGTCAGGCGGCGCCGACGGCATGCGGCAAATGCGCCAACTGCGCCGAGGTGCGGGAAGAGCGCCCAGCCCCAGGGCGCTGGCGCAGCCCTCAGGCCGAGAACATCGCGGCCAGCTGGCGGCGGTCGCGGCGGTCCTTCCAATTCCAGACTTCGCGGCCTTCCAGCGCCAGAAAACCCCAGGCGGCGATGGCGTGGCCGTCGCCGCAGGCCACGGTGCGCAGGCGCGCGACGTCCAGCGGCGCCTTCTTGAAATTGCCGCCGTCCATGGCGGTGCGCAGGTTGGCTTCCAGCACCGGGCCAACTTCCGCCGGCGCCCGGGGCGGGACGATGAAGACCTGGCGGTGGCTTTCGCTCTGCAGGCGTTCGTTGACGATAGGTTCGCCCGCTTCGTCGGCTTGCAGCCCCGCCTGGCGCAGCCAGCCCGGCGTGCCGGCCTCCAGCGCCAGCAGGGGCGCGTCGCACAGCAGGCTGGCACCACTGGCCAGTTGCACGGCCTGGCCGTCCAGGCCGACGCAGCGGTCCTGCAGGACGGTGATGTTCATGGCCTTCAGGCGCGCCAGCACGCGCCGCTGCAGGCTGGCCGGCTGGTGGGCCAGCAGCGGCGCCTCGCCGGCGATCAGCGACACGCGGCTGCCGTGCGGGCTGGCCAGGGTGTGGGCCACGGCCATCGCCATTTCAACGCCGGGCAGGTCGTCACCGATCACCGCTACCTGCAGCGCACGCTGGCTGGCCAAGGCTTGCAGCTGGGGCCACAGGTGGACAAAAGCCTCGTGCGGGTGCACGAACAAGGCGTTGCGGCGCGCGCCCGGCATGACTTCTTCGACCGCGTCGCGCGCCAGCGTGGGTTCGCTGTCGATCGAGAGCACGTCGTAGGGCAGGGCGTCGCCGCTGGACAGCTGGATGCGCCGGCCGCCCGCGTCCAGCGACAGCACGTGCGCGGGCACGAAGGTGACGCCGCTCGCCTCGACCAGCGGGTCCAGGGCGATGCGCACTTCGTCCAGCGCATAGTCGCCGGCCACGTAGCCGGGCAGCATGGCCGAGTCGATGTAGTACGGGTGCGGCGCCACCAGGGTGACGTTCATGTCACCCGAGCCCTGCCGGGCCAGGCCCTTGAGCACATGGAGGTTGGCGCGGCCTGCGCCCACCAGGACCAGATGCTTGCGGGAGGAATTCACGGTCATGGTGCGAGTGTATCGAGTGGGCGTGGCTGTGTTTCGGCGTTGCAATCCGTTGCAGCAGGCGTTGGGGCCGGCCAATACCCGGCGCGGTAGGCTGGTTGGGAGGCGTGGGACGCGTCGGCGCGGGCCACGCCCCGGCCGAGGCGCGTCGCCGCCCTGGTCAGCCGACCAGCGCCTGGGCGAATTCGCGCGCGCGGAAGGTCTGCAGGTCTTCCAGGCTTTCGCCCACGCCGACAAAGTACACCGGCACCGGCTTTTCGCGAGCGATGGCGCACAGCACGCCGCCTTTGGCCGTGCCGTCCAGCTTGGTGACGACCAGGCCCGTCAGTTGCACTGAATCGTCAAACGCCTTGACCTGCGCCAGCGCGTTCTGCCCGGTGTTGCCGTCGATCACCAGCAGCACCTCGTGCGGGGCGGTGATGTCGGCCTTGGTCACCACGCGGCGGATCTTGGTCAGCTCTTCCATCAGGTGTTTTTGCGTCGGCAGGCGCCCGGCGGTGTCGACCAGCACCACGTCCAGGTCGCGCGCGCGGCCGGCGGCCACGGCGTCAAAGCTGACCGCCGACGGGTCGGCGCCCTGCTGGCTGATGATTTCCACCTGGTTGCGGTCGGCCCACACGGCCAATTGCTCGCGCGCCGCGGCGCGGAAGGTGTCGGCCGCGGCCAGCAGGACCGTGGCGCCGGCGTCGGCCAGGTGCTTGGTCAGCTTGCCGATGCTGGTCGTCTTGCCGGCGCCGTTGACGCCCGCGACCATGATCACCGTCGGGTGGTACACGCCCACGGTAAGTTGTTTTTCGAGCGGCGCCAGCATGTCGGCGATAGCGTCCTGCAGCAGCGCCTTGACCTGCGACGCGTCGGTGGCGCGCGTGTCTTTCACGCGGCGCTTCAGGTCGGCCAGCAGGAATTCCGTGGCTTGCACGCCGGCGTCGGCCATCAACAGCGCGGTCTCCAGGCCTTCGTAAAGCGCGTCGTCGATCTGCGCGCCGGTGAACACCGTGGTGATCGAGCTACCGGTCTTGCGCAGGCCTGTCTTTAGCCGGTCCAGCCAGCCTGAGCGGCCCGCCACCGTGCTGGCAGCCAAGGGCACGGATTCCAGATCTTCCATGGCTGCGGCCCTAGAACCATCAGCGCGGGCAGCTCCGAAAACAGGAGCATCGATGGTACTGGCGGCCATCCGCGAGGCGGCGGTTTTGGGTTTGGCGAAGGGTGGCGGGGCGACAGGACCGGGCGCGGGTTGGGGCGGTGGCGCCGCGACCGGGGCAGGCTCAGCTGGCGCGGGCACCACAGGCGTTGGCGCGACCGGCGCGGGAGTGGCTGGGACAGCTGGCGCTGGCGTTGCCGTTGGCGCAGGTGCGGGGACAGGAGGCGTGGCCGGTACCGCCGGCGCCGTGAAGACGGGCGCAGCCGTCACCGGGGCCGGTGACACAGGCGCCGCGAGGGGCGTCGGTGCGGGCGCTGAAACAGGGGGCGCCACAGGGGCCGCAGTGACCTCGATTGGCGCGGCGGGCGGCGCTGCGGTGAGGGGCGGAGACGCTGGCACCGCAGGCGCGGCTGGCACGGGGCTCGGCGCGAGGGCGGCAGGCGCAGGACTCGGCGCCAAAGCCGTCGGCGCCGGCCCGCTGGCAGGGGTCGGCGCGGGCGCGGTTGATACAGGCGCAGGTGCGGCCGGGGCTGGGGCAGGCGCCCAACCTGAAAAACCGGAACCGACCGGGGCCCGCGCGGGCGTGGGTATCGGTGCCACCACGGGTGCGGGCGTGCCGGCCCAGCTGGGGGGCGCCACCGGCGTGGGCGCGGGGCTGGCTGGCGCGGGCGCGGCAAAGGCTGGCGGCGCCGGGATGGGGGCCGACGGCGTCACCGGTGCGGGCGCAGCGACAGGCGCGGGTGCAGCGACAACGAGCGCGGCGGGCGGCGTGACCGGCGTGGGCGATGGGGCGCTGACTTCGGGCGGGGGCGCCGGCTCGGCGGCTTTCTTGCGACGAAAAATACTGAACATGGCGGGCGGAGAGTAGCCAAACATTGTAGGCAGCGCGCCGTGACGGCCGTGGCCGCGCCTGCGCGGGCGGCCCGGCAGCCTCAACCCATGAAGCGGATCGCGTCGAACAGCGCGCGCAGTTTGGCGCTGCGGCTGGGCGCAAGCCACTGGGATGCCCATTGCAGCTGGCCGAGCACGCGGGCGCGCTCGGCGGCCGGCACCGCGGGCGCTTGGCCCAGCCGGTGCAGTTGCGCCTTCAGCCGGTCGTAACTGTCCCGCGGCAGGTTGGGGCGGGTGTTCAGCACCAGGCCGGTGCTCAGCTGGCGCTGGTGGGCGGGCATCAACCGCATCTTGTCGGCGCGCAGGGCAAAGCCTTCGTCCTGCACGATGGCGCCCACCCAGGCGCGCAGCCGCGGCCATTGGCGGCGCACGTCGGCCGGGCCAGAGACGACCAGATCGTCGGCGTAGCGCGAATAGCGCGCGCCAAAGCGCTCGGCCAGCGCCGCCAGGCGCACATCCAGCCCGAAGGCGCACAGGTTGGCGATGGCGGGCGACGTGGGCGCGCCCTGCGGCAGGTGCGGCCTCGCCAGGGCTTGGGCGCGCAGGCGGCGTTGCGTGATTTGCGGCGTGGCAGGCGCGCGGTCGTTCCAAGGCACTGCGTCCAGCAGCCGTTCGCGCACCGCGGCTGGGGTGCGCACCGTGGTCAGGGTTGTCAGGAGATCAGCCACGGCGCGGGTGTGACCCAGCGCGCGCCACAGCGCCTGCACGCGCGTGGCGTGGACCTGCGTAAAGAAGTCGCGCAAATCAAAGCGCGCCACCACGGCTTGCCCGGCGTGCAGCGCCGTGTGGCTGGCGACGCCGCGGCCACGCACAAAGCCGTGGGCGGCCTCGTGCACGGGCACGGGGTTCAAGGCCAGCGCCAGCAGGCGCCGCTGCGCATCGGCCAGGCGCGGCTGCGCGATCTCCAGCAGGCGCAGGCCGCCGCTGCGCTTGGGCAGCAGGCGAAAGCGGTAATGCGATGGCGGCAGCGTGTGCCCGGGCCGTTCGTGCCAATGCGCGTGGGCGGGGGCCAGCCACAGCAAGTCGTCCAGGCTGAGCCCCAGTGCTTGCGCCACGTCGTTGGCCGTGGCCCAGCGCGCGGGCGCGGCATCGCCCAACGCGGTGCGCTCCTGCCACCAGTTGGGCGCGGGCGGCGCCTCGGCCGGGCGCAGCAACCAGCGACGCACCTGCGGCCAGGGCGGTACATGGGCCGGGCCCCGCGCGGCCCAGGCGCCGAAGGCGGCCGCCAGTTGGACCGGCGACGGCGCCGTGACGTCGGGCGTGGCCTGGGCGGCGTCGGCTGCGTCATCGTCGTCACCCGCCACGTTGTCGTCCAAGCCCTTATCGAAGTCGGACCAGACGCCGTCGTCCCAAGCGGACTCTTCTGGCGCGGTCAGGCTGCCGTCTGCATGCAGCCGGGTGGCAGTCAACCCTGCCTGCCGACGCCAGACGCCGTGCTGCAGCCAGGTCGCCAGGTCTTCCACCCCCAGGCGCTGCCATTCGCGCGCTGGCAAGCGGGCCAGCCGGCGCAGTTGCGCGTCCAGAGGGCCCGGCAGCTGGGTGGCGTCGTGCGGGGAAAGGCCGAGGCATTGGCGGGTACGCGCGATCAGCGCCGGTAAGGCGCGGGCGCCGGGTCCGCTGCGCGCGTCGGCCAGCAAAGCCATGGCCAGCGCTTGGGCGACGAAGCGGGCGGACATGCGTCAGCCCCAAGTGCCCACGCGGGCAAACAGGATGAAGGTGGCCCCGACGACCAACGAGCGGGTTGGGCGCGAACAGGGTTCCTGGTCAGGAATGGCGTTCGCGCGCCGCGATGTCACGCGATGAAAACACCGTGGGGATGCCCCACGGCCCGAGCTGGCTCGCCCACCGGGGTGGAGCGCGTCAAGGCTCGACAAGCTTGGCGCCGGGGCCAGCGCCATGGTAGGCGATCGGGCGCGGCGGGTCACGCGGGCGGCGACATCAGGTGGACGGCGGGCCACACCCGGCTCAGACGCACAGCGCGCGTCGCCGCCTCACCCAACCTGCAGCGGCTGCGCGCCGCGCGGGCCGACCTGGCCGACCACGGCGGCGGCGTCAAAGCCTTGCTGGCGGAACGCGGCCAGCACCTGGTCGACCGCGTCGGGCGTGCAGGCGACCAGCAGGCCGCCGCTGGTTTGCGGGTCGGTCAGCAGGGCGCGCTCGGCCTCGGCAAAGCCGGCGGGCAGGGCGACGTCTTGGCCGTACGCGGCCCAGTTGCGGCCGCTGGCGCCGGTGACAGTGCCTTGCATGGCCAGCGCGCGCGCGCCGGGCAGCAGGGGCACGGCAGCCCAGTCGATGTGCGCGGTGACGCCGGCGCCGCGCGCCAGTTCCAGCGCGTGGCCGGCCAGGCCAAAGCCGGTGACGTCGGTCAGCGCGTGCACGCCGGGCAGGGCGGCGAGGGCCGTGCCCGGCGTGTTCAGGCGCGTGGTGCTCTCGATCATGCGGGCGTAGCCCTCGGCCGGCAGCTGGCCTTTTTTCAGCGCGGCGGAATAAATGCCCACGCCCAGCGGTTTGCCCAGCACCAGCACGTCGCCCGCTTGCGCGCCGCTGTTCTTCTTGATGCGGTCCGGGTGCACCAGGCCCAGCGCGACCAGGCCGTAAATGGCTTCGACCGAGTCGATGGTGTGGCCGCCCGCGATGGGGATGCCCGCCGCGCGGCAGACGCTGGCGCCGCCTTCCAGGATCTTGCCGATGGTGCCCACCGACAGCACGTTGATCGGCATGCCGACCAGGGCCAGCGCCATGATCGGCTGGCCGCCCATGGCGTACACGTCGGACAGCGCGTTGGTGGCGGCGATGCGGCCAAAGTCGAACGGGTCGTCGACGATGGGCATGAAGAAATCGGTGGTGGCGACCAGCGCCTGCTCGTCGTTCAGGCGGTAGACGGCGGCGTCGTCCGAGGTCTCGATGCCCACCAGCAACTCGGGCGGCACGGGCAGCGCCCCGGTGCCGCGCAGGATGCTGGACAACACGCCCGGTGCGATCTTGCAGCCGCAGCCGCCGCCGTGCGACAGGCTGGTCAGGCGGGGTTCGGCGGTGGCGGCGGGGGCGGTCGCGGTGGGGGTGGCGGTGGACGTCGTGCTCATGCGGGCATTGTCGCGCAAGGGCGTTTTGGTCCGCGCGGCGTGTGGAAAGCCGTGGCTGTGAAGGAAATTGGCCTCTGGCCCTACAGCCATCTGCGCTGGCAGCTATCAAAAAAAGAGTAATTGGTGTCGCAACGGGACTGACTGCGCCGCGCGTTGGCGGGCTGGGGCGGCGTGGGTGCTCACCGCCAGGGCTGGCGCGCGCCTGACGCGGTCAAGCCCGCCCGTCTCGCGCGCCTGACGCCCGCGTGACGGAAGTCACGTCGGCCAGTGCGCGGCGCACTGCGCCCCCACGCCCTCTGGCACAGTCGCGCCGATTCAACGGAAGGGACTCCTGGAGAGAAGCGCATGAACACCCAAGACATCTGGCAATTTCTGTCCACACAAGGTGTGGATTTCGCCATCAAGCTGCTGACGGCCATCGTCGCCTGGATCATCGGCCGCTGGCTGATCAACCTGGCGGTCAACCTGATCGGCAAGGCGTTCGAGCGCGGCGGCAAGATCGACGCCACGCTGGCCAACTACCTCAAATCCATCATCTCTGTGGTGCTGAACATCGTCCTGATCCTGGCCATCCTGGACCTGTTCGGCGTGCGCACCACCTCGTTCGCGGCCCTGCTGGCGGGCGCCGGCCTGGCCATCGGCGCGGCCTGGAGCGGCATGCTGGGCAACTTTGCCGCTGGCGTGTTCATGCAGGTGCTGCGCCCCTACAAGGTGGGCGACTTCATCCAGGCCGGCGGCGTGACCGGCACGGTGAAAGAGCTGGGCCTGTTCGGCACCACCATCGTCACGCCCGACAACGTGACCACCATCGTCGGCAACGGCAAGGTGTTTGGCGACAACATCCAGAACTACAGCGCGCTGCCGGTGCGCCGCGTGGACTGCGTGGCCAAGGTGGCCAACAGCGTCAACCCGTCCGATGCCATCGCGCGCCTGCGCCCCGTCATCGCCGCCATTCCCAACGTGGCGGCCGACCCGGCGCCGGACATCGAGATCCTCGAATTCACGCCCGAAGGCCCCAAGCTGTGCGTGCGCCCCTACACCCACACCGACCACTACTGGCAGGTCTACTTCGACACCAACAAGGCCATCGTCGACACCTTCGGCGCGGCCGGCTACCCGGTGCCGGAAACGCCCGTGGCCTACCGCCAGGCCGGCCCCGCAGTCAGCTGACCCGTTCGCTGTCCGCTGAAACGACCCGCCCCCGTGGCGGGTTTTTTCATGGCTGGGCCGAACAGCGGGGGCGTTTCCTGGGGGGTGGTTTGCCGGGGCTTGACCTTCCCATGATGGCAAGGTCAACAATGACCCGAACTTCAGCAGGAGACCGGGCCATGCCACCCCATTCCCACCACGACCACCATCGCCACCCCGACGCCGCCAACGGCCCCGAACAAGCCACAAAGGGCACGGTGTACGTCTGCCCCATGCACCCCGAGGTGCGGCAGGACCACCCGGGCCGCTGCCCGATCTGCCAGATGCACCTGGTGCCCGAGGGCGAGACGCCGGTTGCCCACACCGCAAGTGCCGCCCACGCCGCCCACGCCCATCATGGGCACGCAGCCACGCCTGCGCCACAGGCGCCTGTCCCTGCACCGGCTTCGGCGCCGGCGGGCGGCACCGTCTACACCTGCCCCATGCACCCCGAGATCCGGCAGGACCACCCCGGCAACTGTCCGATCTGCGGCATGTCGCTGGAGCCGGTCATTCCGCTGGACGAGGACGACAACCACGAGCTGAAGGACTTCCAACGCCGCTTCTGGTGGACGCTGCCCTTGACCATCGCCATCACCGTGCTGGCGATGTTCGGCCACCGGCTGGGCTGGTTTTCCATGGCGACGCAGAGCTGGGTCGAACTGGTGCTGTCGCTGCCGGTGGTGTTCTGGACCGGCTGGCCCTTCATCGTGCGTGGCTGGCAATCCGTGGTGCACCGCAGCCCCAACATGTGGACGCTGATCGCCCTGGGCACGTTGGCGGCCTTCGTCTACAGCGTGGTGGCCACGGTGGCGCCGGGCTGGTTCCCCGCGTCCTTCGTGGCGATGGGGCGGGTCGCGGTGTACTTTGAAGCGGCGGTGGTCATCATCTCGCTGACCATGCTGGGCCAGATCCTCGAGCTGAAGGCGCGCTCGCAGACTTCGTCGGCGATCAAGTCGCTGCTGGGCCTGGCGCCCAAGACGGCGCGGCGCATCCTGCCGGACGGCACCGAAGAAGACGTCCCGCTGAACCACGTGCACGTGGGCGATCTGCTGCGCGTGCGCCCGGGCGAGAAAGTGCCGGTGGACGGCGTGGTCACCGAAGGCAGCAGCGCCGTGGACGAGGCCATGCTGACGGGCGAGCCGGTGCCGGTCAGCAAGCGCGTGGGCGACGCCGTCATGGGCGGCACGCTGAACACCAACGGCGCGCTGGTGATGCGGTCCGAGAAGGTCGGCGCCGAGACCATGCTGGCGCAGATCGTGCAAATGGTCGCCACCGCGCAGCGTTCCAAAGCGCCGATGCAGCGCATGGCCGACGTGGTGGCGGGCCGCTTCGTGCTGGTGGTCGTGGCCATCGCCATCGCCACCTTCTTCGTCTGGGGACTGTGGGGGCCTGAGCCAAGTTGGGTCTTCGGCCTGATCAACGCCGTGGCGGTGCTGATCATCGCTTGTCCGTGTGCGCTGGGGCTGGCCACGCCGATGTCGGTGATGGTCGCCACCGGCCGCGCCGCCGCGCAAGGCGTGCTGTTCCGCGATGCCAGCGTGATCGAGAAAATGCGCGAAGTCGACACCTTGATCGTCGACAAGACCGGCACGCTGACCGAAGGCCGCCCGGCCTTCGACACCGCCATCGCCGCGCCCGGCTTCACGCCCGACGAGGTGCTGCGCCTGGCCGCCAGCCTGGACCAGGGCAGCGAACACCCGCTGGCCGACGCCATCGTCAGCGCAGCGCGGGCGAAAGGTTGGGCGCTGGCGCGCGTAGACGACTTTGAGTCCGGCAGCGGCATCGGCGTGCGCGGCACGGTCGAAGGCCAGCGCCTGGCGCTGGGCAATACCGCGCTGATGGCGCAGGAAGGCGTGAACATGGACGCCTTGCAGGCCGACGCCGAACGCCTGCGCGGCGAGGGCGCCAGCGTCATGTTCCTGGCGGTGGCGGGTCGCTTTGCCGGCCTGCTGGCGGTGACCGACCCGATCAAGCCCAGCACGCCCGAGGCCATCCAGGCGCTGCACGCCAGCGGGCTGCGCATCGTGATGGCGACCGGCGACGGCCTGACCACCGCGAAGGCCGTCAGCACCCGTCTGGGCATCGACGAGGTGCATGGCGAGGTCAAACCGGCCGACAAGCTGGCGCTGGTCGAGCGGCTTCAGGCCGAAGGCCACGTGGTCGCCATGGCCGGCGACGGTATCAACGACGCCCCGGCGCTGGCCAAGGCCGACGTCGGCATCGCCATGGGCACCGGGACCGACGTGGCGATGAACAGCGGCCAGATCACGCTGGTGAAGGGCGATCTGCGCGGCATCGTGACGTCGCGTAAAATCTCGGTCGACACCGTGCGCAACATGAAGCAGAACCTGGGCTTCGCCTTCATCTACAACGGCATTGGCGTGCCGATCGCGGCAGGGGTGTTGTACCCGTTCACCGGCTGGCTGCTGTCGCCCATGATCGCGGCGCTGGCGATGAGCCTGAGTTCGGCATCCGTCATCTTCAACGCGTTGCGGTTGCGGCGCGCGCGCTGACTGCGGTGCGCTGCGCCCGTCGGCTCAGCACACCGCCGTGATGACCAGCGTGTCCAGCGACGCGGTGCCGTGCGCTTGCGCATGGGCCTGCATTAGGCCCCGCTGTGAGGCCAGCAGCTGGCGCTGGTTTTCGGGCAGGTCCGCGTCGCGGGCCTGCGCGTCGGGGTCGGCGGCCAGGGCGACTTCCCACTGGCCGTCCTGCAGGTGGGCGCTGGGCACGCGCTGCACCGCCATCCGCTGCCAACCGGCAGTGCGCACGCTGGCCAGCAGGTCGTCCGCGGTCATCAGCGTGCGCACATTCGCCTTACCTTGCGGCCGCCCCGCCTCCTGCTGTGCCTGCAGCAGCACCGCCAATGCATGGGCCCATTGGTTGGGCGCGCTGGCCTGGAGGTCCCACTCGGCCAGGCACAGGCGCCGCGCCCAGGTCCGCGCCACGCGCAACTGCGCTGTCCACTGCGCCTGGCTGGCGAAGTACCAGGCGCAGTGGCTCAGCACGAGCTGATCGAAGCTCTGGGGCGCAAAGCGCTGGGGGTCCAGCAGCCCGTCTTCGCCCAGCACGACCTTCACTGGCGCGCTCCAGTCCGCGGTCGCCAACGCCGTTGTCAGGGCCGCGGTGGCATCGCCGAGCGTTGTGGGGGCGCCAAAGTCCGGTGGCGCCGGGTCCACCGCCAGCACCTGGCCGCGCGGGCCCACGGCCCAGGCCAGTGCGGCCGTGGTGTCGCCCTGGCCGCAGCCCAGTTCCAGGACGCGTTCGCCAGCGGCCAAGCCCCAGGCGCGCACCAAGTTCAGCCGGTGACGCGTCTGGACGGCCTGCACGGCGCGGGCGGGGCCGTTCAGCGCCAGGGCGTTCAAGATGGCTTCGGTGGCCTGGTCCAGCGCCGCGTCCGCGGCGTTTGCGGTGGTGTGCATCGCCCAAGTATCGCGTTGGAGCGACGGCTGCGCCGCCCGGTCGCGCCTTTGGCCGACATGGCCACTGCGTGGCCTGGCGCACAATGCCCGCGGTTGGCCGGGCCCCGGCTATCGCCGCCGGCGCGGGAACGTTCTTCGCGCTGCACGACTCCATTTGCCCATGCACCGCGTGACCCTTTCTCCCACTTCCCCGTTTTTCCGGCGCGCTGCGCTGCCATTGGCCACTGCCGCGCTGATCGCAGCGCTGGCCGGTTGTGCGGCATCGCCGGCGGCCGACGGTGCCGCGCCCGCCGCATCTGCGACCGGCAGCGCCCCGGCCGCCTCCGCCGCAGGCGTGCAGCAGTTCACCCTGGACAACGGCCTGACGCTGATCGTCAAGCCCGACCGCCGTGCGCCCACGGCCGTGCACATGCTGTGGGTCCGGGTCGGCTCGGTGGACGAGCACAACGGCACGACCGGCGTCGCCCACGTGCTGGAACACATGATGTTCAAGGGCACGGACACCCTGGCGCCGGGCGAGTTCTCGCGCCGCGTGGCCGAACTGGGCGGGCGTGAAAACGCCTTCACCAACCGCGACTACACCGGGTATTACCAGCAGGTGCCCGCCAACCGCCTGGCCGAGGTGATGGCGCTGGAGGCCAACCGCTTCGCCCACAACCGCTGGAACGACGACGAATTCGCCAAGGAGATCGAGGTCATCAAGGAAGAGCGGCGCATGCGCACCGACGACAACCCGCGCGCGCAGATGTATGAGCAACTGATGGCGAACACCTTCGTCGCCTCGCCCTACCGCCAGCCCGTGGTCGGCTGGATGGGCGATCTGGACGCCATGAAGGCGCAGGACGCGCGCGACTTCTACCAGCACTGGTACACGCCCGCCAACGCCGCCGTGGTGGTGGTCGGCGACGTCGACCCGCAGGCCGTGCTGGCGCTGGCGCGCAAGACCTACGGCGCCATGCCCGCGCGCGCCGTGCCAGCGCGCAAGCCGCAGCCCGAACCGGCGCAAAAAGGCGTGCGCCGCCTGTGGGTGAAAGCGCCGGCCGAGCAGGCCGTGGTGGCGCTGGCCTTCAAGGTGCCGCAGATGGATTCGCTGGAGGCGTCGCCCAGCAACGACGACGCGCTGGCGCTCACAGTGCTGTCGGCCGTGCTGGACGGCTACAGCGGCGCCCGGCTGGACCGCGCGCTGACCCAGGGTCCCAAGCGCGTGGCCGATTCGGCCGGCGCCAGCAATGGCTTGTTTGGCCGTGGCCCGCAGCTGTTCACGCTGACCGGCGTGCCGTCTGCCGGCAAGACGCCCGAGCAGGTCGAGGCCGCGTTGCGCGCCGAAGTCGCCCGCGTCGCCAAGGACGGCGTGAGCGAGGCCGAACTCGCCCGCGTCAAGACGCAGTGGGTGGCGTCCGAGGTTTACAAGCGCGACTCCGTCATGGGCCAGGCGCAAGAACTCGGCGCGTTGTGGGTGCAAGGCCTGCCGCTGGACGCCGATGTGCGGTTGACGCAGCGGCTGCGCAGCGTCACCGCGGCGCAGGTGCAGGCGGTGGCCAAGAAGTACTTTGGCGATGACCAGCTGACCGTGGCCACCCTGGTGCCGCAGCCGCGCGACCCGGCGGCGCCCCCGCGCCCGCGCGCGGCGCCTGCGACGGGGGACATGCGTTGATGTCCGCCCCGTCCACCCCACGCCGTGCCCGCCCGTCCCGATCGAAGCGTTCCATGAATACTCTTAAAAAGATAGCTGCCTGCGCAGGACTGACTAGCGCCAGCGCCCTGTTAGGCTTGTCATCCGCCTGGGCTGCGATCCCCATCCAGCACTGGACGCAGCCCAGCGGCGCGCAGGTGTATCTGGTCGAAAGTGCCGCCATTCCGATGCTGGATGTCGAATTGGACTTTGACGCCGGCAGCCGGCGCGACCCGGCCCAGCAGGCCGGCCTGGCCGACGTGACGGCGCTGGTGGCCGGCATGGGCGTGGCCGCCCGCAATGGCCAGCCCGCGCTGGACGAAAACCAGCTGGGCGAAGCCTGGGCCGATCTGGGCGCGTCCTTCGGCGGCAGCGCCGGTGCCGACCGCATGAGCTTTCGGCTGCGCACGCTGACCGAGCCGGACCTGCTGGCCAAGTCCGTGCGCCTGGCCGCGCGCGAGCTGGGCGACCCGTCCTTCCCCGAAGCCGTGTGGCAGCGCGAGCGCGAACGCCTCACCGCCGCCATCCGCGAATCGCGCACACGGCCCGGCACCATCGCCGGGCGCGCCTTCAGCCAGGCGGTGTACGGCCAGCACCCGTATGGGTACGAAACGACGCCCGAATCGCTGCAGCGCATCACGGTGGCCGACATGCGCGCGCGCTACCGCGACTTCATCCTGCCCTGCCGCGCCAAAGTCAGCCTGGTTGGTGCCGTCACCCGCGCGCAGGCCGACCAGCTGGTGACAGAGCTGCTCAGCCGTCTGCCGCAGGGCGCCGCCTGCGCGCCGCTGCCCGCGGTGCCCGAAGTGGCGCCGCTCACGGCCGCCAAGGAAGAGCGCATCCCCTTCCAATCGGCCCAGGCCCAGGTGCTGATCGGCCAGCCCGGCTACAAGCGCACCGACCCGGACTTCTTTGCGCTGCTGGTCGGCAACCACATCCTGGGCGGCGGCGGCTTCACCTCGCGCCTGATGGACCAGGTGCGCGAAAAGCGCGGCCTGACTTATGGCGTGTCCAGCAGCTTCTCGCCCGGCCTGCACGCCGGCGCCTTCGTGGCCGGTCTGCAGACGCGGCCCGACCAGGCCAATGACGCGCTGGCGCTGACGCGCCAGGTCATCGCCGATTTCGTCGCCCAAGGCCCGACCGACGCCGAGCTGAAAGCCGCCAAGGACAACCTGATCGGCGGCTTCCCCTTGCGCCTGGACGGCAACGGCAAGCTGCTGGACAACGTGGCCAACATCGCCTGGAACAAGCTGCCGCTGGACTACCTGGACCACTGGACCGACAAGGTCGCCGCCGTCTCCAAGGACGACGTGCGCCGCGCCTTCGCCCGCGTGCTGCAGCCGGACCGCATGGTCACGGTGGTGTTGGGTGGGCGTTGATCGGTGGAGGCTGGTTTTTGAATGAAATCGGCCTCTGGACCTAGAGGGACTTGCGCGGGCAGCTACTGAATTTGTAGTGTTGCGTGACGCAGCCTGGCATTGCACGGGCCGCATGCTGCGCCGGCATTCAAGAGCGACATCCCCACGCTGCCGGCCTTGCGCCTTTGCGCGCGCTGATCAGCTCATCAGGCTTTCGTTGAATCGGGGGAAAAGGCGGTGGCGCTGTGCGCCCCACCGCCGTCAATCTGGCGTTGGCCAGAACGAGCCCGGCCCTCGGCGGGCCGGGCGCGGGCCGGCGTTGCACCGGCCCGCCGCACGGGTGGCCCCGCGCCTTACAGCGCCTCGGCTGGCTCTTTCGCCTTGGCCGCGGCGGCTTTGGCGCCCGCCGGGATCGTCAGCGACAGCGCGTTGCTGTTGCGCGGGTCGGACACGGGCATGGGGGTGTCGCCCACGACCTGGATCGCCTCGATGGCACCGCCGCCGCCCAGGCCGTCCTGCATTTTCCAGCCGCGCGCCGTCAGGTTGTCCGCCACTTCTGGGGCAAAGCGCTCCTTCTCGAAGTAGATGACGTTGTCGGGCAGCAGTTGGTGGTGGAAGCGCCCTTGCGCCTGCGCCTGTGCCAGCGGCAGCTTGTAGTCGAGCACGTCGACCAGCACCTGGTAGACCGCGGTGAAGATGCGCGAGCCACCCGGCGTGCCCAGCACCAGGGCAGGCTTGCCGTCTTTCACGGCGATGGTGGGGCTCATCGACGACAGCGGGCGCTTGCCCGGGGCGACGGCGTTGACGTCACCACCGACCACGCCGAACTGGTTGGGCACACCCGGCTTGGCCGCGAAGTCGTCCATCTCGTTGTTGAGCAGGAAGCCCGCGCCCTTGACCACGACCTTGGCGCCGTAGCCGCCGTTGAGCGTGTAGGTGTTGGCGAAGGCGTTGCCCCACTTGTCGACGACCGAGAAGTGCGTTGTCTCCGGCTTTTCACCCGTGGTGTTGGGTGGCAGCGGGTCCAGGCCCAGGCCCGGCTTGACGTCGGCCAGCGGTGTCGGCGTGCCGGGGTTGACCTCGCCCGCGCGGCGCGCGATGTAGGCGTCGGACAGCAGCTCCGTCATCGGGATCTTGAAGTAGTCCGGGTCGCCCAGGTACTGCGCACGGTCGGCAAACACGCGCTTTTCCATCTCGGCCGTCAGGTGCACATACTGCGCGGAATTCAGCGGTGCGCTGGCGAACTGGCCGCTCAGCACCTGCTTCATCTTCAGCAGCTGGCCGATGCCGAAGCCGCCCGAGCTGGGGGGCGGCGCGGTGTAGATGGTGTGGCCGTTCCAGGGGATGGCGACCGGGTCGCGCCAGATCGCCTTGTAGTTCTTCAGGTCGGCCTTGGTGATCAGGCCCTTGGTGCGCTCCATCTCGGCGACCAGCAGGTCGGCGGTCTGGCCGGTGTAGAACTCGTCAGCGCCCTTGTCGCTGATGCGCTGCAGGGTGTCGGCCAGCTCGGGCTGCTTGAACAGCTCGCCCTTGGTCATCTTGCCGCCGAAGTAGTCGTTGAAGTTGGCGTGCGCCGCGTTGGTGCTGGCCGCGGCCGTGCTGTAGGCGGTGAAGCCGTTGCGCGCGTACGCGATGGCCGGTGCCATCACCTGCGCCCAGGTCAGCTTGCCGAATTTCTTGTGCGCTTCCCACATGCCCATGACCGAGCCGGGCACGCCCGTGGCCAGGGTGCCGTTCAGGCTCAGGCCGGGGACGATTTCGCCATTGGCGTCCAGGTACATGGTCGCCGTGGCGGCGCCGGGCGCCATCTCGCGGTAGTCCAGGAAGTAGGGCTTGCCGTCCATCCAGATGGTGGCAAAGCCGCCGCCGCCGATGTTGCCGGCCGAGGGCAGGCTGACGGCCAGGGCAAAGGCCGTGGCCACGCCCGCGTCGACCGCGTTGCCGCCGGCTTTGAGGATCTCTTCGGCCGCGCGCGCACCGAACTGGTCGGGCGAGGCCACGGCGCCGGCGTTCAGCGCGGTGGTTTCGGCTGGCGGCGGCTGCGGTGGGGGTGGGGTGGTGTGGTCGTCATCGTCGTCTCCGCCTCCGCAAGCGACGAGGCCCATGACCAAGGCCGAAGCCAGTGCGGTGTGGCGGCTCCAGGCCCAGTGGCGAGCTGTGGGTGTCATCAAAATGTCTCCTGATCTTGTTAAAGGGGCCGGTTGACCCCGAAATCATTCTAGGCACATCGTGAGCTGGTACCGGTAAAGGCTGTCGCCTTGGCGGCCCAAGCCGTTTAAGCGCTTGACAGCAGGCGGTTGTCACGGTTGGTCGCATGACAATAGGCCCATCATGGCCCGATCCTCCCCAGCCTCCCGCCGCGCAGCGGGCCCGCCCTCATCTGCCGCTGCCCGGCCCACCGCTGGCGGCCGCCACCAGGTGCGCATCGTCGGCGGCCAGTGGCGCAGCCGCCTGCTGCCGGTGGCCGACCAACCCGGCCTGCGGCCCACGCCCGATCGCGTGCGCGAGACACTGTTCAACTGGCTGGGGCAGGATTTGTCCGGTTGGCGCTGCGTGGACGCCTTCGCCGGCAGCGGCGCGCTGGGCTTTGAAGCGGCATCGCGTGGCGCGCCCGACGTGTTGATGGTCGAGCGCGACCCGGCGCTGGTCGCCGCCCTGAACGCCGCACGCATGCAGCTGGACGCCAAGGCGGTGCGGGTGCAGCGCGGCGACGGGCTGGCCGCCTTGCAGCAACTGGCGCCGGGCAGCGTTGACCTGGTGCTGCTGGATCCGCCGTTTGACAGTGAGGTGTTCGCGCCCGCCGTCCGCGCGGCGGCGCGGGCGGTGGCGGCGGACGGGCACGTGTATTTGGAGGCGCCGCGGGCTTGGGCGGACGGCGAATTGCAGGAACTCGGTTTGACCGTGAAGCGGCATTTGAAAGCGGGGGCGGTGCACGCGCATTGGTTGCGGCGGGTGGTTTGAGGGGCTTTTTTGGGCATTGGCGCTACTGCTGTCTGCGCGGGAAGCTATTGAATTTGTAGTGATTTGTCCGTTGCGCGCTCGTTTTTGCTTCAGTGATTAGTTGGCGTTGGGAGGCCGGGATGTGCGCCCGGCGGCGCCCCTTCTTTTCTTGACTCGCCAAGAAAAGAAGGCAAAAGAAGGCGACCCCACTGGCCGTGTCCCCATCGCGTTGCGATGGGGCAACCTGCGATGCTCGACCGGGCGGTGGCGCTGCAGAACTCGCTTTGCTGCTGCGCAGCGCCGCTCAACCAACTGCAGCGAGTCAGAGCACGAAGCGCGGGCATCCTTCGGTGCC
>JAEZWW010000098.1 GCA_023442945.1 Pseudomonadota bacterium | reverse complement strand
GCTGCGGCCCCCGCGCCGCGCCCCTACCACCACGGCAACCTGCGCGAAGCGCTGATCGAAGCGGCCGTCGCCATCATTGACGAGCAGGGCGTGGAGCAGCTCAGCGTGCGCGAAACCGCCAAGCGCGCCGGTGTGTCGCCCGGCGCGCCGTTCCGCCACTTCGCGTCGCGCGCGGCGCTGCTGACGGCGGTGGCCGAACAGGCGACCGAGCGCCTGGCCGCCAGCGCCGCCCAAGCCCTGGCCGCCGCCGCGGGCCAGCCTCCGCTGCAGCGCCTGGCCGCCATCGGCCACGCCTACCTGGACTGGGCCAGCGCCTACCCCACGCATTTCCGCGTCATCAGCGACCGCACGCAGCTGGACGGTGGCGGTTCGCCCGCCACCGCCGCAGCCAACGAAGGCCTGCGTCGCCAAATGCGCAGCTTGCTCGACGAAGCGCTGGGCACGCACGCCAGCGCCGCCGAGCGCGAACGCGCCCTGGTCGCCTCGCGCGCCATGGTCTACGGCCTGGCGCGCATGGCGGCGGACGGCCACTTCCCCGAATGGCAGCTGCCCCAGGCCGACGCGCCGGCCACGCTGCACGGCGTACTGGACTTCTTCATCGCGTCGCTGGTGCAGCGCGTGGGCGGGGGCTGACACGCTGATCTGCGGCCGCGCCGACCAGGCTGCCCCGCGCACCGACAATGCGGGCATGTCCTCTGCGCCCGCCATGTCCGCGTCCACCTTGTCCCCCACGCCGCTCGACCCGCTGAGCCCCACCGTCGCCGTCATCGGCGCTGGCCCCGCCGGCCTGATGGCGGCCGAGGTGCTGGGCCGCGCCGGCGTCGCCGTCGACGTGTTCGACGCCATGCCTTCGGTCGGCCGCAAGTTCCTGCTGGCCGGGCGCGGCGGCCTCAACCTGACGCATTCCGAGCCGCTGGACGCCTTCGTCACGCGCTACGGCGAGCAGGCCGATGCCGTGGCGGACTGGCTGCGCGATTTTGGCCCGCAGGCCACGCGCGACTGGGCGGCGGGGCTGGGCGTGGACACCTTCGTCGGCACGTCCGGCCGCGTCTTCCCGACCGAGATGAAGGCCGCGCCGCTGCTGCGCGCCTGGCTGCATCGGCTGCGCCAGCCCGCGGCGTCCGGGGCCGCCTCCGCTTCCCCGTCCGGCGCGGCGCCGGTGCGCTTTCATATGCGACACCGCTGGGTCGGCTGGGCGCCGGCAGGCGCGCAGAATGCTATTGATAGCGTAGCTGGTCGCGCAGATGGTTCTAGGGCCACAGGCCAATTTCTTTTGAAAACACCGGCCGGCAACCGCGTCATCGCGCCCCGCATCGCCGTGCTGGCGCTGGGCGGCGGCAGCTGGCCGCGCCTGGGTTCTGACGGCGCCTGGCTGCCCTGGCTGGCCGACGCGGGCGTGGACCTGGCGCCGCTGCAGGCGGCCAACTGCGGCTTTGACGTGGCGGGCCGCGCGGCGACGGACAGCGCCGCCGAATCCGGTGCCGCCGAATCCGCCACCGCCGCCACCGGCTGGACCCCGTACTTCGCCGAACGCTTCGCCGGCCAGCCGCTGAAAAACGTGGCGATCGATTTCAGCGACAGCCAGGGCCGCCGCTTCACGCGCCGCGGCGAATGCGTGCTGACCGCCACCGGCGTGGAAGGCAGCTTGGTTTACGCCGCCAGCGCGCTGCTGCGGGACGAAATCGCGCGCCACGGCCACGCCAGGTTCCAGCTCAACCTGCTGCCCGCGCGCACGGCGGCCGAGGTGCTGGCTGCCGTCACGCACCCGCGCGGCAGCCGCAGCCTGTCGTCGCATTTGAAGAGCCGGCTGGGCCTGCAGCCGGTGCACACCGCGCTGCTGCACGAGCTGCTGACGCCCGTGCAGTTGAAGGACCCGGCCGCGCTGGCCGCCGCCCTGCAATCGTTGCCGATCACCCTGC
Organism: Pseudomonadota bacterium; assembly: GCA_023442945.1. GTDB lineage: Bacteria > Pseudomonadota > Gammaproteobacteria > Burkholderiales > Burkholderiaceae_C > Ottowia. The sequence goes on along the minus strand of JAEZWW010000098.1, from coordinate 3,726 downwards.
GCGCGCCGCGCCCGATGGCCGAGGCGATCAGCACCGCCGGCGGCGTGCGCCTGGCCGCGCTGACGCCCGACCTGGAGCTGCGCGCGCGCCCCGGCATCTTCTGCGCGGGCGAAATGCTGGACTGGGAAGCGCCCACGGGCGGCTACCTGCTGACCGCCTGCCTGGCCAGCGGCGTGCGCGCGGCGCAGGGGGTGTTGCGGGCGTTGGATTTACCCATCAAATAAGGCGCTGGCCCTACGGCCACCTGCGCAAGCAGCTATCGAAAACGAAGCGTAAATGGGCGCTGGCTGATCTTCCGGTTAAATCGGCCGCCAGCCTACAACCACCTGCGCAGCCAGCTATCCAAATCAGAGCCTATCGGCGCACCCAAGTGGTCCGGCCAAGCGCATCAAAGCGCGTCGGGTGCTTCGCCGTCGCGGTAGTGCAGCCAGCCGGCGATGCGCGGGCCGGTGCCGCCGTCCGTGCGGTCGCGCGGGTGCGTGCGGCCTTCCATCACCGCCACGTCGGCAAAGTCGAACGGGCTGACGCCGTCGATGCAGGCGGCATTCACGCCGTACTGATCGGGCCGCGAGCGGCGCTGGTGGAAGGTGTAGATGCCGCAGCGCGAACAGAAGAAGTGCTGCGCCTGACCGGTGTTGAATTGGTAGCGCGTCAACATGTCCTGTCCCTGCAGCACCGTGATATCGGCCAGCCGCGCCGACAGCGCCACCGCGCCGCGCATGCGGCAGTACGAACAGTTGCAGCGCCGCGCCGCCGCCCAGCCGCCGTCCAGCAAGACGGTGAAGCGCACCGCGCCGCAGTGGCAGGCGGCGGAAAGGGGAAGGCTGGCGTCGGGCAGGGTGGGGGTGTCGGACATGGGCGTGGTGGTGGGGCTTGGGCGGACAGGCCGAGGTGAAAGGGGCTGTGCCGGTATCGCGGGGCTGGCGGGTGACCGGGGGCGAATGCTGTGACCGGTGATTGTGACGAAGCCTCTACCCCGCAAATCCGTTCCTCGGACGCGCGCTTTTGCCCCCCGCGCCCGGGCGCCGGTGCCCGCGCCGCGCGTCAGCCCCAGCTGCGCACGCGGCCGGTGTCGATGTGCACGAAGTTGTCTTGCGCGTAATAGCCCACGCCGCCCAGCTTCAGGCCGATGGCGGCGTCGCGCAGGTCGGTCAGCGCCACGCCGGGCAGGCGCACGTCGATCGCCTTGCCGTCCATGTGCAGGCTGCGCTTGGCCACGCCGCCACCGCGGGTGGTGCGCAGGGTTTCGTTGGTGTGCGGGCTGCGGTAGCCGGAGATGACGTCGAACGGCTGCGCGGTGCCCAACTCGCGCCGCACGGCGTGCAGCAGGTTGAACAGCGCGGGGTCGATCACGCCGACATCGCCGCTGTAGTGGTCGCGCAGAAAGTGGTTCAGGCTGGTCAGCGCCGGCGGCACGAAATCGTTGCCGTTGGCATAAACCAGCGCGATGCGCTCGTGCGTGTGCAGGTGGTTGAAGGCGAGCTGGCGCGCGTCAAAGGCGGCTGCCGGCGCGGCGGCCAGGGCGCGTCCGGCACCAGGGACCAGGACGGCTGCGGCGGCGATCTGCGCAGCCCCCAGGCTGCGCCCCAGGAACAGGCGGCGGTGCGGGTTCTTCATGGCGTGACGAAATCAGGGCGACAAAAACACGGGTTGGCGGGCGGCGGGGCTCATTGTGCAGCTATCAGCTTTGCAGTGCCAGCGGAAAAGTGCAACGGCCGCCCTAGCGGCTCGCGGCCGACGCGGGGGCGGCGGGCACCGCCGGCAAGGCGCCCGATGCGGGTGTGACACGCGCCGGTGCGGCGGGGGCGGATGCAGCGCTGGCCGCGCCGGTGGCGGCAGCGCCGGCGGGAGCGACCTTGGCCGGTGGCAGACGCGGTGCGGCCAGGGCGCGTTCCAACTGGGCGTCCAGCCCGTACAGGTCGGGCACGAAGCCGACCTGGCCATCGGGCAGGGCGACGGCGGTGCGGTAGACGATCAGCACCGGCACGTGCTCGCTCAGGTTGGCGGTGCGCGGGCGCGGCTGGTGCATGGCCTGCTGGATGCGCGACTCGGTCCAGTCCGGCTGGTCCTGCAGCAGCCACTGCGCCAGCGACACCGGCTTTTCCACCCGGATGCAGCCGTGGCTGAAGTCGCGCCGCGTGCGCGCGAACAGGCTGGGCACGTTGGTGTCGTGCAGGTAGATCGCCTGGTCGTTGGGCAGCATGAACTTGACGTTGCCCAGCGCGTTGCGCGGGCCCGGGCGCTGGCGGATGCGCAGCTGGCCGGCCAGCACGGCGTCCAGCGCCTGCGGCGTCACCGCCGTGCTGGTGCCGCTGGGGCCGACGAATTCCATGCCCTGCGCCGCCAGGTAACCGGGGTTGGCGCGCAGCTTGGGCACCGTTTCCTTGCGGGCGATGGAGGCGGGGATGTTCCAGTACGGGCTGAATTCGATCCAGCGCATGTCCTCGTCGAACAGCGGCGTGCGCGTGTCCAGCGCCTTGCCGACGATGACCTTCATCGCAAAGTCCTGGCGCACGGCCGGCGGTTGGGCGTCGGCCGCCGCCGGCGCGTCCTGCGAGAAGGCGCGCAGCTCGAATTCCGGGATGTTGACGGTGATGAAGCGCGCGGCCGACGGCAGCGGCGTCAGCCGCAGGCGCTCCAGCGCCAGCGCGATCTGGCGTGCGCGGGCGGCGGGCGGCACGTCCAGCGCGTCGATCGTCGTCTTGCCGATCACGCCGTCGCCGTCCAGGCCATGGCGCTTTTGAAACGCCTTGACGGCGGCCTGCAGCGTGGCGTCGTACGACGCGGGCGCCGCTGCCGTGCCCTCGGCCAGATCGCCCAGCGCTTTCAGGCGCGCAGCCAGCGTCGGCAGCCCATTCCAGCGCTGGCCAGGCTGCAGCTTGCCGCCGGGCGGCGTACCCAGCTTCTGCTGCCAGGCCGCCGGCTCGCCCAGCGCCAGGTACTTGGCCAGCGCGCCTAGCAAGGGCGCATACTGCGGCCAGGGCGGCGTGGCGACGCGCCGGGCGTCCTCGGGCGTGCCGTGCGCCACGGCGTCGCGCAGCCGCCGCGGCAGGTCGGGCGCAGGTGCCGTGGGGCTGTCGTAGTGCGCGTTCAGCTGGCGGCGGGCGTCGATGCGGCCAAAGCGCAGGTGCTGGAGGTAGCGGTCGACGGCGTCGGTCAACTGGGTGTCCAGCCGGGCCGCTTCGTCCGCGCTCGGCGCCTGGGCTTGCGCGGCCGCCAGCGCCTTGGCGAGGGCCGCGGCGCCGTAGTCGGCGGGGCGCAGACCGTCCTTGTCTGACGCGCTGAGCCACTGCACCGCCGTGCGCGCGGCCGCGCTGGGGCGGCCGGTGGCGTCCATCCACAGCGGCTGCGCCCACGCCAGCGGCGCCAAGGTGCCCAGCCACAGGCCGACCAGCGCCGCGGCCAGGCGCGAACCGGTCCCGGCGGAGGAGGGGAGGGGCGGAGTCCGAAAATCCATGGAGACGGGTGAGGGGGGCCAACCATCGCGGCCGACGCCGGCGGCGTGGTCCGCGCGGTCCATGATAGCCGCCAGGCGCGACGCGCGGCGGGCTCGGCGTTGCCCGCTTCGGTAGGTAGATTCAGGGCGAAATCGGCCGATAGCCCTAGAACTGTTTGCGCGAGAAGCTGCAAAAAGTGAAGCGTCCAGCGATCGTATGGCCCCCAAGCGCCTGCAGACAGGGCTGGCCTTGTGTCCGTGGTCAGTGCCTGGTGCTGGCCCACCTGGGG
>JAEZWW010000033.1 GCA_023442945.1 Pseudomonadota bacterium | reverse complement strand
GTTCATGACGGGGTCGAATCGTTCGTGGGGGGCGCGTCGGGCGCGTCCGGGTCGGCAGGTGCTGCGGCGGCATCCGCTTGCGCCGCGGGGTCGGCAGGCGCGTGTTCTTGGGCTGGCGCTGGCGGCGCGTCGGGCGCGGGGTGCGTCAGCGAATCGGCGGGGGCGTCAAGCTCTGGCTCGGTGGTGGGATTGGCGGCGACGGGGGTCAGCGCTGCGTCGTCGGGTTCGACTAGCGTCGCGCCGTGCGGCTCGGCCGGCGACGAATCCGTGTGTGCGTCGGCTGCGGTTGGGTCCTCGGGCGCGGGTGCGGGCGACCCAGCGGCGGCGTCAGGTCGCTGATCGGCCTGTGCGGTGGCGTCGGCCTGAGCGTCCTCACCGGGCGGCGCCATCTCAACCACCGCGTCCGGCGCTGGCGCCAAGCCGTTGGCGCTGTCCTGCTGGGGCGCGGGCGCCTCGCTGTCCGCGGCGGGCGCGGCGTCTGCGCCCTGCCCCTCGGCGGGTGCGGCGGCGTCGGCCGGCGCGGCCTCGCCCAACTCGCCACCGGCCAGCGCCTCGAACATGCTGGCGACTTCCTCGGTCGGCGCTTCCAGCATCGGCAGCTGGTCGAGCGACTCCAGACCCAGATCGTCCAGAAACTGGCGCGTGGTGGCGTACAGGCCGGGGCGGCCGACGGTTTCGCGGTGGCCGATGACTTCGACCCAGCCGCGGTCTTCCAGCTGTTTGAGCAACAGCGAGTTGATGGTCACGCCGCGGATGTCTTCCATGTCGCCGCGCGTGACGGGCTGGCGGTAGGCAATGATGGCCAGTGTTTCCAGCGTCGCGCGGGTGTACTTGGGCGGTTTTTCGGGGTGCAGGCGGTCGAGGTACTCGCGCATCTCGGGCCGGCTTTGAAAACGCCAGCCGCTGGCGACCTGCACCAGTTCGACCCCGCGCGGCGTCCAGTCGTCCTGCAGCTCCTGCAGCAGCGATTTCAACGTGTCGGCGCCCACCTCCTCGGCGAACAGCACACGCATGTCGCGTACCGGCATCGGCTGGGTGGCGCAGATCAGCGCGGTTTCAAGAATGCGCTTGGCGTCCGTTGAATTCACGGTGGCGTACTCGAATGGGCAACGGGTGGCGTCTTGCTGGCGCGCCAGCGGCACGGCCAGAACCTGGCGGGGGCCGCCGGGTGGCACAAGGCGCTCAATAACAAGGGCAGCACAGGCAAGGCAACAGGCTGCGGCGACATGGCTGGGTCACGGTCAGCGGGCCGGGGCGCCGGGCGGCGAATCCGCCGTGCCGGGGGCCGCGCTGTCGTCTGCAGGGATTGTAAGGCCCCACTCGCCCAGCGCCGCTTGGAAGTCGGCCGGCAGCGGTGCCCGGAAATCCAGCGCCTGGCCGGTGATTGGGTGGGTGAACGCCAGGCGCCGCGCGTGCAGGGCTTGGCGCTGCATGCCCGCGGCCGCCGCACCGCCGTACAGCGTGTCGCCGACCAGCGGGTGGTGGATGTGGGCGGCGTGCACGCGGATCTGGTGCGTGCGCCCGGTGCGCAGCAGGCAGCGCAGCAGGCAGCCGCCCTCGGCGTTCTGTAACAGCTCGAACGCCGTCTGCGCCGGCTTGCCGGGCTGGCGCTGCGGGTCGACCACGGCCATGCGCAAGCGGTTGCGGGCGTCGCGGCCGATGGCGGCGTCGACTTCGCGCCGCTCGGCCGTGCCCCAGGCGTGGTGCGCCAGCGCCAGGTATTCGCGGTGGACCTCGCGCGCGGCGATGGCGGCGACCAGCGCGTCCATGGCGGGGCGCGAGCGCGCGACCACCAGCAGGCCGCTGGTGTCCTTGTCCAGCCGGTGCACGATGCCGGCGCGCGGCAGCTGGGCGGCGCGGGGGTCGCGCCCCAACAAGGCGTTCAACAGCGTGCCGCTCCAGTTGCCCGCCGCCGGGTGCACCACCATGCCGGCCGGCTTGTGGATGACGGCCAGATGCTCGTCCTCATACACCACGTCCAGCGCGATGTCCTGGGGCACAAAGGCCTGGCTCATCGGCGTGGGGCGCAGCTCCAGCGTCAGCACTTCGCCCGCCTTGACCTTGCGCGCCGGCTTGGTGACCGGCGCGCCGCCCACGGTCAAGGCGCCGTCCTCGATCAGCTGGCTGAGGTAGCTGCGGGAAAACTCCGGCACCAGGGCGACCAGGGCGCGGTCCAGCCGTTCGCCATGGTGCGTGGCAGCCAGGGTGAAGCTGCGGCGTTCGACCTCGCCGCTGGCGGGTTCGTCGTCGCCGTCCGGGCCGTGGTCGGCGTGCGGGTCCGGCTGGGGGGTGCCCGATATAATGGCAGGAGCTTGATTCAAGAGGATTACCGCTGATGCGTCGACACCGATTATCGGCCGCTGGCACGGGCGTTCTGGTGCTGGCCGCACTGCTGTCGGCCTGTTCATCGAAGCCCGTGGACAAGACCGCCGGCTGGAGCCCCAACCGCATCCACGCGGAGGCCAAGGACGAACTCAATTCCGGCAGCTTTGACAAGGCGATTCCGCTGTACGAATCGCTGGAAGGCCGCGCCGCCGGCACCACGCTGGCGCAGCAGGCGCAGCTGGACAAGGCCTACGCCCAGTTCAAGGACGGCCAGAAGGCCGAAGCCATCGCCACGCTGGACCGCTTCATGAAGCTGCACCCGTCCAGCCCCGCGGTGGACTACGCGCTGTACATGAAGGGCGTGATCAACTTCAACGACGAGTTGGGGTTGTTCTCCTTCCTGTCGCGCCAGGACCTGTCCGAGCGCGACCAGCGCGCCGCCAAGGAAGCGTTCGAGTCGTTCAACGAGCTGGTCACGCGCTTCCCTGATTCGCGCTACGCCCCGGACGCCCGCGCCCGCATGCGCTACACGGTGAACGCGCTGGCGCAGTACGAAGTGCACGTGGCGCGTTACTACTATTCGCGCGGCGCCTACGTGGCCGCCGTCAGCCGCGCCCAGCAAGCGCTGACCGACTACCGCGACGCCCCGGCGCTGGAAGAGGCCCTGTACATCCTGGTGCAGGGCTACGACAAGCTGGGCATGGCCGAGCTGCGCGACGACGCCAAACGCGTACTGGACAAGAACTACCCGAACAGCGAGTTCGTGGCCAAGGGCTTCCGCGCCAATTCCAAGCCCTGGTGGCAGTTGTGGTAAGCATGGCGTCCGCGCCCGCTCTCTGATTCATAGCTGCCCGCGCTTGCTGCGTAATGGCTGCAGCCTGATCTGAAGAGAACTCTTTCCATGCCCTGAAACGGGGTGTAGCGCGCTGGCAAGATTGGCATGGCCAAGGCCTCGAGCATTGCGTCTACCAGCGCGACGAAGGCGGCATGCGCCTGGAAGGCGCGGTGGCCGGCACGCGCCAGGGGCTGTATGGCGGCCACTATTTCGTGCGAACCGACGCAGCCTTGTGCACACGCGAGGTCCGGCTTCATTACGTAGACGGCCCGCGCCTGCACGTCGAATCGGACGGCGAGGGGCAATGGCACGACGCCATCGCCAATCGTCCCCTGCCGGCGCTGCGCGGCTGCATGGACGTCGACATTGGCATCACGCCGGCCACCAACATGCTGCCCATCCAGCGGCTGAAGCTCGCGCGGAACGAGCGCCGCGAGATCGCGGCCGCGTATGTACCGCTGCCGGACCAGATAGACGGTGACTTTCTGCCACTGCGGGCCGAACAGCGCTACACCTGCCTGGTGCCCGACCAACGTTACCGGTACGAAGGCCTGTTCCGGGCCTTCACCGCCGAGCTTGAGATCGACCCCTTCGGCCTCGTACTCGATTACCCCGAGACATTCAGGCGGGTTGCGCTCCCCGTTTGATCGTTCCGTCGCACTTGCAACCAAAACGATAGCTGCCCGCGCAAGCGGCTCTAGGGCCAGGGGCCGATTTCACTTCAAATCATCGACCGCGGTGGCCGCCGCCTGCGGTGCGCTGCGCGCGGCCAGGCGCTCCAGCCGTTGCGCCAATTCGCCGCGGTCGGCCAGCCGCGGCATGGGCGGCAGCGCGGCCAGCAGGCGCCGGCCGTAGCCCATGGTCGCTAAGCGCGTGTCGCAGATCACCAGCAGACCGGCGTCGGTCTCGCGCCGGATCAGGCGGCCCGCGCCCTGTTTCAGCGCGACCGCCGCGGCGGGCACCGAATAGTCGGCGAAGGCGCTGCGGCCCTCGGCTTCCAGCTGCTGGCAGCGCGCCTCGACCAGCGGGTCGCCCGGCGGCGGAAAGGGCAGTTTGTCGATCACCACGCACTGCAGCGCGTCGCCCGGCATGTCCACGCCTTCCCAGAACGAGGCCGAGCCAACCAGCACACAACCGCGCCCCAGCGGGTCGTCCGCCGCGGCGCGAAAGCGCTCCATCAACGCGCGCTTGGGCAGCGCGCCCTGCACCAGCACCTCGAGCCCGCGCCGCTCGGCAAAGCGCGCGGCCAGCTGTTCGCCAATGGCGCGCAGGGCACGCAAGGTCGTGGTCAGCACCAGGGTGCGGCCGCCCAGGCGCGCGGCGATGTCGCCGGTCAGCGCGGCCACGTCCCCGCTGTGGCGCGCGTCGGCCGGGCGGGCGATGCCTTCGGGCACGTACAACGCAGCCTGGCGCGCGTAGTCGAAGGGGCTACCGATCTGCAGCACCTCAGCGTCCTGCAGGCCACAGGGCCCGGTGAACCAGCTCAGGCGCTCGTCTGCGCCCAGCGTGGCGGACACGAAGACCCAGGCGCGCGGCCGACCGCCTTCGGCCGGCTGGGCCAGCAGCTTGGTCTGCACGGTGTCGGCGATGTCCAGCGGCGATTCGATCAGCCGCAGGCCCGCGGCCACGTCCAGCCAGCGGACGAAGCCAGATTCGGCCGGGGCGCCGAAACGCGCCACCCGCTCACCCAATTCCACCGCCCGTTCGTGCAGGCGCGCCAGGTCGGGGGCGGCCTCGGCCAAGCGCCCCAGCGCTTGCCCGGCCCGGCCGAGCGCCTGCGCGAGCGTGCCCATGGCCAGTGCCCACGCGGCGGGATCGACGCCGTCGGGCTCGCGCACGGTCCAGCGCAGGCGCTGCGCCGACTTGGGCGGCCCGGCTGCCAGGCGCAAATCGCGCGCGGCGCGTTCCACGTCGCCGGCCAGCACCAGCCAGTCGGCCAGCCCGCGTGCGTGCTGCACCCCGGCGGCCAGCAGGTCGCGCGCGAAGTCAAGCAATTGGCCCGTCGCCAGGTTCCGGCCGAGGAATTGCACGCCGGTTTCATTCAGCTGGTGCGCCTCGTCAAACACCACCACGCGCACGGTCGGCAACAGCTCGGCCATGCCGGATTCGCGCACCGCCATGTCGGCAAAGAACAGGTGGTGGTTGATGACGACGACGTCGGCCGTCAGGGCCTCGCGCCGTGCCTGGTTGACGTGGCACTGGCGAAACTGCGGACACTCGCCGCCCAGGCAGTTCTCGCGTGTGGACGTGACCAAGGGGATGATCGGCGAGCACTCGTCCAGCCCCGGCATCTCACCCAGATCGCCCGTGCGCGTGCCCTGCGCCCAATGCGCGACCCTGCCCAGCGCCATGCGCAGCCCCAGTTCGTGCGAGCCCAGGGCGCTTTCGGCAAAGGCCAGCCGGTGGCGGCACAGGTAGCTGCCACGCCCTTTCAGCAAGGCCATGCGCACGGGCACGCCCAAGGCAGCGGCCAGCTGCGGCAAGTCGCGCGAGAACAGCTGGTCCTGCAGCGCCTTGGTCGCTGTGGACAGCAGCACGCGTTCGCCCGAGAGCAGCGCCGGCACCAGGTAGGCAAAGGTCTTGCCGACACCGGTGGCGGCCTCGGCGACCAGTTCGCCGCCCTGCTCCACCGTGTGGGCGATCGCCAGGGCCAGCTGGGTCTGGCCGTCGCGTTCGCGAAAGCCCGCGGCGGTGCAGGCCAGCGTGCCGCCCGGGGCAAAGGCGGCCTGGACGGCTTGGGTCAGATCGGTCATCTGCGGGAGGCGGTTGTGGCGCCGCGTGGTGCAGCGCCTCGGGCTTTAGCCGCGCCGTCGACCGGGTAAAAAGCGGTCAAATGCGGACAAGTGAGGACAATAAACGTCGGCATGCGTATCAAGATGCAGGGTTTGCAACAGCACCCTCACCATTGCATCAATAATAGGGGTTTGCCGCACACGCCTGACCGGGCAACATAAAAAATGGACAAGGGATATCGACTGAGCGCTGCCACCGGCATCCACAAGGGAGACCGCGAATACCAGCAGGACCAGGTGGGCCTGTTTGCCCACCCCCGCGTGACGGGTTGTGTGATGGGCGTAGTGGCCGACGGCATGGGCGGGCGCACCGGCGGCCGCAAGGCGTCGGACCAGGTGCTGCTGACCTCGCGCCAGCTGTTCGAGCGCTACGCGCCCGACAGCGAAGACGGCACCTCCGCGCTGCGCCAGATCGGTCAGGAATCGCACCTGGTCATCAAGCTGACCGCCATCGCCGCCGAGCAGGAGCCGCACAGCACCATGGCGGCTTTCCTGATCAACCCCGGTGGTGAATGCCACTGGGTGCACACCGGCGATTCGCGCCTGTACCACTTCCGCGGCGCCACGCTGGTGCGCCGCACCAAGGACCAGTCCTATGTGCAGGCGCTGGTCGACCAGGGCGAGCTGACCGACGAAGAAGCCATGGTGCACCCCAAGTCCAACGTGCTGCTGGGCTGCCTGGGCACCGAGGGCGAACCCGAGATCGAATCGCACTACATCCCCCAGCTGCAGATCGGCGATTCGCTGCTGGCCTGCTCGGACGGGCTGTGGCACTACTTCACCGACGACGAACTGGGCTCTGTCCTGAACTCGCTGCCGCCGCGCGAAGCCAGCGAATTCCTGGTGGAAAAGGCCCGTTCACGCGCCATGGGCGGCGGCGACAACCTGGCGCTGGCCATCGTCAAGGTGGAACCGCTCGCGGCCAACAAGCCGCCGGTGGGCTCTGCCTTCGCGCCACTGCGCTGATCCGATGGGGTTGGGGGCCACGCGCCCCCGCTAAGTACGAACGCCCGAGGCGGTCAGCCCTTCCCTCACCTACCTGCCCACTCAGGGCTTGGGTTCGGCCGCGCGCTGCTTGTCGTCCAGCGCTTTGAGCCGCGCCGCGGTGTCGCGCTGGCGTTCTTGCTGGTTCAGCGCCAGTTCTTCCGCGCGCAATCCGTCCAACGCCGACCGGCGCACCTTGCGCGCACCGCTCAGGCAGTCGTTGACGGCAAAGCGCCGCCAGCAGGTGAACTCGGCATCGGCGTACTGTTTGTGGGCGGCGGCGCGCGCATCGCCAACGCGGGTGCGCTGCGCGGCGAGCCAGGCGTCAAAGTCGTGGTCGCTCAAACCGGGGGGCGCCTGCACCTGCGCCGGGATCGCCCGCGGGGCGGTACCGGGCGGCACCAGGGGTTCAGGCGGGGTCGAGGAGCAGCCCGTGACCAGGGCCACCCCGGAAAGAGCCAGCAGAATCTGGGCGCGCGTCATGTCAGATGAGTATCGACGGTGCGGTGTTCGAGCGCAAGGTATTCGGCCGACTGCATTTCGTTGAGTCGGCTCACCGTGCGCGGAAACTCGTGGGCCAGCGGCCCCTCGGTGTACAGCTCTTCCGGCGGCACCTCGGCCGACACGATGAACTTGACGTGTCGGTCGTACAGCACGTCCACCAGCCAGGTGAAGCGGCGCGCTTCGGACGCCATGCGCACCGGCATGTGCGGCACGTTGGACAGCATCACGGTGTTGAACTGCGAGGCGATTTCCAGGTAGTCGTTCTGCGAACGCGGGCCGCCGCACAGCGTGCGGAAGTCGAACCACACCACGCCGCCCGCACGGCGCCGGGCCTGGATCTCACGCGCCTCGATGTGCAGCACCGGGTCTTCGTCCGGGCCGGTGGCCAGGCGGGCGAAGGTCTCACTCATCGCGGCGTCGGCCTCGGGGCCCAGCGGCGTGTGGTACAGCTGCACCTGCTGCAGCGTGCGGTGGCGGTAGTCGGTGCCGTTGTCCACGTTCACCACTTCCATGCGCTCATTCAGCAACTTGATCGCCGGCAGGATGCGGTCGCGGTGCAGGCCGCCCGGGTACAGGTCGTCCGGCTTGAAGTTGCTGGTGGTGACAAAGCCCACGCCGTTGTCGAACAGCGCCACCAACAGGCGGTGCAGGATCATCGCGTCCGTGACGTCGGCCACGTGAAATTCGTCAAAGCAGATCAGCTTGAACTTGGCCGCCATGCGCCGGCCCAGCTCGTCCAGCGGATCGGCGATGCCCTTCAGCCCCGCCAGTTCGCGGTGCACTTCGCGCATGAATTCGTGGAAGTGCAGACGCGTCTTGCGCTTGATCGGCACGGCGTTGTAGAAGCATTCCATCAGGAAGCTCTTGCCGCGGCCGACGCCGCCGTACATGTACACGCCCTTCGGGATGTCCGGGCGGTTGAACAGCTTCTTAAACGCGTTGCCGCGCTTGTCCTTGTACGCCGCCCAATCGTCGGCACAGCGCTGCAGCGCGGCCACGGCACGCAACTGCGCCGGGTCGCTCTGAAAGCCGCGGGCCTTGAGCTCGGCCTCGTAGATCTCACGCACGCTGCTCATGGGCAGCCATCTCCTCAACTATCAATTTAATAGCTGCCCGCGCAGATCACACTAGGGCGGGCAGCTTGTTTTCTTCAAAACCGGGAAAAGACCGGCTCAGAAGTTGAGCGTGCGCTTGTCCACCGCCAACGCGGCTTCCTTGGTCGATTCGCTGAGCGACGGGTGGGCGTGGCAGATGCGCGCGATGTCTTCGCTGCTGGCGCGGAAGGCCATGGCCACGCAGGCTTCGGCGATCAGCTCGCTGGCTTGCGGACCGACGATGTGCACGCCCAGGATCTCGTCCGTCGCCGCGTCGGCCAGGAACTTGACCATGCCCGTGGTGTCGCCCAGCGCCCGTGCGCGGCCGTTCGCCAGGAAGGGGAAGGTGCCGGCCTTGTACTTCACGCCGTCGGCCTTGAGTTGCTGCTCGGTCTTGCCAACCCAGGCGATTTCGGGGCTGGTGTAGATCACCCAAGGGACCAGGTTGAAATCCACGTGCCCGTGCTGGCCAGCGATGCGTTCGGCCACGGCCACGCCCTCTTCCTCGGCCTTGTGCGCCAGCATGGGTCCGCGCACCACGTCGCCCACCGCCCACACGCCCGGCAGGTTGGTGCGGCATTCGTCGTCCACCACGATGTCACCGCGCTCGCCCAGCTTCAAGCCGACGGCTTCGGCGTTCAGGCCCTGGGTGTTGGGCACGCGGCCGATCGACACGATCAGCTTGTCCACGTCCAGCGTCTGGGCTTCGCCCTTGGCGTCGGTGTAGGCCACGCTGATGCCTTTCTTAGCGCACTTGATCTCACCGACCTTCACGCCCAGCTCGATCTTCAGGCCTTGCTTGTCGAAGGCCCTCTTGGCTTCCTTGGCGATCTGCTCATCGACCGCGCCCAGGAAGGTCGGCAGTGCTTCCAGCACCGTGACTTCGGCGCCCAGGCGGCGCCACACGCTGCCCATTTCCAGGCCGATCACGCCGGACCCGATCAAGCCGAGCTTCTTGGGCACGGCGCCGACGCGCAGCGCGCCGTCGTTGCTCAGCACCAGCTCCTCGTCGAACGGCGTGCCCGGCAAGGCGCGCGCGCTGGAGCCGGTGGCGACGATCACCTGCTTGGCCTGCAGCGTTTCGTTCTGTGCGCCGGTCACAGCGATCTCGTACCCACCGTCGGCGGCCTTCACGAAGGAGCCGCGACCGTGGAAGAAGGCGATCTTGTTCTTCTTGAACAGGTACAGGATGCCGTCGTTGTTCTGCTTGACCACGGCGTCCTTGCGGCCGATCATCTTGGCCACGTCCATCTTGAGACCGCTGACCGCAATGCCGTGTTCGGCAAAGTGCTTCTCAGCCTGCTCATAGTGCTCTGAACTCTGCAGCAGCGCCTTGGACGGGATACAGCCGACGTTGGTGCAAGTGCCGCCGGGTGCGGGGCCGCCCTTGTCGTTCTTCCACTCGTCCACGCAGGCCACGTTCATGCCCAGCTGGGCGGCGCGGATGGCGGCGATGTAGCCGCCGGGGCCAGCGCCGATGACGACGACGTCGAATGACTTGCTCATGGGAAAGTTCCTGTCTAGGAAGTGGCCAGCATGGCTGGCACGATCAGCCGGTGGACGGGCGCCACCGGCAACATGTACAGACGGCCCAACGCGTTGTGCACGTGCACCACAGTGGAAACCACGATCTTGCGCTCGGCGCGCAGTTTGAGCAGCGAGACCCAGACGTCGAGGTGGCGATCCGCATCGGTCATCACCACCTCGTCTTCGCTCAGGTGCTGCAGCGAAAAAATACCGACCCGGTCGCCCACGGCGTAAGCGCGGTCACCGCCCTGCGCGGGCTTCAGGCGCCCCAGGTCCTTCAAACCGATCCGCGCGACGACGGCGTTGCGCAGATCCATCGCGTGATCGACCCACCGCGGCGTACGACCGACCACGGCCAGCCAGCTGTCCATCGCGCTGGCCTGCGGCAAAGCATCGTCGGCCTCGTAGGCGTCGTGAAAGTCGGCGCCGCGCAGGCGTGCGTGCACCTGGCTGTGCAGCGGCACGGACACCTTGCGCGCGCGGGGCATCGATCAGCAGCCCGATCAGATGTCGAACAGCAGGCGCGCCGGCTCTTCCAGCGCTTCCTTCATGGTGACCAGGCTCAACACAGCTTCGCGGCCATCGATGATCCGGTGGTCGTACGACATGGCCAGGTAGTTCATCGGGCGCACCACGACTTGGCCGTTTTCGACCACGGCGCGGTCCTTGGTGGCGTGCACGCCCAGGATGGCCGACTGCGGCGGGTTGATGATCGGTGTGGACATCATCGAGCCGAAGGTGCCGCCGTTGGAGATCGAGAAGGTGCCGCCGGTCATCTCTTCGATGCTCAGCTTGCCGTCCTTGGCTTTCTGGCCATACTCGGCGATCTTCTTCTCGATGTCGGCAAAGCTCATCTGGTCGGCGTTGCGCAGGATCGGCACGACCAGACCGCGCGGCGAGCTGACGGCGATGCCGATGTCGAAGTAGCCGTGGTAGATGATGTCGTTGCCGTCGATCGAGGCGTTGACGGCCGGGTATTTCTTCAGCGCGTGGACGGCGGCCTTGACGAAGAAGCTCATGAAGCCGAGCTTGACACCGTGTTCCTTGACGAACTGGTCCTGGAAGGTCTTGCGCAGGTCCATCACCGGCTGCATGTTCACTTCGTTGAACGTGGTCAGGATGGCGTTGGTCGATTGCGATTGCAGCAGGCGCTCGGCAATACGGGCACGCAAGCGCGTCATCGGCACGCGCTGCTCCGGACGATCGCCCAGGTTCGGCGCGGCGGGCGGCGCCACCTGCGGCAGTGCGCTGGTCGGCACACCGGTTGGGATATTCGCGGGTTTTTGGCCTGCAGCGCTAGAACCACCTGCGCCGGCAGCTCCTGATTGCATAGCACCGAGCACATCGCCTTTCGTCACGCGGCCGTCCTTGCCGGTGCCGGCGACCGAGCCAGCGGCCAGGTTGTTGTCGGCCATCAGCTTGGCGGCGGCAGGCATGGCGATGTCGGATTTAGAGCCACCGGCAGCGGCCGGCGCCGACGCCGCGGCGGGCGCTGCTGCCGGTGCGGCAGCGGGGGCCGCAACCGGTGCGGGCGCGGCGGCGCCAGCGACGGCCGCCGTATCGATACGCGCGATCAGCTGGTCGGCCACGACGGTGGCGCCATCGGGCTGCACGATTTCGGCCAGCACGCCGGCGGACGGCGCGGGCACTTCCAGCACGACCTTGTCGGTCTCGACTTCGATCAGGATTTCATCGGCCTTGATGGCCTCACCCGGCTTTTTCTTCCACTGCAGCAGCGTGGCCTCGGCCACGGATTCGGACAGCTGCGGGACCTTGACTTCAACGATTGCCATGTTCGTAATCCAGTTTGTTCAGAGCGTGTTCTTCAAGATGCGTGGGGCGGCGGCCAGCCCGGTCAGGCGTGGCCGCGTTGCCCGCCGGCTTACTTTTGCAGCACGAAGCCTTTGAGACGGCCGAAGGCAGCGTCGATCAGGGCTTTCTGCTGGTCCTGGTGCAGGTGCGCGTAGCCCACCGCCGGCGAGGCGGAGGCGGCGCGGCCTGCGTAGCCCAGCTTCTGGCCGGCCAGCATGTTTTCGTGGATGTAGTGCTGCACGAAGAACCAGGCGCCCTGGTTCTGCGGCTCGTCCTGGCACCACACGATCTCGGTCGCGTTGGGGTACTTCTTGATCTCGGCCGCGAAGGCCTTGTGCGGGAACGGGTACAGCTGTTCCACGCGCAGGATGGCGACGTCTTTGGCGCCACTTTCCTCGCGCTTCTTGGCCAGGTCGTAATAGACCTTGCCCGAGCAGGCGATCACGCGCTTGACGGCATCGGCCTTCAGATCGGCCTTGTCGGCGATCACGGTCTGGAAGCCGCCTTTGGTGAATTCCGACACCGGCGAGGTCGCATCCTTGTTACGCAGCAGCGACTTGGGCGTCATGATGATCAGCGGCTTGCGCAGCGGGCGGATCATCTGGCGGCGCAGCACATGGAAGATCTGGCTGGCCGTGGTGGGCTGCACGATCTGCATGTTGGTGTCGGCGGCCAGCTGCATGAAGCGCTCAAGACGGGCCGAGCTGTGCTCCGGCCCCTGGCCTTCGTAGCCGTGCGGCAGCATCATGGTCAGGCCGTTGACGCGGCCCCACTTCACTTCGCCCGAGGCGATGAACTGGTCGATCAGCACCTGCGCGCCGTTGACGAAGTCGCCAAACTGCGCTTCCCAGATCACCAGGGTCTGGGGGTCGGTCGATGCGTAGCCGTATTCAAAGCCCAGCACCGCTTCTTCAGACAGGATCGAATCGATCACAACGAACGGTGCCTGGCCATCCGACACGTGTTGCAGCGGAATGTAGGTACCGACGTCCCACTTCTCGCGCTTCTGGTCGTGCAGCACGGCGTGGCGGTGCACGAAGGTGCCTCGGCCGCTGTCTTCGCCCGACAAGCGGATCGGGTAGCCGCTGGCCACCAGCGAGGCGAAAGCCATGCTTTCGCCCATGCCCCAGTCGACGTTGATCTCACCGCGGCCCATGGCGGCGCGGTCTTCCAGCACCTTCTTGACCAGGGTGTGCACCGTGAAGCCTTCCGGCACGGTGGTGATGCGCTCGGCCAGGCGTTTCCACTCCGCCAGCGGGATCGAGGTGTCGGCCGCGTCGGTCCATTTCTGGTTCAGGTGCGGCTGCCAGTCGACGGCGTACTTGCTCTTGAAGTTGGTCAGCACCGGGTCGAACGTGTGCTTGCCGGCGTCCATGGCGGCACGGTAGGCGGCGACCATGTCGTCCGGGCCGCTTTCGGTCAGCACGCCCTGGGCGATCAGCTTGTCGCCGTACAGGCGGCGCGTGCCGGGGTGTTTGCCGATCTTGGTGTACATCAGCGGCTGGGTGAGCATGGGGGTGTCCTGCTCGTTGTGGCCCAGCTTGCGGTAGCAGACGATGTCGACCACCACATCCTGGTTGAATTCCTGGCGGTACTGCAGCGCCAGCTGCATGCACAGCACCACGGCCTCGGGGTCGTCACCGTTCACGTGCAGCACCGGCGCTTCGATCATCTTGACCACGTCGGTGCAGTACAGCGTGGAGCGAGTGTCGCGCGGGTCGCTGGTGGTAAAGCCGATCTGGTTGTTGATGACGATGTGGACCGTGCCGCCGGTGTAGTAGCCGCGCGTTTGCGCCAGCGCCAGCGTTTCCATGACGACGCCCTGGCCGGCAAAGGCCGCGTCGCCGTGCACCAGCACGGGCAGGACGGTGTCGCCTTCGTGGTCGCCGCGGCGGTCCAGGCGGGCGCGCACGCTGCCTTCGACCACGGGGTTGACGATTTCCAGGTGCGAGGGGTTGAAGGCCAGCGACAAGTGGACAGGGCCCCCCGCCGTGCTGACGTCGCTGGAGAAGCCCTGGTGGTACTTGACGTCACCGGCCGGCAGTTCTTCCGGCGCGGTGTGGTCGAATTCGGCGAACAGCATCGAGGGCATCTTGCCCAGGGTGTTGACCAGCACGTTCAGGCGGCCGCGGTGGGCCATGCCGATCACGATTTCCTGCACGCCTTCGGTGCCGGCCTTCTGGATCAGCTCGTCCATGGCGACGATGAAGCTTTCGCCACCTTCAAGCGAGAAACGCTTCTGGCCCACGTACTTGGTGTGCAGGAAGCGCTCCAGGCCTTCGGCGGCCGTCAGGCGTTCCAACACGTGCTTTTTCTGCTCGGCGTCGAGGTGCGGGTTGGTGCGCGCGCTTTCCAGCTTTTCCTGCCACCAGCGCTTCTGGCCCTGGTCGGTGATGTACATGTACTCGGCGCCGATGGTGCCGCAGTAGGTCTCGCGCAGGGCGTTCAACAGATCGCGCAAGGACATGGTTTCCTTGCCGAAGAACGTGTTGCTGGTGTTGAACACCGTTTCCATGTCGGCGTCGGTGAAACCGTAGAACGCCGGGTCCAGCTCGGGAATATCCTGGCGCTCGGTGCGCTTGAGCGGGTCCAGATCGGCCCAGCGCGCACCCACGTTGCGGTACGCGGCAATCAGCTGCTGGACGGCGGTGCGCTTACGGCCCAGTTCGGAATCTGCGCCCGATGCCACGACGACCTGCGTGCCACCTTGCTTGGCGCGCTCGGCAAAGGCGTTGATGACGGGCAAATGCGGCACGTCGCGCGTGTTGCTGCCGTCGACCGCGGGTACGTGCTGGAGGGCGTCGAAATACTCGCGCCAGGAATCCGGCACGCTGCCGGGGTTGGCGAGGTAGTTTTCATACATCTCTTCGACGTACGGCGCGTTGCCGCCGAAGAGATAGCTGTTGCCCTCGTAAGTGGAGTAGACGGATTTCGTCTCGTTCATGGCGTACGCTGACCTTTCACCTCCCTGCAGGAGGCTCAAGTTGGTGAAGAAACCTTCCGCGTCACGGCTGAACCGGTTGGCGGACGCGACTGGCTGGGAAGGGCCGTGAAAAATTCGCAACAGAGATTGTGCCACCGAACCGTGACAGCCTCCGGCCGCAGGCGGCCGCGCGGGCCCGCAACCCTGTTAGACGCAGGGTTACTCGTCAGACAGCCGGGGCGACCAAGTCCTTGATCTGCTGCAGCGCCGCCGGGTCTTCCATGGTCGTCAAGTCGCCCGGGTCGCGCCCTTCGCACACCGCTTGAACAGCACGGCGCAGCAGCTTGCCCGACCGTGTCTTGGGCAGCACAGTGACAAAGCGCACCCGCGCCGGGCGCGCGACGGCGCCCAACGAGCCGTCAACCACCTTCATGACCTCGCCTTCCAGCTTGAGCATGGCGTCGGCGTCGTCCAGCTGGCTCGCGTCCTTCAACACGGCGAAGGCCATCGCGACCTGCCCCTTGAGCTGGTCGGCCACGCCGACCACGGCGACCTCGGCCACGTTGGGGTGGCTGGAGATGGCTTCCTCGATTTCCCGCGTGCCCAGGCGGTGACCCGCCACGTTGATCACGTCGTCGGTGCGGCCCAGGATGAAGTAATAGCCATCCTCGTCGCGAATGCCCCAGTCGAAGGTGCTGTAGACGAGCTTGTTCGGCACCGAAGACCAGTAGGTGTTGACGAAGCGCGCGTCGTCGCGCCACACCGTCTGCATGCAACCGGGCGGCAGCGGCCCTTCGACGGCGATCACGCCCTTCTGGTTGGCGCCCGTGAGTTCGGCCCCGGTCTGGTCGTCCAGCAGCTTGACGTTGTAGCCGTACACCGCCTTGCCGGGCGAGCCGAACTTGGTGGGCGTGGGCTCGACGCCGTTGCAGACCGCCAGGATCGGCCAGCCGGTTTCGGTCTGCCAGTAGTTATCAACGATCGGCTTGCCCTTGAGGCCTTCGCTGATCCATTTTGCAGTGGGTTCGTCGAGCGGCTCACCCGCCAGAAACAAGGTCCGCAGCGACGACAGGTCGTACTTCGTCAGGTAGGCCGGGTCCTGCTTCTTCAGCACGCGGATCGCGGTGGGCGCGCTGAACATCACCGTCACCTTGTACTTTTCGACCAGCTGCCACCAGATGCCACCGTCGGGGCGCACCGGCGTGCCTTCGTACATGATGGTGGCCATGCCGCCGATCAGCGGGCCGTAGATGATGTAACTGTGGCCCACCACCCAGCCGATGTCGCTGGTGCTGAAGAAGGTTTCACCGGGCTTGCCGCAGTAGATGGTGCGCATCGACGCGGCCAGCGCCACGGCGTAGCCACCGGTGTCGCGCTGCACACCCTTGGGCTTGCCCGTGGTGCCGCTGGTGTACAGCGTGTAGCTGGGGTGCGTCGCGTCGACCCATTCGCAGGGCACTTGCGCGTCCAGCAGCGATTCGCGCAGCGCGCCCCACAGGTGGTCGCGGCCTTCCATCAACTGCATCGGCGCCAGGCCACGATCAACCAGCAGCACCGCCTTGGGTTGGTGCTGGGCCAGGCGGATGGCCTCGTCCAACAGGTGCTTGTAAGGCACTGGCTTGCCAGCGCGGGAGCCAGCATCGGCGCTCACGATGACCGTGGGCTCGGCGTCATCGATGCGCGTGGCCAGCGAGCCGGAAGCAAAGCCGCCGAACACGACGGAGTGGATGGCGCCAATCCGTGCGCAGGCCAGCATGGCAAAGCAGGCTTCGGCGATCATCGGCATGTAGATCAGGACGCGGTCGCCCTTGCCCACGCCCAGGTTCTTCAGCGCGGCGGCCATGCGCTGCACCTCGGCGCGCAGCTGGCGGAAGGTGTAGACGGTTTCCTGGTCGGTCTCGGTGGACACCCAGATCAGCGCCGGTTGGTCGCCCCGCTCGGCCAGGTGACGGTCCACCGCGTTGTGGCACAGGTTGGTGGTGCCGCCGGCAAACCACCGGGCAAACGGCGGGTTGCTGTAGTCGCAAATGGTTTGCGGCGGGGTCTGCCAATCGATCAGTTGGGCCTGTTCGGCCCAGAAGGCGTCACGGTCGTCGATCGAGCGGCGGTAGAAATCGGCGTAGCGGGCCACGGTTGTCTCCTGGGCACATGGAAATCGTCAGCAGCACGCCACCGGCAAGCGGTGGGCGCGACCTGAAACAACCATTATGGCGAGCCAGCTCTTGCAAAAAGCTGACGCACATCACCCCGGCGCCGAGCCGCCGCGAACGGGCCCGGACGGCCCATGGCCTGCTTGAAAAAGCGCTGGCGGTCAGCGCTTGGCGCCGTTCAGTCGCTTGGCGTTGGCGACCGCGCGGCGGTGCACCGGCGCCATGCCGCGCGCAGCCACGTCCAGCATGGAATTCATCCAGCGCTGCTGGGCGCTGTTCGACAGGTGTTGCAGGGTCGGCGGGTTGAGCCAGCCGCCCATCGCCACCTGCCACCAGGTCTGCATCCACCAGCCGGCAAACTGCTGCTGGGCCGCCATGGCCTGCATGGACATGGCCGTCCAGGATTCACCGAACGCGGCCACCTTTTCGGCGCCCATGCGGTAGAACTCGTCCTGGTCGCGCCGGCTGGGCAGCGCGCCTGCCGTCATCATCCGGCTTACGCGGTGCATCACCACCTGGGGCACCGCGTTGGCGAGCTGAGCGGCGTTGCGCGTCAAGCGCAGTTGTTTGGAGGAAACCATCTCACATCCTTTCTGGACGCTGGAAGGCGACGGCCACGCCGCCAGCCTTGTACTACCATTTTAATAGCTGCCCGCGCTGATTCCTCTAGGGCGGGTGCCCGATTTTGTCTCCAATCCTCACCCGGCGTGGCGGTGTTGTGTGTACCGCGCATGGCCGAACCGCGACTTATTTCACCAGCGCCTGCAGAGCTTTGAATTCAGGGTGCTCGCAGCTGCGCAGCCACTCGAAGCCGACCATCTCGGTCGTCACCAACTCGCAGCCGGCACCGGCCAGGCGGTCGTAGGCCGCGTCGCGGTTGCGTTCGGTGCGAGAACCGCAGGCATCGGTCACTACGCAGACGTCCCACTCGGCTTCCAGCAGCATCAGCGCGGTCTGCAACAGGCAGACGTGCGTTTCGCACCCGGCGATCACCACCGTGCTGCGCTCGGGCGCGGGCGCGGCCGGTTTTTGCAGATGGCGCGGCAGGCTGCGGGCGTTGCCGCCGCGCGGCGCTGGCGCGGGTGGCGCCAGCAGCGGCTGCAGTTCTTCAGCCCCGCTGAAGTCCATCTTATGCACGATCTCGTCGCACAGCGGCGCCAGCGACGGGTCGGTAGGCCCCAGCTTGGCCGGATTTTGTTCGGTCGCCCACACGGGCACGCCCACCAGCTTGGCGAATTCGGCCAGGCGGCGTGCATTGGCCAACACAAAAGCGTGGTCATGGATGGCCGGCATCAGTCGGCCCTGGTAATCGATCAGCACCAGTTGGCTGTCATCGGCGTCGAGCAGCATGATCGAACTCCTGCAATCGGCGAAGCTTGCGCCCCCAAATCACCGGGAGGCGCCGCAACGCAAAAACCGCTCGGGAGCGGCTTGGGGAAAGGCTTGTCGCAACGCTTGAGAACGATCCCACCTGGGCATCGCCTTCATTTCGCTGCCAGATGGCATCCGCTCCAGAATTTGAGGCGGTCAAAAAGGGTGGGACAGCGTATCACAGCCACCTTGCGCGCCTTGTCAGAAAACCGCGGTACCGGGCAACAAATCCACAGGCCCGCGCAGTGCCTTTCTCATACACCCTCGATCTGCGCCACGAGGTGCGCCAGGAACGCCGCCGACGCCGGTGACAGCGAACGCCCAATCCGCGTGATCGTCCCGATCGAGCGCAACATCTGCGGCCGCACCAGCGGCACCGCGCGCAAACCCTGCATGTCGATCAAAGACAACGCCAGGCGCGGCACCGCCGCGATGCCCACGTTGGCCATGACCAGGGCCCCACAGGCCGACACGCTGGGGCATTCCAGGGTGGCGGTGACGGCAATGCCGCGCTGCAGAAAAACCGCGTCCGTGATCTGGCGAATGCTGCTGCGCGGTTGCGCCGCCACGTAGTCGCGCGTGGCGAACACCGACCACGGCACCGTCTCGCGCGCAGCCAACGGGTCGTCGCTGCGGCACAGCAGCACAAAAGGGTCGTCCAGCAGGTGGTGGTAGCGCACCCGGCGGTCGGGCGCCGGCTTCACGCTGACACCAAAGTCGGCGCGGCCCTCATCGATCGTGTTCAGCAGGTTGTCCGCCGCGGCCTCCACCAGCGAAAACGCCACCTCCGGGTGTTGCGCGCGGAACGAGGCCACGGCCTGGGCCAACAGGCTGGCGCCGGTGGAGGGCAAGGTGGCCACCGCGACCTTGCCGGTGCGCCCCTGCAGAAACTGCCCGAGTTCGCCAAACGACGCATCGAACTCGCGCAGAACCCGCTGGGCGATGGGTAGCAACTCGCGCCCCACCGTGGTGATCTGCAGGTTGCGCGTGTCGCGATCGAACAGGCGAGCGCCCAGCACCGATTCGGCCTGGCGGATCGCGCGGCTCAGTGCCGGCTGCGAAACACCCATCTGCAAGGCGGCCGCCCGAAAGCTGCCGGCCGCCACGATGTGCACGAAGGCCTGCAGTTGGGCCAGGCTGAGGTCGACGCGGGCGGGCTTCATGGGATTGATCCACTTAAGTTATCACACATATAGCCAAACAGGCATTCACAGATCAATGGTGCCCTCCTAGACTGAGGGTGAGATCAAAAAAAGATGGAGACGACAACGGTGCAATCTCTCGGCGCTGGTGTGCTGGACGGCGTGCGCGTCCTGGAAATGGGGCAAGTCCTCGCAGGGCCGTTTGCCGGCGCGATCCTGGCCGACCTGGGGGCCACGGTGGTGAAGCTCGAGCGGGTGGAGGGCGGCGACGACGCACGGCGCATGGGTCCGGCCTTTCGACACGGCGATGCGCTGAACTTTCAGGTCTTCAACCGCGGCAAGCAATCGATCGCGGTTGATATGAAAACAGGAGCTGGCCGCGCAGTCTTCGAGCGGCTTGCAGCCGAATCCGACATATTTATCCACAACCTGCGGCCAGGTGTGCCGCAGGCCCTGGGCATTGACGGCGCCAGCCTCTGCGCTCGCCATCCACGCCTGATCTATTGCGAAATCTCGGCTTTCGGCCATTTGGGGCCGATGGCCATGCAGCCGGGTTACGAGCCCCTGGTGCAGGCCTTCAGCGGGCTATCGAGCACGAACGGCGGACCGGACGACCCGCCCATGCGGGCCGGCGCATCGGTGTGCGACCAGGGCACGGGCATGTGGGTGGTCATCGGCGCGCTGGCCCTGTTGCAGCAGCGCGCGCGCACCGGGCGCGGCGGCCTGCTGCAAACGTCTTTGCTTGAAACCGCAATGGTCTGGAATGGGCAGAAGGCCGACGCTTACGTCAATTCCGGCCAGCTGCCGCAGCGCCACCGCTCTGGCCACCCGGGTTTCGTGCCGTACGAAGCCTTCGACACGGCCGATGGGCCGCTGTTGATCTGCTGCGGCAACGATCGCTTGTTCACCAAGCTCGCAACCGAGCTGGGGCGACCCGACTGGTCCACCGACGAGCGCTTCGCGACCAACCGCGCGCGGCTGCAACACAAGGCGGCCTTGTTCGAGGAGCTGCAGCCGCTGCTGCGCACCAAGTCCCGCGCGGAATGGCTGACGCGCTTCGAGGCGGCAGGCGTGCCTTGCGCACCGGTGCACACGGTGCCCGAGGCGCTGGCGCACCCGCAATCCCAGGCGTTGGGCATGCTCGCGCCTGTACCGGAGGAGGACTTCACGCTCACCGCGCTGCCGCTGACCATCAACGGTGTGCGGCCTACCCCGGCCCATGCCGCGCCCAGGCTGGGCGCAGACAACGCCCGCCACGGGCTGCCTCCCATCGACGACGCTTCCCCCACCAGAACACAGGAGACCTCATGAACCGCCGATTCGCGCTGCTGAGCAGCCTTGTCCTCGCTGCCACAGCCGGCCTTGCCGCACCCGCCGTGGCGCAAACCTACCCCACCAAGCCGATCACGCTGGTCGTGCCCTTTGGTCCCGGCAGTGGCACGGACCAACAGGCGCGCATCCTGGCGCAGCTGCTGGGTGACGAGCTCAAGGTGCCGGTGGTGGTAGACAACAAGGCCGGGGCCAGCGGGTTCCTGGCCGCCCAGTTCGTGGCCAAGGCAGCGCCTGACGGGTACACAGCACTGGTCACGACCAACACCACGCACGCGGCCAACGAACACCTGTTCAAGAAGATTCCGTACGACCCGGTCAAGGACTTCGCGCCGGTGGGCCTGCTGTCGCGCGGCCAGATGCTGTTGCTGGTGCGGCCCGATTCGCCCTACCGCACGCTGGGCGATCTGCTGGCGGCCGCCAAAAAGACTCCTGGCAAGCTGAACTTCGGCAGCGGCTCGTCGTCCAGCCAGGTGGCAAGCGAACTGCTCAAGCAGATGGCGGAGGTGAACATGGTCAACGTGCCCTACAAGAGCAACCCGCTGGCCATCACCGACCTGATGGGCGGCCAGATCGATTTCATGTTCGCCGATTCGTCCACCGCCCTGCCCCAGGTACTGCCTGGCAAGCTGCGTGCCCTGGCGGCCAGTGGCTCCAGCCGACTGAAAGCAGCGCCGGAAGTGCCTACGGTGGCTGAAGCGGGCGTCAAGGGCTATGACATGACTTACTGGACGGCCGTGTACCTGCCGGCCAAAACGCCCGCGGCCACCGTTCAGCAGCTGAACCAGGCAATCAACAAGGTGATGGCACTGCCCGCCTCAAAGGCGTTCATGGACAAGGCCAGCGTCGAGCTGTTCCTGTCGACGCCGGACGAACTGGCGAAGCACCAGGCGGCCGAATCCAAGAAGTGGGGCAAGGTCATTCGGGACGCCGGTTTGCAAGCTGAATGAGTGGGTTGGCGGCTTGCGGGCCGGCGTTTGGCACCACTGCAGACACCACTGGCGAACACCCCGTACTGTCATCCACCACCGTTGATCGAAAGGAGCTCTGGATGAGCAGTTCATCCACCACCATGCCCGGCAACACCAACGCCCCGTCGGATTCGACTGGCCCGCTAACGGGCGTTCGGGTGCTCGACCTGACCACCGTGTTCATGGGCCCGTCATGTACGCAGTTGCTGGGCGACCTGGGCGCGGACGTGATCAAGATCGAAGCGCCGGGCGGTGACTCGACCCGCTCCATTGGGCCGTCTGGCGAGTTGGGCCTGGGCCCCCTCTTTCTCGGCCTGAACCGCAACAAGCGCAGCATCGTCATCGACCTGAAGAAGCCCGAAGGCGTCCAGACCTTGCAGCGTCTGGCCCAAACGGCGGACGTGTTCACCACCAACGTGCGGCCCGCTGCCATGCGGCGATTAGGCGTTGGCTACGAGCAGCTTTCGGCCAACAACCCGCGTTTGATCTACGCCAGCATGGTGGGGTTTTCACAACGTGGGCCCTACGCCGGCAAGGCTGCGTTCGACGACATGATCCAGGCCGCCACCGGGCTGGCGGCCGCTGTCGGCCAGGGCTCCGGCGGGGAACCCCGGTACCTGCCGATCACGATCGCGGACCGGTCGGTCGGGCTGTACGCCTTTGGCGTGATCAGTGCCGCGTTGTACGCGTGCGAAAAAAGCGGGCGAGGCCAAGCCATCGATATCCCGATGTTCGAAACCATGGTGCCCTACGTGCTGGGCGACCACCTGTACGGCCGCACGTTTGAACCGCAGCAAGGCGGCTTTGGCTACCCGCGGCTTATGTCGCCCAACCGCAAACCCTATCGCACGAAAGATGGTTACGTCTGCTGCCTGATCTACACCGACCGGCACTGGGACATCTTCCTGCACGCCGTCGGCAAGGCCGACCTGCTCCACACCGACCCGCGCTTCAAGGACATCCGCTCTCGCACGCAGGCGATCGACGAGCTCTATCAGCTGGTGGAAACCGAATTGCGCCAACGCAGCACCGCCGAATGGCGCGCACTGCTGCCTGAGTCAGAAATCCCGCTCTTTCCCATGCACACCTTTGACAGCCTGCTGGACGATGAGCACCTCGCGGCCATCGGATTCTTC
This sequence comes from Pseudomonadota bacterium, assembly GCA_023442945.1. GTDB lineage: Bacteria > Pseudomonadota > Gammaproteobacteria > Burkholderiales > Burkholderiaceae_C > Ottowia. The sequence continues at coordinate 126,400 of JAEZWW010000033.1, read as the reverse complement.
CAGCACACCGAACACCCCGTCGCGGGCCGGGTGCTTGAGACCGCCGTCCCCAGCGAATGGTCCGGAACACCCCCGCAACGCCGGCATGCCGTGCCAACGCTGGGCCAGCACAGCGTGGAAGTGTTGGCGGAAAGCGGGTTTTCGGAGCACGAAATAGAAGCCCTGCTCGTCAGCGGCGCCGTGCGCTCGCCTAACCCTCACCCTCAACCCACTCAGCAAGGACAGCCCCATGACCCCAACCGCCTCTGACGCCTCGCAAGAGCTTGACGCGCAGGAGCGCGACGGCATCCTTTACCTCACGATTCAGCGCGAACAGCGCCGGAACGCGATCAGCCCAGCTGTGATGGCCAAGTTGTCCGAAGAGCTGGCGCGCGCCAATGCGAACCGTGGCCTGCGCGCCATCGTCATCACCGGCGCTGGCGACAAGGCGTTTTGTGCGGGCGCCGACCTGCAGACCGGCCAGTCGTTTCGATTCGACTACGCGGAGCCCACGCAAAGCTTCGCCAACCTGCTGCGCCTGTCCCGGCAACTCACCATCCCCCTGGTCGCACGTGTCAACGGCGCCTGCATGGCTGGCGGCATGGGTCTGATGGCCATGTGCGATCTGGTCGTGGCTGCGCCCCATGCGCAGTTTGGCTTGCCGGAAGTGAAGGTTGGCGTCTTTCCCGCCCAGGTGTTGACGGTGCTGAACGGCTTGATCGGCCCACGCGCATTAACCGAACTGTGTATCACCGGCGAGCCGATCTCCGCTGACGAAGCGCTGCACCTGGGTTTGATCAACCGCGTCAGCGCCGATCTGGACGAGGGCGTTCAGTCCTTGCTCAACCGTTTCCTCGACAAATCGCCCGCAGCCATCCGGCGAGGGCTCTACCTGATGAAGCGCATCGGTGCCATGTCTTTTGAAGAGTCAATGGCCTTCACGGAAAGCCAGATCGGCCTCATAGCGCTGACCGAAGACGCCGCCGAAGGGCAGGCAGCCTTTCGCGAGAAGCGCCAACCTCAATGGAGCGGGAAATGAATCAAACCAACGAAAAGGTGGTGCGCATCGGAGGCGCGTCGGGCTTTTGGGGTGACTCGAGTGTGGGCGCGCCGCAGCTTGTGAAAAGCGGTCAGCTGGACTTTCTGGTGTTCGACTACCTGGCCGAGTTGACGATGTCGATTCTGGCGGGCGCGCGCCTCAAGAACTCCGCCATGGGTTACGCCACAGACTTCGTCGATGTCGCCATGCGCAGCGTGCTCAAGAACGTGGTGGACCAGGGCATCCGCGTCATTAGCAATGCAGGCGGGGTCAATCCGCAGGGCTGTGCAGACGCGTTGCAAGCATTGGCCGCTGAGCTGGGCATAGCGGTCCGTATTGCGGTAGTCACTGGCGACGACGTGATGCCCCAGTTGCCCGCGCTGCGCGCTGCCGATCCACCGATCCAGGAACTGCAGAGTCGCACGCCGTTGCCCGCCAAAGTCCTGACGGCCAACGCCTACTTGGGCGCCTTGCCGATCAAAGCCGCACTGGACGCCGGTGCGCAGATCGTCATCACGGGCCGTTGTGTGGATTCGGCAGTGACCTTGGGTGCACTGATGCATTCGTTCAACTGGTCCCCGACCGACTACGACCGTTTGTCCGGCGGCAGCCTGGCGGGCCATATCCTGGAATGCGGCTGCCAGGCCACAGGGGGGCTTCATACCGATTGGCGCGATGTACCGGATTGGGCGCATATCGGCTATCCGATCGTCGAATGCAGTGCCGACGGCAACTTCAACGTCACCAAGCCTGCAGGAACCGGCGGCCTGATCGCACCGCAGTGTGTTGCGGAACAACTGCTCTACGAAATCCACGACCCTGCCGCCTACCTGCTGCCCGACGTGCGCTGCGACTGGCGCGAGGTCCGCATTGAACAGCTCGACCCCGAGCATGTCCGTGTTTCCGGCGCACGCGGTTTTGCGCCGACGTCGACCTACAAGGTGAGCGCGACCTATGTCGACGGCTTCAAGACCTCGGCGCAGCTCACCATTGTGGGGTTCGACGCCGTGGCCAAGGCCCGACGCACCGGTGAAGCAATCTTCGAGCGGGTCGGTGACCTGCTGGCCGAACGGGGGATGCCGCCGTTGACGTCGAACGCCATTGAGGTGTTGAGCGCCGAAAGCAGCTACGGGCCGCACGCGCTGCCTGTAGTCAACGAATTGCGCGAAGCGGTACTTCGTATCACCGCCCACCATCCGGACAAGGCCGCGCTGCAACTGCTTTCGCGCGAAGTCGCACCCGCCGGCACGTCCTGGGCGCCCGGCACGACCGGCGCCGGGGGCCGTGCAGGTGTGTCACCGTCGATCCGGCAGTACGCCTTCCTGCTCGACAAAGCGCTGCTGGCGCCCACGGTTGCGTACGAAGGCGAGAGCCTTCCCGTTCCGCCGTCGACACAGGGGCACGAGGTCTCGCCAGTCGCCGCAGCCCCAAGCCCAGTTTCGGCTGCAAGTCCGTTACCCACCACTGAGTGGAAAGAGATCCCCTTGGTACAACTCGTGTGGGCCCGCTCAGGCGACAAGGGCGACACCTCCAACATCGGCCTGATTGCGCGCCGGCCCGAATGGCTACCGCTGGTGCGCGCCGAAGTTACCCCGGAACGCGTGGCCGCCTACCTGGCGCATCTGGTGAATGGTCCTGTTACCCGATACGAGCTGCCTGGCATCCATGCGCTCAACTTCATCTGCGAACGCGCATTGGGCGGTGGCGGTATGGCCTCCTTGCGCAACGATCCGCTGGGCAAAGGGATGGCCCAAATCCTTCTTTCGATGCCGGTACGCGTACCCGCCGGCGATTTCTGACCCTTAGGACCTGGGAGCAAGCATGTCGCGCGCCACACCTCGTACTTTTACCCGCCGTTCCGCCCTGGTCGCCACGGTAGTGCTCGCCTCGGGCGTGCGGGCGCAGCCAAGCAGCAAACCCCTGCGCATTGTGGTGGCCTTTGCGCCGGGCAGCGGCAACGACATCACCGCGCGCGACCTGGCGCGCTACATGGGAGAGCTGCTTGATCAACCCATCATCGTCGAAAACAAGCCCGGCGCTGGTGGATCGATCGGCACCGAGTACGTGGCGCGCGCGGCACCCGACGGACTGACCATTGGCTTTGGGACCAGTTCGCAGATGGTCATGAACGTCGGCCTGTACAAATCTCTGCCCTTCGACATCGAACGAGATCTGCGTTCGATCGGCCTGGTCAGCCGGACGAATATGCTCCTAGCGGGTAAATCGGCAGGCCCCAAGACGCTGGCCGAGTTGATCGCTGAAGGCAAAGCGCACCCCGGCAAGCTGACGTTCGGCTCGGCGGGCACAGGCTCGATCAGCCACATCGTCGGCGAAGCCTTTGCTAAGGCCGCTGACATTCAACTCAACCACGTGCCGTATAAAGGCAACGGACCGGCCATGGCCGACCTCGCAGGTGGCCATGTTGATATGGTGTTTGATGCGCTCTCAACTGCGGAACCCATGGCCAAGCAGGGCCGCATTCGTCTGCTGGGCATATCGGGTGATCGCCGCAACCCAGCTGCGCCACAGCTGCCTACATTCGGCGAGCAAGGCCTTCGGCATTACGAGGCCTATACGTGGAATTGCCTGATGGCACCGGCGCGCACGCCGAACGAAGCCATTGCACGGCTCAACGGCGCCCTCAATAAGGCGCTGCAAATGCCAGCGATGCGCGAGCGGCTTGCACAGCTCGGCGCCAACAGCTTGGCGCCATCAACGCCCGAGCAAACCGACGCGTTCGGTCAGAAAGAACGCATACGCTGGGTACCGTTCATTCGAAGCCTGAAGTTGGACATCGGCTGAAGAGCCTTAGCGTGCTCGGTTGCTGATGCACCACCCCGCTGCCAAAGGCGACCAGAGCTTGCGGGCTACGCGGCGCCGTCATCCTCGAATGGGCCACCCGAGGAAATACCCACCCGTTCGTCTCGGACGCTTACCCTTTGACAAGGTTCACTCAGCCTTGTAGGCGCGGTGGAAAGGTAAAGTCACAGGCGTGTGTGTGGTCACGCCCGAACCGTGACGCGGCGCAGTACACCGCCATGGATCTGCCCGGCGAGTCGACTTTTTGAATTTTTTTCAACAACCAGAGACCGTATCCGTCGCGTCGCACTGTCGTCGCTGGCTTCAGACGCTTCCGGGCTCGCTGGCTGCGGCCCGTCGGTACTGTGCAGCGGCCACACCGAACTGCACGGCAAACCAACGCGAGAAGGCGCTCTGAGACCGGAAACCCACCTGCAGGGCGACATCGCCCAATGGCCGATCGGAGTGCTCAAGGTAGCGCACGGTCAGATCTCGGCGAACTTCGTCCAGCACCTGCTGAAAGTGAGTACCTGATTCGCCCAGCCTCCGCTGCAGGCTGCGCAGACTCATTCCGAGCCCGCGTGCAACGAGCTCGCCGGTGGCACGCCCCGAGGGCAAAAGCATGTAGATCGCCTTGCGCACCTCCTGGAGCAGATTGCCACCGGTGGCCACGGGCAGGCTTTCCATAAACTGCCTCGCGTAGTACGCCATCGAGGGATCGGCATGAGGATTGGGGCGATCCAAGTCTTCTGAACGGCATACGATCCCATTGAATTCCGCATCAAATCGGACGGGACAGCGCAGCAAAAGATGGTGCGCCGAAACGTCGGGTGGTGGAGCGTGGACAAAGCGCACTTCAACCGGCGCCCAGTGCGTCGCCAACACCTCGGTGGCCCGGCAGAAGATCATGCCGAGCAGCATCTCATTGGCCTGCCGGGAAGGCCCTGGTTGCACGACGTTGGTGTGAATGAGCGCCAGTGGGCCTGCATCCTCGATCCGAATCGATACCGAGTAAGTAGTCAAGTGTTGATACTGCAGGATCGCCGACACCGCTTCTCGAAGCGTGGGCTGGTGGTTTACCAAGAGGCTGATTGCGCCCAGGTCTGCCGGCAGGCGTTTAAACCCCAATTGCAAACCAAACGTCGGATCGCCCGACGCTTCCGCAGCCAACTCCAGCAGCGCGGCGACGGCGAGAGTTGGAATCCTTTGATCAGGGTTGTGCAGCAAGGTGGTATCCAACCCAGCGTCCAGCAGTAGCTGCCGAGCTTTAAGCCCATGCACCTGCGCCAGATCTTGAAACTGCGCCAGCGACGCGGCTCGAATTGTCCCTCCCATAGGGCTAAGCACTTTCTGCCGTTCGGTACATCAATGGTCTCTCCTTTGGAAGTCCATGGTGGCGTATTCAGTCAAATCGTTGACGTGAAATGTAAAGCGGCGCCGTGCTCCGACTTCTACATTCAACGTGTCGCCTCTACAAGAATCGCTATTGGGACTGAAGGCCCAACCGAAATGCTTGAGGTAGGTCAAGACCCGCCGGCACGGCGGATCGCTCGCTGTTTTCGGGACTCTGAATGACTAGAACATCGCTCTATGGAAAAAAAGGCCTGGTTGTGGGCATAGCCAACGACCAGAGCATTGCATGGGGCTGTGCACGCGCCCTTCGCGCTGCCGGCGCCGAACTGGCTGCCACCTGGCAGAACGACAAGGCTCGCCCGCATGTGCAGCCCTTGCTGAAGCAACTCGAGGTCGCCATCCAGGCCCCGCTGGATGTCAGCCGCCCGGGCGAACTGGAAGCGCTCTTCGAAGCCATCACCACCCAATGGGGGCAGCTCGATTTTCTGGTGCACTCGATTGCCTTTGCCCCGCGTGCCGATCTGCACGGCCGCGTTGCGGACTGCTCTGCTGAAGGCTTTGCGCAGGCCATGGACCTGTCTTGCCATTCCTTCATCCGCATGGCGCGCCTAGCCGAGCCGTTGATGAAGTCGGGCGGCAGTCTGATGACGATGAGCTATCTCGGCGCTGCGGAAGTGCTGCCCGGCTACGGAATGATGGGGCCGGTTAAGGCGGCATTGGAAAGCTCGGTGCGCTACCTGGCCTCCGAACTGGGCGCGAATGACATCCGCGTCAACGCGATCTCGCCCGGCCCTCTGGCCACGCGCGCGGCTTCCGGCCTCCCCGACCTCGGCGGCTTGCTGGACGACTCGGCGCGTCGCGCCCCCTTACGGCGCCCTTTCGATATCGATGATGTGGGCGACCTTTGCGCCTTCATCGCCAGCGACGCTGCGCGCGCCATCACCGGCGGCACGCTGTACGTCGACGGCGGCGTCCACATCCTGAACTGAGCCCACGCAGCGCCCCTCGGGGCGCGCCGTGCGGCCTGCGGCCCTTGCGAGGGCGCCCACCTCTTGATCGACAGTGCCACCGCCCACGTGGCAGGCGCTGCCGTTCGCCCGTTGTCGTGACTGTCATACCCGAGACCGAGGACAGCACGGCAGGCCGATCCGACATCGGCCTCTTCTCGGTTTCATCTCCATGTTCACGAGGAACAGACATGAGCGATACAACGACCTCCACTCCCTTCTGGATCAACCCCTCGGCTGCGAACCCCTGGCTCCAGTCGGCCGCCGAATATGGCATCGACGCCTGGCAACGCGGCGTGCTGTATGCAGACGTGATGCGCCAGCGTGGCAACCAGTACAAGGAGCACATGGCCGAGGACGTGCCCAATGTACTCAGCTTCCCCTTTGAGCCAGTCATGCGTGGCACGGAGCTGGAACGCCCCGTCAACTACGGCATGGTGCGCATCCTCCCGAGCGAGGACATGCCCACTGACCCGAACAAGCGGCCCTTCGTCATCGTCGACCCGCGCGCCGGTCACGGACCCGGCATCGGCGGCTTCAAGCCCGAGAGCGAAATTGGCTCTGCCTTGCGCGCCGGCCATCCCTGCTACTTCGTGGGCTTCTCGCCCGAGCCTGTGGCTGGCCAGACGGTGGAAGACGTGATGCACGCCGAAGTTGCCTTTCTGGAGAAGGTGATCGAGCTGCATCCTGACGCCGACGGCAAGCCCGCCGTGATCGGCAATTGCCAGGCGGGTTGGCAGATCCTGATGACGGCGGCCATGCGGCCCGACCTCTTCGGTCCGATCATCCTTGCCGGCACGCCGGTGTCGTACTGGGCCGGCTGGAAGGGCAAGAACCCGATGCGCTACACCGGCGGCCTGCTGGGCGGCAGCTGGCTGACCGCACTCACCGGCGACATGGGCCAGGGCCGCTTCGATGGCGCCCACCTGGTGCAGAACTTCGAGAACCTGAACCCGGCCAACACGCTGTGGAGCAAGCAGTACAACCTGTACGCCAACATCGACAAGGAAGCCGAGCGCTATCTGGGCTTCGAGAAGTACTGGGGCGGCTATGTGTATTTGAACGACGTCGAGATGCAGTACATCGTCGACAACCTGTTCGTTGGCAACAAGCTCTCGACCGCGCAACTGGTGACCTCCGATGGTGTCCGACTGGACCTGCGCAACATCCGCTCGCCCATCGTGGTGTTCTGCTCGTATGGCGACAACATCACGCCACCGCCCCAGGCTCTGGGCTGGATCACCGACCTGTATCAAGACGACAAGCAGGTCACCGCGCATGACCAGACCATCGTTTACGCCACGCACGAGAGCATCGGGCATCTGGGCATCTTCGTGTCGTCCAGCACTGGCCGCAAGGAACACAACAAGTTCGCGAGCAACATCGACCTGATCGACATGCTGCCTTCTGGCATCTACGAGGCGGTGCTGGAAGACAAGACCCAACAGACCCCAGGCAAGGAGCTGGCGTCGGGCGACCACGTGATGACGCTCAAGCCGCGCCGTGTGGAGGATGTGCGCGAGATCGTGCAACCCGACGAGGAAAGCGATCGCCGCTTTGCCGCAGTCGCTCGCATCTCCGAGCGCAACCTGGGTCTGTACCGCAGCTTCATGCAACCCTGGGTACGCATGGCGATGACGCCACAGATGGCCGACTGGATGCGCACCATGCATCCCATGCGGACGGCCTATGAATGGTGGTCGGACAGCAATCCACTGGCCAGGAATCTCGCCAAGCAGGCCGAGCAGGTGCGCGCGCAACGCCAGACCGCTTCGACCGACAACCCCTTCCTGCAGTGGCAGACACAGGTTTCCAAGGCCATCGAGCAAGGGCTGGACATGTACCGCGACGTGCGCGACGACTTGTACGAACGCACCTTCGAGGCCATGTACAGCTCGCCACTCATTCAATCGCTCGCCGGCCTGCAGGCAAATCCCGGCGCACCCGTGCGCCCGAGCCCCGGCATCACGCCCGAATACCGCCAGTTCATCCGGCAGGAACTCCAACGTCTGCAGAGTCGCCTGCACGAAGGCGGTCTGCCTGAGGCCAGCGTGCGCTGTCTGGTACATGTGCTCAGCGCGGATCTGGGGGCCGACGAGCGCCGTTTCAGTGTTCTGCGCCACCGCATCGAACAACGCCACGGCAAGGAACTCGGCCTCGAGGCCGTGCGTGAACTGGTGCGCGAACAGTGCAACCTCATGCGGCTGGACTACGAAACCGCGCTCGGCGCGATCCCGTCGTTGCTCAAGCAGGTGCCAGCGGAAGACATCCGCAGTCTGGGCAAGCTGCTGGAAGACACCGTGAGCGCCGCCGGCACCCTGAGCGCGGGCACCTCGACGCATCTGACTGAAGTGAAGGCCCTACTGGACGAAGCCATGCTGTTAGGCAAATCTCAGCGTGGCGCTAAACCCGCCACGGCAGCCCAACCACGCATCGCCCAGAAGGCCCTCGCCATTGAAGGAGGTCGATCATGAGTGCGCAGATAGTCAAAGAAGCCGTGACCAGCACGCTGCAGAGCTTTCGTAACCGTACCCTGAACGAACTGCGCGTTGGGGAGAGCGCCCAGCTGGAGCGCACCCTGACGTTGGACGAAATTCGCATGCTGGCAATGTCAGCGGGCAGCGCCGATCCACGCCAGCTCGACGACGATGAAATCCGAAAGGCGACGGTGGACGGCGTGGGGGCCAACGGTCTCTGGGCTGGTGCCCTGGTATCCGCGCTGCTGAGCGCCCGCTTGCCGGGAGCCGGCACGGTGTGCCACAGCCAGAACCTGAACTTCCTCGCACCGCTCTCGCTGGGGGATACGTTGAGCCTGAGGGTGGAAGTCACAACCATCGAACGCGACACCAACCGTGTCACTTTGCGTTGCGCAGGTCAGAACCAGCGCGGTGCCGTGGTACTGGAAGGGCAAGCTGTCGTTTCGGCACCCACCGAATCCCGCACAGTGACCCGGCACGGCTTGCCGGACCTGCGCGTGCTCAGCGGCAAATCGAACGAGACCCAGCGCCTGCTGGACCGCGTTCGCGAACTCGGTGCGATCAAGGCCGCAGTGGTCCATCCTTGCGACGAACTCAGCCTGAGCGCAGCGCTCGATGCCCGCAAGGCCGGTCTGATCGAACCCATCCTGGTGGGCCCGCGCCCCCGGATCCTTGCCCTGGCCGATGAGCTGAAACTGGACCTGGGCAGCATCGTGATCGAGGACGCGCCCCACAGCCACGCCGCCGCCGCGCAAGCAGCGCAGTTGGCCAAGATCGGTGCGGTGGAAACGCTGGTCAAGGGAAGCCTGCATACCGATGAGCTGATGGGCGCCGTCGTGTCATCAGCTGCAGGGCTTCGCACCAAGCGCCGCATCAGCCATTGCTTTCTGATGCATACCACGGCCTATCCGCGGCCCTTTATCATCACCGACGCCGCGGTCAACATCGCGCCCGATCTGATGGTCAAGGCCGACATCGTGCGCAACGCCATCACCCTGGCGCAGGCGATCGGTGTGGCGGAACCTCGTGTGGCCATCCTGGCTGCGGTGGAGTCAGTCAACCCGTCCATGCCGTCGACCCTGGATGCCGCGGCGCTATGCAAGATGGCCGACCGCGGCCAGATCGAAGGTGGCGTGCTGGATGGCCCGCTGGCCTTCGACAACGCCATTTCGCTCGCAGCCGCGCGCACCAAGGGCATCAGCTCCCCCGTCTCCGGTCAGGCCGACATCCTCGTCGTGCCGGATCTGGAGAGCGGAAACATGCTGGCCAAGCAGTTGATGTACCTCGGCCATGCCGCCAGTGCCGGCATCGTGATGGGCGCCAAGCTGCCCATCGTTCTGACCAGCCGCGCCGACTCGCACGAATCGCGCATCGCGTCCGCAGCCATCGCCGTGCTGCTGGCGCACCACTACCGGAGCGTTCAGCCATGACCCAGAACCCCGTCGCCTCCAATATCCTGTCGCTCGCGGATCGCTATGCCACCTCGGACGAGCTGATCCTGGTGCTCAACTGCGGCTCGTCCAGCATCAAGTTTGCGCTTTTCGACGCGGGCCAGAAGCCCTTGCCTCGCACACCCGCCTGGAACGGCAAGGTGCAGGACATCGGTGGCCCCAATGCCACCTTCGGTGAAACCGGTGTGGAACCTGCGCCAGTGCAACTGGACGCCAAGCAGCCGTATCACGCAGCATTGCGCCACATCCGCGACCGGGTGGCCGCACGCATGGGTGAGCGCAAGCTGGCGGCCATCGTGCACCGTGTGGTTCACGGGGGCAGCAAGTACACCCAGCCGGTGCGCATCGACGCGCAGGTGCTGGCCGATCTGCGCAACCTGATCCCGCTCGCCCCGCTGCACCAGCCTTTCGCGCTGGAGGCCATGCAGGTGCTGCTGGAACAGCGCCCGGACATGCCCCAGGTCGCGTGCTTTGACACCGCCTTCCACCACACGCTGCCGCAGGTCGAACAGATGCTGGCGCTGCCACACGTGGCCTATGAGCGCGGCATGAAGCGCTTCGGCTTTCATGGCCTGTCGTACGAATACATGTCGGTCGCTCTGCCGGAGCGCCATGGCGATCGGGCGCGCGGCAAGATCATCGTCGCACACCTGGGCAGCGGCGCCAGCCTCTGCGGCCTGCAAGACAGCAAGAGCGTGGCCACCACCATGGGCTTTTCCGCGCTTGACGGCCTGATGATGGGCACGCGCTGCGGCTCGGTGGACCCCGGTGCACTCATCTACCTGATGGAAGTCGAAAAGCTTTCACTGGAACGCGTGGGCCACGCGCTGTACCACGAGTCGGGTCTGCTGGGCGTTTCGGGCCTGTCGTCCGAGCCGCGCGTACTGCTGGCCCACGAGAACGATCCCGGCATTGCCGGCGACCGCGTGCGCTCGGCGCTCAAGCTCTACATCCACCGCATCGTGCGCGAGATTGGCGCCATGGCCACCACCATGGGTGGGCTGGACCTGCTGGTCTTCACTGCCGGCATTGGCGAACACAGCGCCCCGATACGCCAGCGCATCGTGGACGGCCTGAGCCTCTTCGGCATCAAGCTGGACGCGCGGGCCAACGAGGCCAATGCGCCCGTGATTTCGTCAGCCGACAGCGCCATCACCGTCGCAGTCGAGCCGACCAACGAGGAATGGGTCGCAGCGCAGCATGCGCTGGCACTCATGAATCTGCACAAGTAGCGTAGATCTTGCGACTAACTCCTCCCGTCCCGAATCACCGGAATCGGGGCCTACCGCACCAGGAAAGCACCATGAAACTCTACCTCTCAGGACTACAACCCGACGTTTGCGAACAAGAACTGCGCGAATTGCTATCGCCCAGTTTCAACATCCAAGGCCTTGAAATCTGCAGCAAGGACACGCCCGAACATCCGTACGCCCTCGTCGAGGTGGCGGATTCGTACGAACAGGTGTGGCGCGCAAAGAACCGTCTGACGGGCCGCTACCACCGCGGCGCGACGCTGCGGATGCACGTCGTCACTTACCAGCAATTTGACCGTTTGGTCGACCCGGAGTGAAAGTTCGTTGGGCTGTGCCCGGCGCGCCAAGGACGACGACCTGAATGCAAAAAGGGCTTGGACACAAGTTCCAAGCCCTTTAGCGCTGTCTGGTGGGTGATACATGGATCGAACATGTGACCCCTGCCGTGTGAAGGCAGTGCTCTACCGCTGAGCTAATCACCCGAATTCAACGGCATCAGACCCTGTTCCGTTGAAAGATGGAATTATATATCCAATTTTTCCGACTCGACAAGCCGCCAGACCGTTTTTCCGCCGCTGGATTTGTCGATCTGCGTCAAGACCTCGTCGTGCGCGCCCAACTCCATCGCATTCGCGCACAGGATCGGCAGGTCGAAACCGCTGTAATCCTGGCGCTCGCTCTCGATCCCCTTGCCATCAACGTCACCCAAGTCGATCAGCAGCGCCTCCTGGCCCCGCGTGAGCGCGATGTAGACATCGGCGAGCAACTCCGCGTCCAGCAAAGCGCCGTGCAGGGTACGGCCAGAGTTGTCCACGCCCAGGCGGTCGCACAGCGCGTCCAGGCTGTTGCGCTTGCCGGGGTACAACTGCTTGGCCATGACCAGCGTGTCCGTCACGCTCTCCACATAACCCCGAAACGCTGGCTTGCCCACGCGTTCCAACTCTTTGTTGAGAAAACCCACGTCGAACGCCGCGTTGTGGATGATGATCTCAGCGCCTTCCAGGTAGGTCAGGATGTCATCGGCCACCTCAGAAAATCGGGGCTTGTCGCTCAGGAATTCGGTCGTCAGTCCGTGCACCCGCAGCGCGTCTTCGTGGCTGTCGCGGTCCGGGTTCAGGTAGAAGTGCAGGTTGTTGCCGGTCAACCGCCGGCTGACCAGTTCGACGCAGCCGATCTCGATGATGCGGTCACCGTTCTCGGCAGACAGGCCGGTGGTCTCGGTATCCAGAACGATTTGCCGGGTCATCCGTGGGCCTCCATCAGACAGGAATCATTTGCCGCCCAACGCCCGCTGAGGTGTTGACGCCGTGTCAATGGTTTTCCTTGGCGTGGTTGATCGAGTAGCGCGGGATCTCGATCGTCAAGTCGTCCTTTCCGACGATCGCCTGACAGGACAGGCGTGACTGCGGCTCCAGGCCCCAGGCGCGGTCCAGCAAATCCTCTTCCTCTTCCTCTGGCGGCTCGAGCTTGTCAAAGCCCTTGCGCACGATGCAGTGGCAGGTGGTGCAGGCACGGCTCATCTCGCAGGCGTGCTCGATCTCGACGCCGTTGTCCAGCAGCGCTTCGCAGATCGAATCGCCAACCTTGGCTTCGATTTCCTTGCCCTCGGGGGCGTATTCGGGATGGGGCAGTACGGTGATCTTGGTCATGTCAGTGGGCCGCAGCGCGGTGTTCAGAGCGATTCGACCTTCTTGCCGGCCAGCGCCTTCTGGATGCCGGCGTTCATGCGCGCGGCGGCGAAGGCCTCGGTGCCGTGCGCCAGCGCCTCGGTGGCCGCTTCAATGGCGGCGGCGTCGGTGCTGTTGGCGGCAATGGCGCGCAGCGACAGCATCAGCGCGTCGATGTCGGCGCGTTCTTGCGTGCCCAGCAGACCGCCGTCGGCGTCGAGCGCGCTGTGCGTGGCCAGCAGCATGCGGTCAGCATCGACCTTGGCTTCGACCAGGGCGCGCGCCTTCACATCGGCGTCCGCGGTGGTGAAGGAGTCCTGCAGCATGTGCGCGATCTGGTCGTCCGACAAGCCGTAACTGGGCTTGACGTCGATCTGCGCCTCCACACCGCTGGTCTGCTCACGCGCCGCGACGTTCAGCAAACCGTCAGCGTCGACGGTGAAGCTCACGCGGATGCGCGCGGCGCCGGCGGCCATCGGCGGAATACCGCGCAGCTCAAAACGGGCCAGGCTGCGGCAGTCCTGCACCAGATCGCGCTCGCCCTGCACCACGTGCAGCGCCAGCGCGGTCTGGCCGTCCTTGTAGGTGGTGAAGTCCTGCGCCATGGCCACCGGAATGGTCTGGTTGCGCGGCACGATGCGCTCCACCAGGCCGCCCATGGTTTCGATGCCCAGCGACAGCGGGATCACGTCCAGCAGCAGCAGGTCGCCCGCCGCATCGTTGCCTGCCAATTGGTTGGCCTGTACGGCCGCGCCCAGGGCAACCACCTCGTCCGGGTTCAGGTTGACCAGCGGGTCGCGGCGGAAGAAGTCGGCCACGGCCTGACGGATCACGGGCATGCGAGTCGAGCCGCCCACCATGACCACGCCTTGCACCTCGTCTACGCCCAGCTTGGCGTCGCGCAGCGTGCGCCGCACGGCCGCCAGGCAACGGCTGGTCAGGGCGGCGGTGGCGGCATCGAACTCCGCACGATTTACAGTCAATTCGACGCTGACCCTAGAGAGATCTGCGCGGGCAGCTACACTTTCTGCAGCAGTCAGCGCCTCTTTGGCAAGCCGGGCAGCACGCTGGATGGCGGCGCGGTCGGCCGCGGTGTCGGCCTGGGCGCCCGCCTGGGCCAGCAACCAGTCGGCGAAGGCGCGGTCGTAGTCGTCGCCGCCCAGGGCCGAGTCGCCGCCGGTGGCGATGACCTCGAACACGCCCTTGGTCAGCCGCAGGATGGAGATGTCGAAGGTGCCGCCGCCCAGGTCAAACACCGCGTACACGCCTTCCACGCCGTGGTCCAGGCCGTAGGCAATGGCCGCGGCGGTGGGCTCGTTGATCAGCCGCAGCACGTTGATGCCAGCCAGCCGCGCCGCGTCCTTGGTGGCCTGGCGCTGCGCGTCGTCAAAGTAGGCGGGCACGGTAATGACGGCGCCGTACAGCTCGTCGTCGTCGAAGGTGTCTTGCGCGCGGTAGCGCAGCGTGGCCAGGATCTCGGCGCTGACTTCCACCGGGGACTTGGTGCCCAGCGCGGTTTCAATGCCGACCATGCCGGGCTGGTCGACCAGGCGGTACGGCAGCTTGGCGGCGTCGGTCACGTCCTGCAGGCCGCGGCCCATCAGGCGTTTGACGGACGACAAGGTATTTTCCGGATCGTGGGCGGCGTCGGCCACGGCGGCGTAGCCGATGCGTCGGCCGCCGCCGGCCAGGTAGCGCACCACGCTGGGCAGCAGCACGCGGCCTTCGTCATCGGGCAGGCATTCGGCGATGCCGTGGCGCACGGCGGCGACCAGCGAATGCGTGGTGCCCAAGTCGATGCCGACCGCGATGCGCCGCTGGTGCGGGTCGGGCGACTGACCGGGTTCGGAAATTTGTAGCAAGGCCATGGGGTGCAGCGTCGCCGCGAAGCCCTGGGCGCTGCCCTGCTCCGCCGCGAATCCTTATCAGGGTTCCAGGGTTTCGTGCCGCCTGTCGATGTCGGCGGCCAGTTTGTCCAGAAACATCAGCGCGCGCACCGACTGTGCGGCGCCCGCCCAGTCGTGTGCATCGTCCAGCTGATGCTCTATCTTTTGGAGCATGTCGCGCCCGAGCTGCCTGGCTTCGGCGTCGATCGCGTCCAGCGCCGCGGGCGTGTCGGCGTCGTCCAGCTGTTCGCGCAGCTCCATCTGCTGCATCAGGAAGGCGGGCGGCATGGCCGTGTTGTTCTCGGCCTCGATCGGGGCGCCGTTCAACTCGCACAGGTACGCGGCGCGGCGCTGCGGGTCTTTCAGGCGCTGGTAGGCCTCGTTGATGCGGGCCGACCATTGCATGGCCACGCGCTGCGCCGCAGCGCCTTGCGCGGCGAAGCGGTCGGGGTGCACTTCGCGCTGCAGTTCTTTCCAGCGCTCGTCCAGCTGCGCGCGGTCCTGCGCAAAGCGCGCGGGCACGGCAAACAGCTCGAAGTCGGTGGATTGCAGGTTCATCACAGTCAAACAGCAGGCGGGGTCGGGCGGCACATGGCGGACGGCAATTCGGCCAGAGCATCGGCGGGTGCCTGTACGTCCCAGATGTCGACGCAGCAGCCGCAGCCCTGGTTGTCGGCGCACTGGATGCGCGGACCCCAGCGCTGGAACCACGCGTTCACCGCGGCGACTTCGCGTTCGTTGTCGATAGTGACGCTGACCGTGGCCCGCGCCAGGCCCTGCCCCGCCTCGCCTTCACCCATGTCAGATGCGGAAGCTTTCGCCGCAGCCGCAGCGGTCGCGTTCGTTCGGGTTGTTGAAGCGAAAGCCTTCGTTCAGCCCCTCACGCACGTAATCGAGTTCGGTACCGTCGATGTAGGCCAGGCTCTTCGGGTCCACCATCAGCTTGACGCCGTGTATCTCAAACAGCGCGTCTTCGGGCGCGACCTCATCCACGTACTCCAGCTTGTAGGCGAGCCCAGAGCAGCCCGTGGTCTTGACGCCCAGGCGCACGCCCACGCCCTTGCCGCGCTTGGCGAGGTATTTGCTGACATGCCGCGCAGCGGCTTCGGTGAGGGAGACAGCCATGGGCTTACGGTTTCGAATCGTGGGTATCAAAGAACGACGGTGACGAGCACGGACGCCGCCTCGGTCGCCGTCAGCGCGTGCGGCGCGCCACCGGTCAGGTACAGCAGGTGGCCGGCCGGCAGCGATTGGGTGTCCCACCCGCCGTCACATCGACCGCGCCTTCCAGGCACTGCAGCGTGATCTCGCCCACGACCTGGTGCGATGGCATGTGGCCGCCCGCGGGCAGCACCAGGCGCATCACTTCCAGTTCGTCGTCGGACTTGAACAGCGCGACAGACTGCGCGCCGCCGATGCGGGCCCCGTACGGGCGCACATCGACCACCTCAGCGGGCGCGGCGTGCGGCAGTGCCATGGCGTGCGGCCTTCAGCTGACGTGCTTCTTGCGGTAGTCGTCCACGGCGGCCTTGATGGCGTCTTCGGCCAGGATGGAGCAGTGGATCTTCACCGGCGGCAGCGCCAGTTCTTCGGCGATCTGGCTGTTCTTCAGGTCGGCCGCCTGGTCCAGCGTCTTGCCCTTGACCCATTCGGTCACGAGCGAGCTGGAGGCGATGGCCGAGCCGCAGCCGTAGGTCTTGAAGCGCGCGTCTTCGATCACGCCGGTTTGCGGGTTCACCTTGATCTGCAGCTTCATCACGTCGCCGCAGGCCGGTGCGCCGACCATGCCGGTGCCCACGCTGTCGTCGCCTTTGTCGAAGCTGCCGACGTTGCGGGGGTTCTCGTAATGGTCAATGACTTTTTCAGAATAGGCCATGTCAATACTCCTATTTTAATAGCTGGCTGCGCAATTGGCTGTATGGCCGCAGCCTGAAATGATTCAAAAACTCAGTGGGCGGCCCACTGGATGGTGCTGAGGTCGATGCCGTCTTTGTGCATCTCCCACAGGGGGCTCAGCTCGCGCAGCTTGGCGACGTTTTCACGGATCGCCTTGACTGCGGTGTCGATCTCCTCCTCGGTCGAGAAGCGGCCGATGGTGATGCGCAGGCTGCTGTGCGCCAGCTCGTCGCTGCGGCCCAGGGCGCGCAGCACGTAGCTGGGCTCCAGGCTGGCGGACGTGCAGGCCGAGCCGCTGGACACCGCCAGGCCCTTGATGCCCATGATGAGCGATTCGCCTTCGACGAAGTTGAAGCTCATGTTGATGTTCTGCGGAATGCGCTGCGTCGGGTGGCCGTTCAAGAAGACTTCTTCCACGCCTTTCATGCCGTCCACGAAACGCTTGTGCAGCGCCCAGGCCTTTTCATTGTCCTTGGCCATCTCTTCCTTGGCGATGCGGAAGGCTTCGCCCATGCCGACAATCTGGTGCGTGGGCAACGTGCCCGAGCGCATGCCGCGTTCATGCCCGCCGCCGTGCATCTGCGCTTCCAGGCGGATGCGGGGCTTGCGGCGCACGTACAGCGCACCAATGCCTTTGGGGCCGTAGGTCTTGTGGCTGGCCAGGCTCATCAGGTCGATGGGCATGGTCTTGACGTCGATCGCGACTTTGCCGGTGGCCTGCGCCGCGTCGACGTGGAAGATGATGCCGTGCTCACGGCAGATCTTGCCGATGGCGTCGATGTCCTGGATGACGCCGATCTCGTTGTTGACCAGCATGACACTGGCCAGGATGGTGTCGGGGCGGATCGCGGCCTTGAATACATCCAGGTCGATCAGGCCGTCTTCCTTGACGTCGAGGTAGGTCACCTCAAAGCCCTGGCGCTCCAGCTCGCGCATGGTGTCCAGCACGGCCTTGTGCTCGGTCTTGACGGTGATCAGGTGCTTGCCCTTGCCCTTGTAGAACTGGGCAGCGCCCTTGATGGCGAGGTTGTCGGACTCGGTCGCGCCGCTGGTCCAAACGATTTCGCGCGGGTCGGCGCCGATCAGGTCGGCGACCTGTTCGCGCGCTTTTTCAACGGCTTTCTCGGCCTCCCAGCCCCAGGCGTGGCTGCGGCTGGCGGGGTTGCCGTACTGCTCGCGCAGCCAGGGAATCATGGCGTCCACCACGCGCGGGTCGATCGGCGTGGTGGCGGCGTAGTCCATGTAGATGGGGAAATGCGGGGTCTGGCTCATGGCGGGAATCTCGATCGCGGGTTGATTTCAGGTGTTTTCTGGCTGCAGCCCTAGAAGGATCTGCGCAGGCAGCTACTTATTTCGTAGCAATTTCGCCCAGGGCGAACACCGAGTTGGGCGCCGTCACGCGGATCGGCTTGACCACCGGGCTGCTGGAAATCGCGCGCTTGGTGGCCGGCTTGCCTTCGATCTCGATGCCGTTGGCGTGCTGGTCGTCCACCAACTTCTGCAGCGTGACGGACTCCAGGAATTCGAGCATGCGGGCGTTCAGCGAGGTCCACAGGTCGTGCGTCATGCAGCGGCCGCCGTCGCCGTGGCAGTTTTCCTTGCCGCCGCAATGGGTGGCGTCCAAGGGCTCGTCCACCGATGTGATGATGTCCGCCACCGTGATGTCGCCCGCTTTACGGCCCAGCGAATAACCACCGCCGGGACCACGCGTGGATTCGACCAGTTCATGGCGGCGCAATTTGCCGAACAGCTGTTCCAGGTAGGACAGCGAAATCTGTTGGCGCTGGCTGATGGCCGCCAGCGTAACCGGCCCGGTGTCCTGGCGCAGGGCCAGATCGATCATGGCGGTGACGGCAAATCGGCCTTTGGTGGTGAGGCGCATGTCGAACTCCTAGCGTGTCGCAGTGGGGCGCGACCCTGTCGCGCCACGTCGGAAAGGCCTTCATCCGGGCGCCAGAGCGCGCATTTCTCAGATGTCGAGCCAATTCCGAGTGATTTTCTCAAGTATACCCTAAAGTCGACCGAAACATGGGGATATCCCCTAGGAAATCTGCGTCAGGGCGCAGCCCACTGCGTCGGCGCGGCGCTCCAACGAGGTGACGAACGCCCAAAAAAAAAGCCGCGCATGGGGCGCGGCTTGCGGGCTCGAGCGCACAGACAGTGCCGTCAGCGCGCCAGTTCCCGCTTGCTGCTTTCCGGAATCAGCAGCATGGCGATGACGCAAACCACGCTAGTCGCCGCCACGTACCAGGCCGGCGCCAACGGGCTGCCAGTGACGCCGATCAGCCAGGTCACAATCAGCTGCGTGGTGCCGCCGAACAGCGACACGCCGACGGCGTACACCACGGCAAACCCCAGGGCGCGCACGCGCAGCGGCAGCAGCTCGGGCACCACGGCCATCCCGGCGGCGCCGCTGATGCCGGTCATGCCGCCCACCAGGGCAGTGGCCAGGAGCAAGGTGCTGAGGTTGGGCTGGTGCGTCAGCAGCAGGAAGGCCGGGTAGGTCAGCAAGGCCAGCGCGATGCGCGGGATGACCATGACGGTCTTGCGCCCGTAATGGTCGGACAGCCAGCCGCCCAACAGGGAGCACACGAAGGTCGACAGGCCGAACATGGTCGTGGCCGCCAGCGCCACCGTGGGCGCCATCTTCAGCGTGGCGATGGCGTAGGTCGTCATGTAGGTGCCGACGTAGGTCGAGACGGTGCCGCCCAGGATGATCAGCGTGCCCAGGAACAGGATCCACGAATGCCGGCGCAGCAGGGTGCCGGCGCTTTCGCGCGGGGCGGTCGGGTCAACGTGCGGGCCGTGCTCCACCGTTTCAGGCATCTGCTTGCGCAGGAACAGCGCCACCGGGATCAGCAGCAGGCCAACGGCAAACGGCACGCGCCAGCCCCAGTCGTGCAATTGCTGCGTCGTCAGCAACGCCGCCATCACCATGCCAACGCCCCCCGCCACCATGGCCGCCAGGCCCTGGCTGGCCAGCTGCCAAGACGCGTACAAGCCGCGTTTGCCGGGCGGGGCGATCTCGATCAGGAAGGACGTCGATGGCCCCACTTCGCCGCCGAGCGCCAGGCCTTGAATCAGCCGCGCCAGCACCACAATGATGGGCGCGGCAATGCCGATGGTCTCGTACGACGGCGTCAGCGCCAGGCCCATGGTGCCCACGGTGATCAGCGCAATCGTCAACAGCATCGCTGGCTTGCGGCCCGCGCGGTCGGCGTAGGCGCCGATCAGAATGCCGCCCAGCGGCCGGCTGATGAAGCCGACGCCAAACACCGCCACCGACAGCAGCAGGCTCATGAACGGCGTCTTGGCCGGAAAGAACGCCTGGCCGATGTAGACGGCAAAGTAGGCGTAGGTAACGAAGTCGTAGAACTCGATGGCGTTGCCCGCCACGGCCGCCGCAACAACTTTGCGCGACACGGGCGGTTGGGCGGGCGCGGCAGGCGCCCCGGCTGGGGAGGGGAATGGCGCGTTGGCGCTGGTCACGGACATGACGGGCTCCTGGGGTGCGAAGGCTGGGACAAGAGGTGTGGCGCGCTCACGCGGCCAGGAAGCGCTCGGTCAGCAGCGTCCAGTAGGCCGCGCCCACCGCGACGTTGTCGTCGTTGAAGTCGAACCCGGGGTTGTGCACCATGCAGCCGTTCGGCCCGCTCTGGTCGCCGTTGCCGATCAGCAGGTAGCTGCCCGGCCGTTTTTCCAGCATGTAGGCAAAGTCTTCGCTGCCGGTGAGTGGCGTGCCCTGCAGCACCACGCGGTCGGCGCCGACCAGTTCCACACCCACCTGGCGGGCGAATTCGGTCTCGGTCGGCGTGTTGACCAGCGCCGCGTAACCGCGCTGGTAGTCGACCTCGGCCTTGACGCCAAAACCCTCGGCCTGCGCGTGCGCCAGCGCGGTAATGCGCTGCTGCAGCACCTCGCGCACACCGGGCAGGAAGGAGCGGACCGACAGCTCCAGCCGCGCCGTCTGCGGGATCACGTTGTTGGCGGCGCCGGCCTGCAGCACACCCACTGTGACCACCGCCGAATCGAGCGGGTCGATGTTGCGCGCCACCACGGTCTGCAAAGCCATCACCAGGCTGGCGGCGGCCACCACCGGGTCGGCCGCGCGCTGGGGCACGGCGCCGTGCCCGCCATGGCCGAGCAGGGTGATGATGACCTTGTCGGACGCCGCCATCATCGGCCCGTCTCGGAACACCAGATGCCCTTGCGGAATCGTGGGCATGTTGTGCATGGCGAAGATGGCGTCGCAGGGGAAGCGCTCAAACAAGCCGTCGTCCATCATGCGGGTGGCGCCGGAATCCTGTTTGCCGTATTCCTCGGCCGGCTGGAAGATCAGGTTCAGCGTGCCGGAAAACTGGCCGCGCTCGGCAATGCGCTTGGCCGCGCCCAGCAGCATCGCCGTGTGGCCGTCGTGGCCGCAGGCGTGCATCACGCCCTGGTGCGTGCTGGCGTAAGGCAGGCCCGTGGCCTCCAGAATGGGCAGGGCGTCCATGTCGGCGCGAATGCCCAGCATCTTGGGGCCGGTGCCACGCTTCAGTTGCCCGACCACGCCAGTGCCGCCAATGCCGCGCTCGACGCGGTAACCCCATTGCGCCAGGCGCTCGGCCACCAGGTCGCTGGTGCGCTGTTCCTGAAATGGGAGTTCCGGGTGTTGGTGGATGTCACGGCG
This sequence comes from Pseudomonadota bacterium, assembly GCA_023442945.1. Lineage (GTDB taxonomy): Bacteria > Pseudomonadota > Gammaproteobacteria > Burkholderiales > Burkholderiaceae_C > Ottowia. The sequence goes on along the minus strand of JAEZWW010000033.1, from coordinate 104,921 downwards.
CAGCGCGATGAATTCATCGGCGTGCGCGTGGGCCTCTTCAAGCAGTTCGGCGGCGGGCATCGGCGTGTCTCCTGGTGTTGTGGGCCGGCGGCCAGCCGGCAAAGCGTTTGCGCCATCGTAGAGAGGCGCCGGCGACGCATGCACAGGGGAGTGTCCCCCATGGGACACCGCCCCGGCCCTGCCCTTCATCGGCGTTCGAAGGCATGTTTCGGCCCAGATCCACTGCTGTTTTGTCCTACACCAGTTTCATCGCGTGCCGACGCGGGCGCGCCGATACACCCACCAGAATCCACCGTGTGAAGCGCCGGAGTGGGCGCGCCCATTTGTCTATTTCACTGAGAGAGGATCCCCATGAACGACACCCTGCAACGCCTTTCGCTGATCGCCGCTGCCGCCGCGCTAACCGCAGGTCTGGCCGCCTGCAACAAGAACGACGACCGCACCCCCGGCGAAAAGCTGGATTCGGGCATCGCCAAGACCGAAGCCGCCGCCGACGAGGCCAAGGCCAAGGCCGCTGAAGCTGGCCAGGACATCAAGGATGCGGCCAAAGAAGCCTCGGCCAGCGCCAGCGCTGCCGCCACCGAAGCCAAAAACGACATGAAGGACGCCGCTGCCGACGCCAAGGTCGCCGCCAGCGACGCTGCGACGGACGTCAAGCAAGCCGCTGAAAAAGCCGGCGCCGACATCCGTGCCGGCGCCGCCGACCTGGCCGCCAGCGCCAGCGCAGCCGCAGGCACTGTGGCGGCCGTGATGGACGACGCCGGTATCACGGCATCGGTCAAGACCGATTTGGCCAAGGACCCCGACCTGAGCGCCCTGGCGATCAACGTCGACACCAAGGACGGCGTGGTCACGCTGAATGGCCCTGCCCCCAGCGCCGCCGCCAAGTCGCGTGCCGAGACCATCGCCAAGGGCGTGAAGGGCGTGAAGTCAGTGTCCAACAACCTGGCCGTGAAGGGCTGATCGCCCGGCGGCCTTGACGCCGGCGGCCAGCGTGCCACGGCGCAGGCCCGGCTCCAACGGGCTGCTACGGACCGATTTTTAGCCCAACAGGCTGCCTGCGCTAGAGGGATCTGCGCAGGCAGCTATTTTTTTGAGAGCATCTGAGCTTCAAAACGCGGCAGCGATTGGCGGCGCCCCTTCACGGTAAGCCGCACAACTGCTGAACGGCGTAACGCCCGCCCAGTGCCCGCGCCCCTCACGCCGCCAGGTTGTCGCTGCCCGGTGCGCCCAGGGTGCGCTGCTTGAGCAGGTGCAACTGGTCGCGCACGCGCGCGGCCTGCTCGAACTCCAGGTTGCGCGCGTGTTCCAGCATCAGTTTTTCCAGGCGCTTGAGCTCTTTTGCCAGGTCCTTTTCGGACATCGCCTCTTCTTCCATGCCGGCGCCCACCAGCGCCGCACGGCGGTCGTTGCCCTGCCCGCTTTTCTCGCTGTAAACGCCGTCGATCAATTCGCGCACCTGCTTGACGATGCCGCGCGGCGTGATGCCGTGCTCTTCGTTGAAGGCGATCTGCTTGGCGCGGCGCCGCTCGGTCTCGCCCATCGCCTTTTTCATCGATTCGGTGATCCGGTCGGCGTACAAAATGGCCTTGCCGTTCACGTTGCGGGCGGCGCGGCCGATGGTCTGGATCAGTGAACGCTCGGCACGCAAGAAGCCTTCCTTGTCCGCGTCCAGGATCGCCACCAGCGAAACCTCCGGAATGTCCAAACCTTCGCGCAGCAGGTTGATGCCCACCAGCACATCGAACGCACCCAGGCGCAGGTCGCGGATGATCTCGACCCGCTCCACCGTGTCGACGTCGGAGTGTAAATAACGCACCTTCACGCCGTTGTCGGTGAGGTACTCGGTCAACTGCTCGGCCATGCGCTTGGTCAGCGTGGTGATCAGTACACGCTCGTGCTTCTGCTCGCGGATGCGGATCTCCTGCAGCACGTCGTCGACCTGGTGGGTGGCCGGGCGCACTTCGACGATCGGGTCGACCAGGCCGGTGGGACGCACCACCTGCTCCACCACGTTGCTGGCGTGGGTCTTTTCGTAGTCGGCCGGTGTCGCCGACACGAAGATCACCTGGCGCATGCGCGCCTCGAATTCGTCGAACTTCAGCGGCCGGTTGTCCAGCGCGCTGGGCAGGCGAAAGCCGTATTCCACCAGCGTGGTCTTGCGCGCCTTGTCGCCGTTGTACATGGCGTTCAACTGGCCGATCATCTGGTGGCTTTCGTCCAGGAACATGATCGCGTCGCGCGGCAGGTAGTCGGTCAGCGTGGCGGGCGGGTCGCCCGGGCGCGCGCCGGACAAATGGCGCGTGTAGTTCTCAATGCCCTTGCAGTGGCCGACCTCGCTCAGCATCTCGATGTCAAAGCGCGTGCGCTGCTCCAGCCGCTGCGCCTCGACCAGCTTGCCGTCGCCGACAAACTGCTTGAGGCGGTCGGCCAGCTCCAGCTTGATGGTCTCCACCGCGGCCAGCGTCTTCTCGCGCGGCGTGACGTAGTGGCTGGACGGGTAAATGACGAAGCGCGGCACCTTTTGCTGCACGCGCCCGGTGAGCGGGTCAAACAGCGAGATGGATTCGACCTCGTCATCGAACAACTCAAAACGCACCGCCAACTCGGAATGTTCAGCCGGGAACACGTCGATGGTGTCGCCGCGCACCCGAAAGCTCCCGCGCGAAAAATCGGTGTCGTTGCGCTGGTACTGCATGCGCACCAGCTGCGCAATGGCGTCGCGCTGGCCCTGCTTGCCGCCCACCCTCAGGATCATCCGCATCTGCAAATAATCGTCCGGCGCGCCAATGCCGTAGATGGCCGACACCGTCGCCACGATCACCGTGTCGCGCCGCTCCAGCACGCTCTTGGTGGCCGACAGGCGCATCTGCTCGATGTGCTCGTTGATCGCGCTGTCCTTTTCGATGAACAGGTCGCGCTGCGGCACGTAGGCCTCGGGCTGGTAGTAGTCGTAGTAGCTGACGAAATACTCGACCGCGTTCTTCGGGAAGAACTCGCGGAACTCGCTGTACAGCTGCGCCGCCAGCGTCTTGTTGGGCGCAAACACGATGGCCGGCTTGCCCAGTTGGGCGATCACGTTGGCCATGGTGAAGGTTTTGCCCGAGCCCGTCACGCCCAGCAAGGTCTGAAACACCTCGCCGTCGCGCACGCCTTCCACCAGCTGTTCGATCGCGGCGGGCTGGTCGCCCGCGGGCGGGTACGGCTGGTACAGCTGGAACGGGGAATCGGGGTAGGTGACGAAGCGGCCTTCGGGCAGTTCGGTCTCAACGGCTTGGACAGTGGTGGGCATGGTCATCGCCTGTGGCGGGCAACCCCCGCCGCTCGGCCCGATAAAATCGGGCCAAAACGAGTAAGGCTAACGCATCCGCCGCCTTTTCGCCAACGCGCCCCTGACCGCATTCACTTTGCAAGGACTCTCCACCATGTCGCTTTTTTCCGCCGTCGAGATGGCACCGCGTGACCCGATCCTGGGTCTGAACGAGCAATTTGCCGCCGACACCAACCCCAACAAGGTCAACCTGGGCGTGGGCGTGTACTTCGACGAGAACGGCAAGCTGCCCCTGCTGCAATGCGTGCAGGCGGCCGAAAAAGCGCTGATGGAGACCCCGAAGCCGCGCGGCTACCTGCCGATCGACGGTATCGCCGCCTACGACAACGCTGTGAAAAAGCTGGTCTTCGGCGCCGACTCCGAAGTCTTCAAGGCTGGCCGCATCGCCACCGTGCAAGGCCTGGGCGGCACCGGCGGCCTGAAGATCGGCGCCGACTTCCTGCGCCACGTCAACGCCAACGCCAAGGTGCTGATCAGCGACCCGAGCTGGGAAAACCACCGCGCGCTGTTCACGCAGGCCGGCTTCAAGGTCGAGACCTACCGCTACTACAACGCCGGCACGCGCAGCCTGGACTTCGACGGCATGCTGGCCGATTTGAAGGCCGCCGCGCCCGGCACCGTGGTCGTGCTGCACGCCTGCTGCCACAACCCGACCGGCTACGACATCACGCCGGCGCAGTGGGACCAGGTGATTGAAGTGGTCAAGGCCGGCCAGCTGACGCCCTTCCTCGACATGGCCTACCAGGGCTTTGCCAACGGCATCCAGGAAGACGGTGCCGTGGTCGGCAAGTTTGTCGCCACCGGCATGGACTTCCTGGTGTCGACCTCGTTCAGCAAGAGCTTCAGCCTGTACGGCGAGCGCGTGGGCGCCCTGTCGGTGGTCTGCGCCACCAAAGAAGAAGCCGCCAAGGTGCTGAGCCAGCTGAAGATCATGATCCGCACCAACTACTCCAACCCGCCCACGCACGGCGGCGCGGTGGTGGCGCTGGTGCTGGACGACGACAAGCTGCGCGCCCTGTGGGAGCAGGAGCTGGGCGGCATGCGCACCCGCATCAAGGCCATGCGCCAGAAGCTGGTCGACGGCCTGAAGGCCGCAGGCGTGAAGCAGGACATGAGCTTCATCACCACGCAGATCGGCATGTTCAGCTATTCGGGCCTGTCCAAGGACCAAATGGTGCGCCTGCGCAACGAATTCGGCGTGTACGGCACCGACAGCGGCCGCATGTGCGTGGCCGCGCTGAACGACAAGAACATTGACTACGTGTGCGCGTCGATCGCCAAGGTGATGTAAAGCCGACGGCGGCGACCACAACCAGGTTCACCGCCAAGCCATCAAGAAAGGGCATCTTGGGATGCCCTTTTTGCTTTCAAAATGCTAGCTGGCCGCGCAATTGGTTGTAGGGCCAGAGGCCGATTTGGCCTGAAAATTCAGTAATCGTCACTCATGCCCTGCGGCATGCTTTCAAAGCGCGTCAACTGGTTCAGGAAGGACAGCTTCACGGTGCCGGTGGGGCCGTTACGCTGCTTGCCGATGATGATCTCGGCCACGCCGGGCTCGCGCGAATCCTTGTTGTAGTACTCGTCTCGGTAGATGAACATGATGATGTCGGCGTCCTGCTCGATGGCGCCGGATTCACGCAGGTCGCTCATCATCGGGCGCTTGTCGGTGCGCTGCTCCACGCTGCGGTTCAGCTGCGACAGTGCGATCACGGGGCATTGCAGCTCTTTGGCCAGCGCCTTCAAGCCGCGCGAGATCTCGCCCAACTCGGTCGCTCGATTCTCGCCGTCGGAGCTGCTGCCGCTCATCAGCTGCAGGTAGTCGACCACGATCAGGCCCAGCTTGCCGCACTGGCGCGCCAGACGGCGCGCGTTGGCGCGCAGCTCGCTGGGCGTCAGGCCCGGTGTCTCGTCGATGTGCAGGCTGACCGTGCGCAGGCGCTCGATGGCTTCGGTCAGGCGCGGCCATTCCTCGTCGGTCAGCTTGCCGGTACGCAAGTGGCCCTGGTTGATGCGGCCGATGGAGCCGACGATACGCACCGCCAGCTGAGCCGCGCCCATTTCCATCGAGAACACGGCCACCGGCAGGCCTTCGTTCAGCGCGACGTGCTCGGCAATGTTGATGGCAAACGCGGTCTTGCCCATCGACGGGCGCGCGGCCAGCACCACCAAGTCGCCGCCCTGCAGGCCGGCCGTCATGCGGTCCAGGTCGTAGAAGCCGGTGGGCACGCCCGTCACGTCGTTCGGGTTGTCGGCCATCTCCTGCACGCGGTCGAGCAGGCTGACCACCAGGCTGTCCATGGACTGGAAGCCCTGCTTCATGCGCGAGCCTTCCTCGCCGATGTGGAAGATCTTGGACTCGGCCTCGTCCAGGATCTTGGCCACCGCCTTGCCCTGCGGGTTGAAGGCGCTGGTGGCGATCTCGTCGCTTGCCGACACCAGCTTGCGCAGGATGGAGCGCTCGCGCACCAGCTCGGCATAGCGGCGAATGTTGGCGGCACTGGGCACGTACTGCGCCAGTGCGTTCAGGTAGGCCAAGCCGCCCACCTCGTCGGCCTTGCCTTGGCGCTGCAGCTCCTCGTTGACGGTGATGACGTCGGCGGGCTTGCTCTCGTTCACCAGCTTGGCGACGGCGGCGTACACCAGCCGGTGTTCGTAGCGGTAGAAGTCGTTGTCGATCAGCACGTCGCCCACGCGGTCCCAGGCGCCGTTGTCGAGCAACAGGCCGCCCAGCACGCTGGACTCGGCTTCGATCGAATGCGGTGGGATGCGCAGCTGCGCGACTTGGCGGTCGGGCGGCGCGTCATCGCCAAGGTCGGGGAAACTGGGGGGAAAGACGGAAGACATGGGCCAAAAAACTCTCGCGCCATGCTACGCCGAAGCGGCGCGGGCGTCACGGAACAAGTCTGTGGACAAACGGTGCAGCGGCATGGGGAAAGTGCCCGTTGCCTGTGCACAGCCGTGGCCAGAAACAACAAAGCCGCCACGCCTTGCAGCGGGCGGCTTCTCAGCGCCAAAGGCGCTCGGGCGTCAGGCGGTTTCGCCGTAGACCGCGACGGTGATCTCGGACTCCACGTCGGTGTGCAGGGCCACCAGGATCGTGTTATCGCCCACGACCTTGATCGGGCCGTTGGGCAGACGGATCTGCGACTTGTGCACGTCAAAGCCTTGCTTCTTCAGCTCGTCGGCGATGTCGTGGTTGGTCACCGAGCCGAACAGGCGGCCGTCAACGCCGGCTTTCTGCGTCAGCTTGATGGTCTGGCCGTTCAGCTTCTCGCCCATGGCCTGGGCAGCGGCCAGCTTCTCAGCGGCTTGCTTTTCCAGTTCGGCACGGCGTGCTTCGAATTCGGCCTTGGCCGCTTCGGTGGCACGGCGGGCACGGCCGGTGGGGATCAGGAAGTTGCGGGCATAGCCCTCTTTGACCTTGACGATGTCACCCAGGTTGCCCAGGTTGACGACCTTGTCCAGAAGAATGATTTGCATGGCTGTTCCTTCCTCAGACGCGGTGCTGATCGGTGTACGGCAGCATGGCCAGGAAGCGCGCGCGCTTGATGGCGGTGTTCAGCTGGCGCTGGTAGATGGCGCGCGTGCCGGTCAGGCGGGCGGGCACGATGCGGCCGTTCTCGCTGATGAAGTCGCGCAGCTGGTCGATGTCCTTGTAGTCGATTTCTTCGACGCCAGCGACGGTGAAGCGGCAGAAGCGCTTGCGCTTGAACAGCAGCGATTGCGTATTGCGCTTGGGGCGCTTGTCTTTGTTGAATTTCTTAAACGTGGCCATCAGAGGCTCCTTGAAACTGATCTTGCTGAAAATCCTGGATGTGCAGCACCACCGACTTCGCGTTGCGCGGGCTGGCCAGAAACCCAGTGAAATGCCACTGGCTGCCAACCGCGTGCCGCACCAGCCTTTCTGCCACCGCACCAACGGCCACGGCCCTGAGGGCCAGGCGCACGGTGCGCGGACTTCCCGCTTCTTCGACTTCGGACTCGTGTTCGAGCCGGATATCGAGGGCCGGAACACCGGCGGGCGTGAAGCGCAGAGGGCTGGATTCGGCGATGGCCGCGGTGAGACGGGTCACATTGGCCATCTCACGGCGTCCGCGCGCACACTCAGTTGCTGGTTTCGGCTTGATGGGCCTTGCGGGCCTCTTCGCGCTCGACGGTCTTCATCATCGAAGAAGGGCCGGTGTCGGCTTTCTTCTTCTGCACCGTCAGGTGGCGCAGCACGGCGTCGTTGAACTTGAAGGCGTGCTCCAGATCGCCCATCACGGCCTGGTCGGCTTCGATGTTCAGGCACAGGTAGTGCGCCTTGGCCAGCTTGTTGATCTGGTAAGCCAGCTGACGGCGGCCCCAGTCTTCCTGGCGATGGATCTTGCCGCCGCCGGCGGTGATCATGCCCTTGTAGCGCTCCAGCATGGCCGGAACCTGCTCGCTTTGATCCGGATGGATCAGCAGAATGATTTCATAGTGACGCATTGACTCTCCTTGTGGATGAGCGGGCCAGCGCGATGCGGCCCGAAGTAAAAGCCGCCCCCGGCGTCAAAGGCGGAGTGCAGCAAGGGAACCCAGCATTATAACGAAAATGCCCAGGCTTCTTGCGAAGTCTGGGCATCAAAGCCTGCGCGGACTGCGATGCCGCCCGTGCAACCCGGGCGCCAGAGCGCCCACCGACCATTTATTTCAAGCGGGCCAGTCGCTCCTTGCCGGCTTGAGCGGCTTCGGATTGCGGGTAGGTCTTGACCAGGGACTCGAGCGTGGCGCGGGCTGCGCGCGTGTCCTTCAGTTCGATCTGGCAATTGGCGATCGACAGCATCGCCTCGGGCGCGCGCTGGTGGTTGGGCGCCGCGGTCAGCAAGGAGCGGAAATTGGTGATCGCTTCCTTGTAGTTGCGCGTCGCGTACTGCGCGTTGCCCAGCCACAGCAGCGCCGACGGCGCCAGTGCGCTGCGCGGGTAGCGCTTGATGAAACTCGCGAAGCCGGTCTGCGCGCCGGTAAAGTCACCCGCGCGGAACTGCGCCAGCGCGGCGTCGTAATCCTGCTTTTCGTTGGCCGAGCCTTCGCCGGTCAGCGCACCGCTGCCCGCCCCTGCATTGGGGTCGGTGGTGACGCTGGGTGCGGTTTCCACCTTGCGCAGCCGCTCATCGGTGGCACGCTGGGTGTCTGCCTGGGCCTTCTTCAGATCCGCGATATCGCGCGTCAGCTGCTCTTCCTGGCCGCGCGAACGCGCCAGATCGCCCCGCAGGGATTCGATCTGCTGTTGCAGATCCATCATGCTGCGACGCATCTGGGCGTTCTCGTCGACCAGCCGGTTCTGTGCCGCCACCGACTGCTCAAAGCGCTGGCGCAGGTCCAGGATGGCCTGGCGCGCCTGGTCGTCACCGAACAGCTGCGCGTTCGCTCCCTGGGCGGCCACGCAGCACAAGGCCAGCACGGCCGCGCGAAGGGGGTTCATGCGCATCATCGGGCGGCTCAGCGGTAACGGATTTCGACGCGGCGGTTCTTGGCGTAAGCGTCTTCGCTGCTGCCTTGCACGGCCGGCTTCTCTTCACCAAAGCTCACGGCTTCGATCTGGGCGTCGCTGGCGCCGACCAGGGTCATCGCACGGCGAACCGCTTCAGCGCGCTTTTGGCCCAGGGCCAGGTTGTATTCGCGGCTGCCGCGCTCGTCGGTGTTGCCTTCCAGCGAGATGCTGCGGCCCTTGTTGGACTGCAGGAAACGCGCATGCTGGTCCACCAGACCCTGGTATTCCGGCTTGACGGAGAAGCTGTCGTAGTCGAAATAGATCACGCGTTCGACGCCTGCAGGACCTGCCGCGTCAGAACCCGAACCGCCGGCCTGCACTTGCGTGACCGTGCTTTGGCCTGCGCCTTGGCTGTCCGCGCCGCCGCTGCCGGTGGTCGCCGTGGTGTCAGAGCCCTGGATCGGCGGATCCAGCTTGACGTTGGAGCCGCAGCCCGCCAGAACCATGGCCAACGCGGCCACCATCAAATAACGCTTCATCATGATGAATACTCCTGATTCAAGAAAAAGTTGGGAAAAGCGCGGTACCAATCCGCAGTGAATGCATCAGCGTTGGAACGGGCCCCAGGACGGTTCGCGAATGTCGCCGCCCTTGCCCGCCAAGCGGGCCTTGATCTTGCCGTCCACGGTGGTCGTCATGAGTGCCTCGCGGCCGCCTTGGCGCGTGGCGTAGACGATCAGGCGGCTGTTGGGGGCGAAGCTGGGGTTTTCATCGTCCGAGGTATCGGTCACCGACGTGACATTGCCCGACGCCAGTTCCATCACCTGGAGCTTGAAGCCACCGGTGCGGGTGACGTAGGCCAGCCAACGACCGTCCGGACTGACCGAAGGCGATACGTTGTAGCTGCCGCTGAAGGTCACGCGCTGCGCCGCACCGCCGCTGGCCGACATGCGGTAGATCTGCGGCGCGCCACCGCGGTCGCTCACGAAGTAGATCGAGCTGCCATCGGGCGAGAACGTCGGTTCGGTATCAATGCTTTGCGATTGGGTCAGGCGGCGCGGCTCGCCGCCGCTGGCGCTGATGATGTACAGCTGCGAACCGCCATCGCGCGACAGCGTGACGGCCAGGCTGCGGCCATCGGGCGACCAGGCCGGGGCCGAGTTCGAGCCGCGGAAGTTGGCCAGCAAGCGGCGGCGCCCGGTGGACACGTCGTGCACGTAGATCACGGGCTTGCGCGATTCAAACGACACGTAGGCCAGTTGCGACCCGGTGGGCGACCAGGTCGGCGAGATGATGGGCTCGGGGCTGCCCAGCGCGGCCTGCGCGTTTTCGCCGTCCGAATCGGCCACCCACAGCGTGTAGCGGCCGCCGGCCTTGGTGACGTAGGCCAGGCGCGTGGAAAACACGCCCTTTTCGCCCGTCAGCTTTTCGTAGATGTAATCGGCGATCTTGTGCGCGGCCAGGCGCAGATCGGCCTGGGGCACGACGTAACCCTGCCCGCCCAGGTCCTGGCCCTTGACCACGTCCCATAGGCGAAAGCGCACGTCCCAACGCCCGTCCGGCAGGCGCGTGACGCTGCCGCCGGCCAAGGCGTCGGCGGTGCGCTGGCGCCACACCGACATGTCGGGGCGCTGCGTCTCGTCCATCGACTGGCCGGACGTGTCGACCGAGCGGAACTGGCCCGAGCGCTCGAGATCGGCGCGGATGATGGCGCTGATCTTCTGCGGCGAGGCGTCTTCGCCCCGGAACGGCACCAGCGCGATCGGCAGCTGGGTCAGGCCGACGCCGGAGACTTCGACGCGGAACTGCGCCAACGCGGGGGTGATGGGGGCAACGGCCAGGGCAGTCACCAGACCGCGGCGTTGCCAGTTGGGGGAGAGCTTGGAGTCGGTGCGGAAAGAGGTCATAAACAGAGCGGCAGCGAATGGCACCCGAAGGCGGCGAGTCGTGGCACGGCGGCAATGGTAACAAGCCTGCGTGAACGCACGTTTCAAACTGTGAATTTGTCCAGATGCGCGCGCCATAGTTCCCGCATTCGGACAAATTTCACCTGGCCCCGCTTTTGCGCCCAGCCTTCGTAGAATGCGCGATTCGGCTTTTTCCGCCCGCATGAGTTCCCGTCGCCCCGAGCCCCCCGCCGCCTCTGTTTCCGCGCAGCGCCCGCTGGGTGCGCGCCTGGCCCGGCTGTGGACGTATTTCAGCGAATACCGCCTGGGTTGGCTGATCGCCGGGCTGGGCACGCTGATCAGCGCGCTGACCGAGGCGTCCGTCCCCGCCTTGCTCAAGCCCCTGCTGGACGAAGGCTTCACGCAAGGCAGCCTGCCGATCTGGATCGTGCCCGTGGCCATCGTCGGGCTGTTTGCGCTGCGCGGCTTTGCCCACTTTGCCAGCCAGTACGCGCTGTCGCGCATTGCCAACGACGGCATGATCAAGCTGCGCGCCCAGCTGTTTGACCGCCTGCTGAACGCCGACCTGACGCTGTTCGCCCGCCAGAGCGCCAGCCAGCTGGCCAACACCATCGTCTACGAAGTGCAGACCGGCACCACGCTGCTGGTGCAGGCGGTGCTGAACCTGGCGCGCGACAGCTTTTCGGTCGTCGCGCTGATGGCCTACCTGCTGTACCTCAACTGGTCGCTGACGCTGATCGTGCTGGTGCTGGTGCCCATCGTCGGTGTGATCATGAAGGTGATGTCGCGGCGCCTGTACCGCTACACGCGCCTGGCGCAGGCCACGACCGACGAGCTGGCCTACGTGGTCGAAGAAAACGTGCTGGCCCACCGCATGGTCCGCCTGCACGGCGCGCAGGCGCAGCAGGCGACGCGCTTTGACGGCCTCAGCCGCCATTTGCGCAACCTGTCGATCAAGGCCACCAGCGCCTCGGCCGGCGCCATGCCGCTGGCGCAGATGGCCGCAGCGGTGGCGCTGTCGGTGGTGATCGGCATCGCGCTGTACCAGGGCCAGAGCAGCGCGGGCCGCAGCATCACGGTGGGCGGTTTCGTGTCCTTCATTGGCGCCATGCTGATGCTGATCCAGCCGCTGCGCCGCCTGACCGACGTGGTCGGCCCGATCACGCGCGGCCTGGCCGCGCTGGAGCGCGGGCTGGACCTGATGGCTGAAGTGCTGCCCGAGCCCGGCTCGTCCACTGCGCCGCCACCGGAAACGCCGGTGCCACGCGCCCGCGGTGAGATCGCGCTGGAGCACGTCAGCGTGCGCTATGCCGACGACAGCGACCCGGCGCTGGACAACCTCAGCCTGCACGTGCGCGCCGGCGAAACGGTGGCGTTGGTCGGGCCTTCGGGCTCGGGCAAGACCACGCTGGTCAACCTGCTGCCGCGCTTTGTGCTGCCGACGTCGGGGCACGTGCTGCTGGACGGCACCGACATCTGCGACTGGCCGCTGCATGCGCTGCGCGCGCAGTTCGCCCTGGTCAGCCAGGACGTCACCATGCTGAACGACAGCGTGGCCGCCAACGTGGCGCTGGGTGCGACGCAGATCGACCGCGAGCTTGTGCAGCGCTGCCTGGACGACGCCAATTTATGGGGCCATGTATCGGCCCTGCCGCAGGGCATCGACACGGTGCTGGGCCACAACGCCACGCAGCTGTCGGGCGGCCAGCGCCAGCGCCTGGCGATTGCCCGCGCGCTGTACAAGGACGCGCCGGTGCTGCTGCTGGACGAGGCCACGTCCGCGCTCGACACCGAAAGCGAACGCCTGGTGCAGCAAGCCATCGCCCGCGCCATGACCGGGCGCACCACGCTGGTCATCGCGCACCGCCTGTCGACCATCGAACACGCCGACCGGATCGTCGTGATGGAGCGTGGCCGCATCGTTGAATCGGGCACGCACGCGGCGCTGATCCAGGCCGGCGGGCTGTACGCGCGGCTGCATCACTTCCCGGGCGCCACCGCCAGCCCGGCGCCAGCCGATCCCGCCGCCGAACCCGTGCCGCCCACCGCTGCCGGCGACGCATCGACTACGCTCAATACTATCTTTTAGATAGCTGCCTGCGCAGGTGGTTGTAGGGCCAGCAGGCGAAAACGCTTGAAAACCGGCTCAGAGCAGCACGATATCGTACTGGTCCGGCCCCAGCGCGTTTTCGGCCTGCAGCGAGATCGGCTTGCCGATGAAGTCCGACAAGCCGGCCAAGTGCTGGCTTTCTTCGTCCAGCAGCATCTCGATCACCGCCGGCGTCGCCACCACGCGGAATTCCTTGGGGTTGAACTGGCGCGCCTCGCGCAGGATTTCGCGCAGGATGTCGTAGGCCACGGTGCGCGCCGTGCGCACGCGCCCGGCGCCCTGGCACTGGTCGCAGGTCTCGCTCAGCAGCTGCGCCAGCGATTCGCGCGTGCGCTTGCGCGTCATCTCCACCAACCCCAGCGGTGAAAAGCCGCCGACCTGCGTCTTCACGCGGTCGCGTGCCAGCTGCTTGCGGAATTCGCTCAGCACCGCCTGCTGGTGTTCGGCCTGCGTCATGTCGATGAAGTCGGCGATCACGATGCCGCCCAGGTTGCGCAGGCGCAGCTGGCGCGCAATCGCCTGCGCGGCTTCCAGGTTGGTCTTGAACACCGTGTCGTCGAAGTTGCGCGTGCCGACGTAGCCGCCGGTGTTGACGTCGATGGTGGTCAGCGCCTCGGTCTGGTCGACGATCAGGTAGCCGCCGGACTTCAAATCCACGCGACGGCCCAGCGCCTTGGTGATTTCTTCGTCGACGTTGTACAGGTCGAAAATTGGCCGCTCGCCTTTGTACAGCTGCAGGTGCGCGGCCGCGGCGGGCATGAATTCGCGCCCGAAGGCCACGAGCGCGTCGAATTGCTCGTGCGAATCGATCAGGATCGACTGCGTCCCCTCGCCCGTCAGATCGCGCAGCACGCGCTGCAGCAGACTCAGGTCTTCGTGCAGCAGGCTGGCCGGCGACTGGCGCGTGGACGCCTCGCGGATGCGCGTCCAGGCCTTGCGCAGGTAGGCGATGTCTTCGCCCAGCTCGGCGTCTGAGGCGTCTTCGGCGTTGGTGCGCAGGATGAAGCCACCGGTCTTGCCATCGGCCACGCCTGCGCTGGCCAGCGCCTGCACACGCGTGCGCAGACTGTCGCGCAGCGTGGCCGGGATCTTTTGCGACACGCCGATGTGGTCGTCCTGCGGCAAATACACCAGCATGCGCCCGGCCAGGCTGACCTGCGTGGACAGGCGCGCGCCCTTGGTGCCGATCGGGTCCTTGATGACCTGCACCATCAGCGTCTGGCCCTCAAACACCTGCTTCTCGATCGGCCGTTGCGGCGTGGCGGCGCGACTGGCCGACAGGCTTTCGCCCTCCAGCGGGCGCTGCCACAAATCGGCCACGTGCAGGAAGGCCGCGCGCTCCAGCCCGATGTCGATGAAGGCCGACTGCATGCCCGGCAGCACGCGCGCCACTTTGCCCACGTAGATGTTGCCGACCAGGCCCCGCTCCAGCGTGCGTTCGACGTGCACTTCCTGCACCGCACCGTGTTCGATGACGGCCACGCGCGTCTCTTGGGGCGCCCAGTTGATCAGAATGTCTTGCTGCATGTTTGGTAGCTGCCCGCGCAAGTCCCCCTAGGGCTGGCGGCCGATTTCTTTCAAAAGCGCGGCGGTTTCAAACAGCGGCAAACCCATGATGCCGCTGTAGCTGCCGCTGATGTGTTCGATGAACGCCGCCGCCCTGCCCTGGATCGCGTAGGCGCCGGCCTTGCCTTGCCATTCGCCGCTGTCGACGTAGGCGGCAAGGGTGGCTGCGTCCAAAGCCGCAAAGCGCACGCGCGATTCGCTGAGTGCTTCCACGCGCTGCTCGCCCAGTTGCACCGCCACCGCCGTCAGCACGCGGTGCGTCTGACCCGACAGCGCGCCCAGCATCTCGGCCGCTTCGTGCGCGTCGGCCGGTTTACCCAGAATGCGCCGCCCCAGCGCCACGGTGGTGTCGGAACACAGCACCGGCGCCGGCGGCAGATGGCGCTCGGCCAAGCGGCGCAGCGCGTCCTGCAACTTCAGCCCTGTCACCCGCCGCACGTAGGTCGCGGGTGCTTCGGCCGGGCGCACAGCTTCCAGCGCTTCGGCCGCGTCCGCGTCATCGGGCAGCAGCAGGCTGAGGCGCACGCCCAGCTGTTCCAGCAACTGGCGCCGGCGCGGGCTTTGGGAGGCGAGATAGATGAATTCAGGCACGGCGTTGTTGCAATCTCAAAAAAGCGGGCCGCAGGGACGTCACCAAAACCGGCTGACGAGCACGGCGCACAACGGGCACGCTACCACGAAGCCAAAGCAGAACGCGGCCATGAACTGCGCACGCCGCCCCGGCACGACGGCCGCGGTGCGGCGGGATCGCGTCAGCGGATGGTGGCGCACGAACCAAAGCCATGGGCGCGTGGTCCAGGCGACGTCGCCCCGCGTCAGCTTGCGCGTGGCCGCCCACACGAACAGCAGGGCGGCACACGCCGCCAGCGCCAGTCCCGTCAGCAATGGCATGAGCGCAACCGGCACGGTGGGCGGAAGGCTTGCGCCCTCACTCCCGGTGGTACGGATGCCCGGCGTTGACCGACCACGCGCGGTAGAGCTGCTCGACCAACAGCACGCGCACCATGGCGTGGGGCAGCGTCAAATCGGACAAGCGAATGCGCTCGTGCGCGGCGCGGCGCAACTCTGGGTCGAGGCCATCGGGGCCGCCGATCAGCAGCGCGACATCGCCGCCCAGGCCTTGCCAGCCGGTCAGGCGCGTGGCCAAGGCTTGCGTGGTGAGCGGCGTGCCGCGCTCGTCCAGCACGACGGTGTGCGTGCCCTTGGGGATGGCCGCTTCGATGCGCTGGCGCTCGGCCGCCATCAGCTGCGCGGCGGTCTTGCCGCCCGCGCGCGGTTCGGTCTTGATGGCTTTGAGCTCCAGCTTGAGCTCGGGCGGGAAGCGCTTGGCGTAGTCGTCCCAGGCGGTTTGCGCCCACGCCGGGACGCGTTGCCCGACGGCGACAACCAGCAGCTTCATGCGCGCCGATCAGCGGCTGGCGCGCGGGCTGGCGGCCTTCTTTGCAGGGGCCTTTTTTTCAGGGGCTTTCTTCGCCACGGCCTTCTTGGCCGGTGCGGGTTTGCCAGCAGACTTGGCGGCTGGGCGCGCAGATGACTTGGCGGCAGTCTTCGCCGGCGCCTTGGGCTTGTTAACGACCTGCACGGGCAAGGTCGCCGCGGATTTGCGCGCCGCGGTTTTGGCGAGGGGCTTTTTGGCGGGCGCTTTCTTGGCCACGGCCTTCTTCACGGCGGCGGCCTTCACGGGCGCTTTGGCGGGTGCTTTCTTGGCCGCGACTTTCTTGGCCGGTGCCGCTTTGGCGCTGGCTTTCTTGGCGGTGGGCTTTTTGGCCGGCGCTTCGGGCTCGCCCATGGCGGCGGACTTGCGCTGGGCGCCGGCGGCGCGCGCGTCCGGGCCTTTTAGGCGCACCGGCTTGTCGCCCCAGATCTCTTCCAGGTTGTAGTACTGGCGGATGGCCGGCTGCATCACGTGGACCACGGCCGGGCCGCAGTCGACGATGATCCATTCGCCGTTTTCTTCGCCTTCGATTCGGGGTTTGCCGAAGCCGGCGTCGCGCAGCTTGTCGCGCACGCTGGCGGCCAGGGCCTTGGTCTGGCGGTTGGACGTGCCGCTGGCAACGACAACGCGCTCAAACAGCGGCGACAGGTGTTCGGTGTTGAACACCCGGATGTCCTGGGCCTTGATGTCTTCCAGGGCATCGACGATGGTGCGCTGGAGTTTCTGGACGTCTTTTTTGGCGGCGGTTTCGCTCATCAGGTCGTGGAATAAAGGTGGTGATCGGCAATATACCCGGCGACGGCGGGCGCCACCAGATGGTCAATGGGCAGGCCGGCGGCAACGCGCCGGCGCACTTCGGTCGCGCTGTGGGGCAGCGGCGGCAGCGGAAGGACCCGTACGCGGCCTGGGGCCACGCGCAGGCCGGGCAACGGGTTTTCAGCATCCAATTGCATCGCAGCCCCCGCTGAATCTGCGCGAGCAGCTATGCTAATGGTAGCAATATCGACGATATCCTGCGCCCGGCGCCAGGTGTGGAAGGCCGCGGCCTGGTCGGCCCCGATCTGCAGAAACAGCGTGGCGGCCGGCCAGTCGGCGCGCAATTCGGTCAAGGTGTCGATGGTGTAAGTGGGGCCATCGCGGCGCAATTCGCGGTCGTCCACCACCGCTTGCGGAAGGCCGGCAAACGCCAGCTGGCACATGGCGAAGCGGTCGGCCGCAGGGCTAAGTGGGCGGCTTTTGTGCCATGCATCGCCGGTCGGAATGATCAGCAACCGATCAAGCGCAAACGCATCAATCGCCTCGCGCGCCAGGACCACATGGGCGTCGTGCGGCGGGTCGAACGCGCCGCCGAAGACGCCGATGCGCTGCAGTGCCGCGTCGGCCGTCACACCCATGCACGGGGCACCAGGTAGCGCTCGGTCAACGCAGCTTCGGGCGAGCCGGGCTCGGGCTGGTACTGGTAGGTCCAGGCGACCTGCGGCGGCATCGACAGCAGGATGGATTCGGTGCGCCCGCCCGACTGCAGGCCGAAGTGCGTGCCGCGGTCCCACACCAGGTTAAATTCGACATAGCGGCCGCGGCGCACCAACTGGTGCTGGCGCTCGCGCTCGCCCCAGGCCATGCCCATGCGGCGCTGCACGATGGGCAGGTAGGCGTCCAGAAAGGCGTCGCCGACGGCGCGCATCAGCGCCAGACCGTTGTCCGTGCCGCCTTCGGCGAAGTCGTCGTAGAAGATGCCGCCGATCCCGCGCGGCTCGCTGCGGTGCTTGTTGAAGAAGTAGTCGTCGCACCAGGCTTTGAAGCGCGGGTATTTGTCGTCGCCAAAGGGCTTCAGCGCGTCGTGGCAGACACGGTGGAAGTGCGCGCAGTCTTCGTCAAAGCCGTAGTACGGCGTCAAATCCATGCCGCCGCCAAACCAGCACGCCGGCGTCTGGCCCGGGTGGCCGGCGGCGATCATGCGCACGTTCATGTGCACGGTGGGCACGTACGGGTTGCGCGGGTGGAAGACCAGCGACACACCCATGGCTTCAAACGGGGCACCGGCCAACTCGGGCCGGTGTTGCGTGGCCGAGGGCGGCAGCTTGGGCCCGCGCACGTGCGAGAAGCCGCAACCCGCGCGCTCGAACACGGCGCCGTCTTCCAGGATCATCGTCACGCCGTCGCCCTGCAGCGGCTCGCCCGGCGCCTTGCGCCATTCGTCGCGCAAGAACGCGGCCTTGCCATCCACCGACGCGATGGCGTGGGTGATGCGCTGCTGCAGGTCGACCAGGTAAGCGCGCGCGTCGGCGGTGTCGGCGATCGCCATCAGCTGTTGGCCTTGATCGCGCGGTGACCGATGTCGCGGCGGTACTGCATGCCGTCAAAGTGGATGCCGCGCGCGGCGTCGTACGCCTTGGTCTGCGCCTGCTTGACCGAATCGGCCAGCGCGGTGACGCACAGCACGCGCCCGCCAGACGTCACGAGCTTGTCGCCGTCCATGGCCGTGCCGGCATGGAAGACCATCACGTCGTCACTCGCCTTGGGCAGGCCGGTGATCAGGTCGCCCTTCTTGGGCGCGAGCGGATAGCCACCGGCGGCCATGACCACGCCCAGGGCCACGCGGCGGTCCCATTGCAGCTCGACCTCGTCCAGCTTGCCCGATGTGGCGGCCATCAGCACATCGACCAAATCGGACTTCAGGCGCATCAGGATCGGCTGCGTTTCCGGGTCGCCCATGCGGGTGTTGAACTCCAGCGTCTTGGGTTTGCCTTCGGCGTCGATCATCAGGCCGGCGTAGAGAAAGCCGGTGAAGGGGATGCCGTCCTTGTCCATGCCGCGGATGGTGGGCAGGATCACGTCGCGCATGGCGCGGGCGTGCACGTCGGGCGTGACCACGGGCGCGGGCGAGTACGCGCCCATGCCGCCGGTGTTGGGGCCTTCGTCACCGTCCTTCAAGCGCTTGTGGTCCTGGCTGGTGGCCATCACGGCCACGTTCTTGCCGTCGCACAGCACGATGAAGCTGGCTTCTTCGCCCTGCAGGAATTCTTCAATCACCACCCGCGCGCCGCCTTCGTTGTGCGACACGCCCAGGCTGTTGCCGCCCAGCATGTCGTCGATGGCCGCGTGCGCTTCTTCTTTGGTAGCAGCCACCACAACGCCCTTGCCGGCCGCCAGCCCATCGGCCTTGACGACGATGGGCGCGCCCAGCTTGTCAACATAGGCGTGCGCGGGCACCGGGTCGGTGAAGGTTTCGTACGCCGCGGTGGGAATGCCGTGGCGCTTCATGAAGTCCTTGCTGAAGGCCTTGGAACTCTCCAGCTGCGCCGCGGCCTTGGTCGGCCCAAAGATGCGCAGGCCGTGCGCGCGGAATTCGTCCACCACGCCGGCGGCCAGCGGCTGCTCGGGCCCAACCACCGTGAGGCCGATCTTTTCGGCCTGCGCCCATTCGCGCAGCGCCACCACGTCGGTGATGGGCAGGTTTTCCAGGTGCGTCGACAGCGCCGTGCCACCGTTGCCGGGGGCCACGTACACCTGCTGCACCTTGGGGGATTGGGCCAGTTTCCAGGCCAATGCGTGTTCGCGGCCACCGCCGCCAATCACCAGAATCTTCATGGGTTTAATTCACTTCTGCCAGGCGCTGAGCCACCAGTGCGGCGGTCATGTTCGGGCTGATTCAACTGCTGTGGAAGGCACCTGCGGGGCGCCATCGGGGGTTGCCACCGGCTCGTCTGCCTTGTGCTCGGGCGGGCAGTCGTCGTGGTTGTAGCCGGCGGCCCAGCCGCCGCCTTCACCGGAGACACACCAGGATGCGTCACCACCGCATGCGCTCAACGCCAAAGTGGCGCAGGCCAGGCCGGCGGCGCGCAGCCAGAGGGTCACTCCAGCTCCACGTTTGCGTTGTGGAACACGTCCTGCACGTCGTCCAGGTCTTCCAGCACGTCGAGCAGCTTCTGCATCTTCACGGCGTCGTCGCCGGTCAGATCGATGGTGTTTTCGGCGCGCATGGTGACTTCGGCGACTTCGGGCGTCAGGCCGGCAGCTTCCAGGGCGTTCTTCACGGCCTCGAACTGCGCCGGGTCGGTCAGCACCTCGATCGCGCCGTCTTCGTCGCTGATGACGTCGTCGGCACCGGCTTCCAGGGCGACTTCCATCACCTTGTCTTCGCTGGTGCCGGGCGCAAAAATGATCTGGCCAACGTGCTTGAACTGGAAGGCCACCGAGCCTTCGGTGCCCATGTTGCCACCGTACTTGCTGAAGGCGTGACGCACTTCGGCCACGGTGCGCACGCGGTTGTCGGTCATCGTGTCGATGATGATCGCCGCGCCGCCGATGCCGTAGCCCTCGTAGCGGATTTCCTCGTAGCTCACGCCTTCGAGGTTGCCCGTGGCCTTGTCGATGTTGCGCTTGACGGTGTCGGCGGGCATGTTGGCCGCCTTGGCCTTTTCGATCGCCAGCCGCAGGCGCGGGTTGGCGTTCGGGTCGCCCCCGCCGGTGCGGGCGGCGACCATGATTTCACGCACCACGCGTGTCCAGACGCGCTGACGTTTTTCGTCCTGGCGGCCCTTGCGGTGCTGGATATTGGCCCATTTGCTGTGTCCGGCCATGAAATTCTGCTTCCTGAAGTGCTTGGGATAATGCGGCGATTTTACTTTTGACGCACCGCCATGGCCGAACCCCTGCTTATCGCCCAGCACGGCGACATCCAAACCTTCATCCTGCCCGGTCTCACCAACCGCCACGGCCTCATCACCGGGGCCACCGGCACGGGCAAGACCGTCACGCTGCAGAAGATCGCCGAGTCCTTCAGCGCCATCGGCGTGCCGGTGTTCATGTCCGACGTGAAGGGCGACTTGACCGGCATCAGCCAGACCGGCAGCGTGAGCGGCAAGATGGCCGACATCCTGAAGGAGCGCGGCCTGCCCACACCCACGCCCATGGCCTGCCCGGTCACGCTGTGGGACGTGTTTGGCGAGCAAGGTCACCCGGTGCGCGCCACCATTTCCGACATGGGCCCGCTGCTGCTGGCGCGCATGCTCGACCTGAACGACACGCAAAGCGGGGTGCTGAACCTGGTGTTCAAGATCGCCGACGACAACGGCCTACTGCTGCTGGACCTGAAGGACCTGCGCAGCATGCTGACCTTCGTGGCCGACAACGCCAAGCAGTTCACCACGCAGTACGGCAACGTCAGCAGCGCCAGCGTGGGCGCCATCCAGCGCGGCCTGCTGACGCTGGAAAGCCAGGGTGGCGACAAATTCTTTGGCGAGCCCATGCTCAACATCGACGACATGATGCAGACCGTGGGCGGCAAGGGCGTCGTCAACATCCTGTCGGCCGACAAGCTGATGACTTCGCCGCGCCTGTATGCCACCTTCCTGCTGTGGCTGCTGTCCGACCTGTACGAGCGCCTGCCGGAAATCGGCGACCCTGAAAAACCCAAGTTCCTGTTCTTCTTTGACGAAGCGCACCTGCTGTTCAACGACGCGCCCAAGGCGCTGCTGGAGCGCATCGAGCTGGTCGTGCGCCTGGTGCGCTCCAAGGGCGTGGGCGTGTTCTTCGTCACGCAGAACCCGATCGACGTGCCCGACACCGTGCTGGCGCAGCTGGGCAACCGCGTACAGCACGCGCTGCGCGCCTTCACCGCGCGCGACCAGAAGGCCGTCAAGGCCACGGCCGAGACCATGCGCGGCAACCCCGACCTCAACATCGAGCAGGCCATCACCGAGCTGGGCACCGGCGAGGCGCTGATCAGCTTCCTGGACGACAAAGGCCGCCCGGGCGTGACGCAGCGCGTGTTCGTCATTCCGCCCGGCAGCCAGATCGGCCCGATCAGCGACGCCCAGCGGGCCGAGCTGATCAAGTCGTCCCTCGTGGCCGGCACCTACGAACAGGCGGTGGACCGCGAATCCGCCTACGAACTGCTGGCTCAGCGCGGCGCCCAGGCCGTGCCCGCCGGCGCCGGTAAACCTGGCGCCCCCGCAGCCCCTGGCGCGGCGGGCGCGCCCGCGGCCGACAACGGCGGCCTGTTCGGCGACCTGATGACCATGGGCAAGGAAGCCCTGTTCGGCCGCACCGGCCCGCGCGGCGGCCAGTACGACGGTCTGGTGCAGAACGTGGTCAAGGGCGAGATGCGCCGCATGGGGCGCGAGCTGGTGCGCGGTGCGCTGGGCAGCCTGCTGGGTGGGAAGAAGCGCTGAAGGCAGATTTCAAGCCCCATCGGCCTCTGGCCCTACAACCGGTTGCGCGGGCAGCTACATAACCAATAGCAAACTTCATGACGAATCAAATCCACCACGTCACCCACCCGCTGGTGCAGCACAAGCTCACGCTGATGCGCAACAAGAAAGCCAGCAGCACCACCTTCCGCACGCTGCTGGGCGAGCTGGCGATGCTGATGGCCTACGAAGTCACGCGTGACACGCCCACCCAACTGGTCGAGATTGAAACGCCACTGGAGACCATGCAAAGCCCGATGATCGACGGCAAGAAGCTGGTGTTTGCCAGCATCCTGCGCGCCGGTAACGGCATGCTGGACGGGCTGCTGCGCGTGGTGCCCAGCGCGCGCATCGGCCACGTCGGCCTGTACCGCGACCCGCAGACGCTGCAGGCCGTCGAATACTTCTACAAGATGCCGGGCGACTTGACCGAACGCGACGTGATCGCGGTCGACCCGATGCTGGCCACCGGCCATTCGGCCGTCGCCGCACTGACGCGGCTGAAGGCGGACAAGCCAAGATCGCTCAAGTTCCTGTGCCTGCTAGCCGCGCCTGAAGGGCTGAAGACGCTGACGGCCGCCCACCCCGACGTGCCGATCTACACCGCCGCCATCGACCGCGAGCTGAACGACCACGGCTACATCCTGCCCGGCCTGGGCGACGCGGGCGACCGCATCTTCGGCACCAAGTAAGGGCGCAGGTTGCGCGGCGGAGGCCCGCCAGCGCCCCGCCCTTCCCCTAGAATCGCGCGGCTTATTGCCCCGTGCCGCGTGGCGGCCGATCGGGTGGTCGCCGGCCCGGAACGCTGAACGCAGCGCGCGGCCAGCAGACGCCGCCCAGTCCCCATCCCGTCGAACCGTTGACTGACCGCGCGCGCCCGCTGCGCCGCGCAGGCCGTGCAACGGTTTTTCTGTTTATTTGAACCGCGCGACCGGCTTGCCAGCCGCACGCGCCCTGGAGTGCCCCCGCCCCATGGAACCCACCGTCAACCCCGTCATCTGGGCCGGCCTGGCGCTGGGCGCCGCCTTTGGCGCCACGGCGCAGGTCAGCCGCTTTTGCCTGTTGCGCGGCCTGCGCCAGTCGCTGGGGCAAGACAGCGCGCAGCGCCTGGGCGCGCCCGCGCTGCAGGCCTTTTTGCTGGCGCTGGCGGTGGCCATCGTCGGTGCCCAGGTACTGGCTTTCACGGGGCAGATCGACTGGGCCAACGCGCCGGTGGTGCGGGCGCGTTTTTCGCCCGTGGCGGTGTTCGTCGGCGGCCTGTTGTTTGGCGTGGGCATGGTGTTGGCGCGCAGCTGCGGGGCGCGGGCGCTGGTGCTGCTGGGCAGTGGCAACCTGCGCGCGCTGGTCGCCTTGCTCGGACTGGGTCTTGCCGCGCAGGCGTCGTTGACGGGCGTGCTGGCGCCGGTGCGCAACGCGCTGCAGAGCTGGGGCAACGTCACCCTGGCGCAGGCCACGCTGCCCGGGCAACTGCAGGCGCTGGGCCTGACCCCACTGGTGGCGGTGCTGCTGGCCGCGGGCGTGCCGGTGTTGGTGCTGCTGGTCGCCGCGCTGCGCCACCCTGCCCTGCGCCACAGCCCGCGCGAGCTGGTGAGCGGCTTGCTGGTGGGCGCGCTGGTGGTGACGGGCTGGTGGGTCAGCGCGCATGTCGGCTTCGATGCGTTCGAGCCGATCCCGCTCAGCTCGCTCAGCTTCGTCGGTCCGGTGGCCGACACGCTGCTGTACGTGCAGATGTCGCTGGGCCGCAGCTTCAGCCTGGGCTCGGCCATCGTGGTGGGCACGCTGGCGGGCGCGATGGTCGCCGCGCTGGCCACGCGCAGCGCGCGTTGGGAAGGTTTTGACAGCCCGCGGCGCCTGGCGGCGTCCTTCATCGGCGGCCTGCTGATGGGATTTGGCGGCGTGGTCGCCGTGGGTTGCACCATCGGCCAGGGTTTGAGCGGCCTGTCCGCCCTGGCGCTGGCCAGCGTGCCGGCCATCGGCGGCATCGTCGTTGGCGCGCTGGTCTGGCTGCGACTGCGCCCCGGTGGCGCGAGCGCGGCGTAAGCGCTGCCTGAGGCGGCGCGACACCGCTCCTTCAGGCGCTGCGGGCGTTACACGCCGCCAAAGCGCAGCGACACCCCCACCGCCACAAAGGCGATCGAGATCAGCGTCACCGCGGCGATGTGCCAGGCCATCCGCGGCAGGGTTGCGGCCGACAGCCGCGGAATCACCCGAAAGCGCGCGTGCAGCGCGATCAGCGCCGTCAGCAGCAGCAGGCCCAGCTTCAGCGCGATGGCGCGCGCCGCAGGCGTTTCAGGCGCCAGCCAACCGCCCACGCCGGGCGACAGCTGCGCGGCCATCCACAGCCCCGTGACGATCTGCACCGCCAGCGCCGGCATGCCGATGCGCTCGTAACCCTGCTCAAAGCGCAGCAGCTGCTCGGGCGAGCGCTCTTGCAGCACACGCGGCAGCCACGCCAGCGCCAGCACCAGGTGGCCGCCAGTCCAGATGGTGGCGCCGAGGACGTGCAGCAACAGGGCGGTGGCGTACATGGGGCGGGGCGTCGAGGTCGCGGTGCGCGCGGGCCGCACCCCGATGGGCGCGGCAACGCTGCTGCGTCCCATTCTGGCCACCGCCGGGGCCAGTCGCCTTGATGCACGTCAGCTTGCAGCCATCGAAAATACTATCTATTTGATAGCTGGTCGCACAGATGGTTGTAGGGCCAATAGCCGAAAACGTCTAAAAACCACTCGACAGCCGACCGCGCATTGCTGCCCTGGCACGCGCCGGCCCGGCGCGCCCCGACTCAGGCTTTGGCCATGGCGCGAAAGGTCTTGCGGAACTTGTCGACCTTGGGCGCGGCCACGGCCATGCAGTAGCCCTGGGTTGGGTTCTTTTCGAAGAAGTCCTGGTGGTAGTCCTCGGCCGGGAAGTAGTGCGTCAGCGGCTCGACCTCGGTCACGATGCCGCCGTCGTACAGCTTGTCCTGACTGGCTTCGCGGATCAGGTCGTTGGCGACGGCCTGCTGCTCGGGCGCGGTGAAGTAAATGCCGCTGCGGTACTGCGTGCCGACGTCGTTGCCCTGGCGGTTGAGTTGCGTCGGGTCGTGCACCAGAAAGAAGATTTCCAGCACCTGGCGCGTGCTGATGACGGCCGGGTCGTACACCAGCTTGACCACTTCGGCGCTGCCGGTGCGGCCAGTGCAGACCTGCTCGTAGGTGGGCGCGGTTTCCTGGCCGTTGCTGTAGCCGCTTTCGACGTCCAGCACGCCGCGCACTTCCTTGAAGACGGCTTCGGTGCACCAGAAGCAGCCGCCGCCCAGGGCGATGGTTTCGGTCTTGTCGCTCATATCGATCTCCTGTGGGGCCATGCTAGCCGCCCTCGGCCACGCTGTGCACGGCTTGCAGAAACAACCCCAGCGCCGGCTGGTCGGGCGCGGGGCGCCAAAGGCAGCGCGTTTCGTAGCGCGGCAGCGCGTCGTGCGGGTCGGTCACGGACACAAAGACGGCGCCGGCCAAGCCGGATTGGCGCAAGGCTTCGGGCACCAGTGCCACCGCCAGGCCTTGCGCGACCAGCGACACCACGCTGAGCCAATGGCGCAACTCGTGCAGCGGCTGCGGCGCAAAACCCGCGGCCTGGCAGGCTGCGAGCAGGCGCGCGTGGTAGTCGGGCGAGACTTCGCGCGACACGATGGCCAGCGCCTCGCCCGCCAGCGCGGCGAGTGGCACGGCGCGCTCGGCCGCCAGCGCGTGGCCCTGCGGCACGCAGGCGACGAAGGGCTGGCTGGACACCAGCTGTTCGGCCAGGCCGTCGGGCGCGCGCGGTACGTGGGCAAAACCGACGTCCAGCCGCCCGTGCAGCAGCTCGACCAGCTGTTCGCTGGAACTGAGTTCGCGCAGGTTGAGCGCAAGGCGCGGGTGTTCGGCCTGAAAGCGGCGCAGCATCTGCGGCAGACCGCGGTACAGCACCGTGCCGGCAAAGCCGATGTGCAAGCGCCCGACCTGGCCGCTGGCGGCGTCGCGCGCCGCGTCCAGCGCCTGCGCGGCCTGGTCCAGCGCGGCTTGCGCGGCCGGCATCAAGGCCAGCCCAGCGGCTGTGAGCTGCACGCCGCGGCTGTTGCGCATGAACAGGGGCGCGCCGACCTCGGCCTCCAGCTGCTGGATCGCTACCGTCAGCGGCGGCTGGCTGATGGCCAGGCGCTGGGCCGCGCGGCCGAAGTGCAGCTCGTCCGCCAGGGCCAGGAAGTAACGCAGGTGGCGCAGCTCCATGAATCTGATCTGCCTATTGATGAATCGCTAATCGATATTAGACAGCTATTCATGGGGGCGGCACAATGCCAGCTTTCGCCCGCATAAATCGCCTTAGGAGACACGACATGAGCAGCGCCAAAGCCAGCTTCAACTGGGAAGACCCGTTTCTGCTGACCCAGCAACTGACCGACGAAGAGCGCCAGGTGCAGGAAGCGGCCCACGCCTACTGCCAGGAAAAGCTGCTGCCGCGCGTGCAGATGGCCTTCCGCAATGAGACGACGGACGCGAGCATCTTCCGCGAGATGGGCGAGCTGGGCCTGCTGGGCGCCACCATCCCCGAGCAGTACGGCGGCGCCGGCCTGAACTACGTGTGCTACGGCCTGGTGGCGCGCGAGGTGGAGCGCGTGGACTCCGGCTACCGCAGCATGATGAGCGTGCAAAGCTCGCTGGTGATGGTGCCGATCAACGAATTCGGCACCGAAGCGCAAAAGCAGAAATACCTGCCCAAGCTGGCCCGCGGCGAGTGGATCGGCTGCTTCGGCCTGACCGAGCCCAACCACGGCTCCGACCCCGGCAGCATGATCACTCGCGCGCGCAAGGTCGACGGTGGCTACAGCCTGTCCGGCGCCAAGATGTGGATCACCAACAGCCCGATCGCCGACGTGTTCGTGGTGTGGGCCAAGGACGACGGCGGCCAGATCCGCGGTTTCATCCTGGAAAAAGGCTGGAAGGGCCTGACGGCCCCGGCCGTGCACGGCAAGGTCGGCCTGCGTGCCAGCATCACCGGCGAAATCGTCATGGACGAGGTCTTCGTGCCGGAAGAAAACGCCTTCCCCGACGTGCGCGGCCTGAAAGGCCCGTTCACCTGCCTGAACAGCGCGCGCTACGGCATCGCCTGGGGCGCCATGGGCGCGGCCGAAGACTGCTTCCACCGCGCGCGCCAGTACGTGCTGGACCGCAACCAGTTTGGTCGTCCGCTGGCCGCCAACCAGCTGATCCAGAAAAAGCTGGCCGACATGCTGACCGACATCGGCCTGGGCCTGCAAGGCGTGCTGCGCCTGGGCCAGATGAAGGACCAGGGCATTGCGTCGGTCGAATTGACGTCTGTCCTGAAGCGCAACAACTGCGGCAAGGCGCTGGACATCGCCCGCATGGCGCGCGACATGATGGGCGGCAACGGCATCAGCGACGAATACGGCGTGGCCCGCCACCTGGTCAACCTGGAAGTGGTCAACACCTACGAAGGCACGCACGACGTGCACGCGCTGATCCTGGGCCGGGCGATCACGGGCATTGCCGCGTTCGCCAACTGATCGGTGCCGGGCGCAGCGGCTTGAAGGGCTGCGCCACCGCCCCCAATTGAAGGCCTGCGCCCGGTGGCGCGGGCCTTTTGTTTTGGCGCCGCCGAGTGCCCCTTGGCTTTGGCGCATGATCAGGGGTTCGGCCGACAGCCATCGCCACGGCCACCAGCGCTCCTCCGACGACCCATGAAAATCTTCCGCGGCCTGCGCCACCCCGGCATCGCCCCGGGTTGCGCGCTCACCATCGGCAACTTCGACGGCGTGCACCGTGGCCACCAGGCCATGCTGGCGCTGCTGCGCAGCGAGGCGGCGCACCGCGGCGTGCCCAGCTGCGTGATGACGTTCGAGCCGCACCCGCGCGACTACTTTGCCGCGGTCACCGGCCAGCCCGACCTGGCGCCGGCGCGCATCACCACCTTCCGCGACAAGCTGGCCGAGTTGGCGCGCTGTGGCGTGGACCAGGCGATCGTCCTGCCCTTCAACGCCGACTTGGCCAGCCAGGCGCCGCAGGCCTTCATCGACGACGTGCTGGTGGGCGGGTTGGGCGTGCGCTACGTGCTGGTGGGCGACGACTTCCGCTTTGGCGCCAAGCGCGCGGGCGACTACGCCATGCTGGACGCCGCCGGCTCGGCCCAAGGCTTTGACGTGGCGCGCATGCAGAGCTACGAGGTGCACGGCCTGCGCGTGTCCAGCACGGCTGTGCGCGAGGCGCTGGACCAGGGTCGCCTGCAGGATGCCGCCGCCCTGCTGGGCCGCCCCTACAGCATCAGCGGCCACGTGGTCCACGGGCGCAAGCTGGGCCGTGCGCTGGCCGAAAGTGCGCCGGGCGCGGCGGACGGCTTTCGCACGCTCAACCTGCGCTTCTCGCGCCGCGCCCACGCCTGGAAGCCCGCCGCCAGCGGCATCTTCGTGGTCGAGGTGCATGGCCTGGCCGACCGGCCGCTGCCGGGCGTCGCCAACCTGGGCGTGCGCCCGTCGCTGGACCCGACCGACGTGAATGGCGGGCGCGTGCTGCTGGAGACGCACTGCCTGGACTGGCCTGGGCAGCTTGGAGCAGAAGGGGCCTACGGTAAAATCATCCGTGTGGATCTGCTACACAAATTGCACGACGAATTGCGCTATCACAGCCTCGCGGCCTTGACCGAAGGCATCGCGCGCGACCGTGACGACGCGCGTGCCTGGCTTGCCAGCCGGTCGGCACGAATTTGAAGGGGCTGCGGGCGCCCCATTCCAGGCGCCAGCGTCACATGCCCCGCTCCCGATTTCATAGCTGCCTGCGCAGGTTCCTCCTGGGCTGGCGGCCAATTTGATTCAAATTTTCCGTTGCCGACACCATGAGCCAGGACAAAACCGATTACCGCAGCACGCTCAACCTGCCCGACACCCCCTTCCCCATGCGCGGCGACCTGCCCAAGCGCGAGCCCGGCTGGGTGCAAGAGTGGGATGAAAACGGCCTGTACCGCCGCCTGCGCGACGCCCGCCACGGGCGCGAAAAATTCATCCTGCACGACGGCCCGCCCTACGCCAACGGCACGCTGCACGCCGGCCACGCGGCCAACAAGATCCTGAAGGACATGATCGTCAAGGCGCGCCAGCTCAAGGGCCTGGACGCGCACTACGTGCCGGGCTGGGACTGCCACGGCCTGCCGATCGAAAACCAGATTGAAAAGCAGTTCGGCCGCAACCTCAGCCGCGACGAGATGCAGGCCAAGGGCCGCGCCTACGCGACCGAGCAGATCGCCGCCCAGATGAAGGACTTCAAGCGCCTGGGCGTGCTGGGCGAATGGGACAACCCGTACAAGACCATGAACTTCGCCAACGAGGCGGGGGAGCTGCGTCTGTTCAAGCGCCTGCTGGAGCGCGGTTATGTCTACCGCGGGCTGAAGCCCGTGTACTGGTGCTTCGACTGCGGATCGGCCCTGGCCGAGGCCGAGATCGAATACCAGGACAAGAAGAGCAACACCGTTGACGTCGCCTTTGAAGCAGCCGACCCCGACAAGCTGGCCGCCGCCTTCGGCCTGCCCAAGCTGGACAAGCCGGCGTTTGTGGTCATCTGGACCACCACCGCCTGGACCATCCCGGCCAACCAGGCCCTGAACCTGGGCCCGGACATCGAGTACGCCCTGGTCGACACGCCCAAGGGCCTGCTGGTGCTGGCCAAAGCGCGGGTCGAAGACAGCCTGGAACGCTACCGGCTGGAAGGCAAGGTGATCGCCACCACCACCGGCGACAAGCTGGGCGGCCTGAACTTCAAGCACCCGCTGTACGACGTGCCCAGCCCGGACGGCAGCTACGGCTTCCGCCGCCTGGCGCCGGTGTACCTGGCCGACTACGCCACCGACACCGACGGCACGGGTATCGTGCATTCGTCGCCCGCTTACGGTATTGAAGACTTCAACTCCTGCGTGGCGCACGGCTTGGCGCACGCCGACATCCTGAACCCGGTGCAAGGCGGCGGCAGCTACGCCGACGACTTCCCGCTGTTTGGCGGCCAGAACATCTGGAAGGCGGTGCCCGTCATCATCGAGACGCTGCAAGACGCCGGCCGCCTGATGGCCACGCACACCATCACCCACAGCTACCCGCACTGCTGGCGCCACAAGACGCCGGTGATCTACCGCGCGGCGTCGCAGTGGTTCGTGCGCATGGACGAAGGCGAAGGCGTGCTGACCAAGGACAAGGCGCCCGAAAGCCTGCGCACCACGGCGCTGCGCGCGATCGAGGACACCGCCTTCTACCCGCCGTCGGGCAAGGCGCGCCTGCGCGACATGATCGCCGGCCGCCCCGACTGGGTCATCAGCCGCCAGCGCGCCTGGGGCGTGCCGATCGCCTTCTTCCTGCACAAGGAAACGGACGAGCTGCACCCGCGCACGTTGGAAATCCTGGACCAGGCCGCCGACATCATCGAGCAAGGTGGCATCGAGGCCTGGAGCCGCGTGACGCCCGAGGAAATCCTGGGCGACGAAGACGCGCAGCACTACCGCAAGTTCAACGACATCCTGGAGGTGTGGTTCGACTCCGGCTCGACCTTCTTCCACGTGCTGTGCGGCACGCACCCGAACGAGCACCACACGGACGGCGGGCCCGAAGCCGACATGTACCTGGAAGGGCACGACCAGCACCGCGGCTGGTTCCACTCGTCGCTGCTGCTGGCCAGCGCCATCCGTGGCCGCGCGCCCTACCGCAGCCTGCTGACGCACGGCTTCACGGTCGACGCGCAGGGCCGCAAGATGAGCAAGTCGCTGGGTAACGGCATTGACCTGCAGGAAGCCAACAAAAAATGGGGCGCCGAGCTGCTGCGCCTGTGGACGGCGTCGAGCGACTATTCCGGCGACATCGCGGGCGACGACAAGATCATGGCCCGCGTGATCGACACCTACCGCCGCCTGCGCAACACGCTGCGTTTTCTGCTGGCCAACACCAGCGATTTCGACCCCGTGAAAGACGCGGTGGCGCCCGCCGACATGCTGGAGATCGACCGCTGGGCCCTGTCGCGCGCCGCCGAATTCCAGCGCGAGGTGCTGGCCCACTACGAGGTGTACGAATTCCACCCCGTGGTCGCCAAGCTGGCGCTGTTCAGCTCGGAAGACCTGGGCGGCTTCTACCTCGACGTGCTGAAAGACCGGCTCTACACCACCGCACCGCACAGCCTGGCGCGCCGCAGCGCCCAAACCGCGCTGTGGCAGCTGACGCACGCCATGCTGCGCTGGATGGCGCCCTTCCTCAGCTTCACCGCCGAAGAGGCCTGGAAGCTGTTTGGCGACAGCGACTCGATCTTTTTCGAGGAGTACTGGCAGTTTGCCGAGCCCGACGCGGCTCTGCTGGCCAAGTGGGCGCGCATCCGCGAGCTGCGCGAGGTGGTCAACAAAGAGATTGAAGCGCTGCGTGAAAAAGGCGAGGTCGGCTCCTCCCTGCAAGCCAAGGTCACGCTGACGGCACCGCCGCAAGACCACGCGCTGCTGGCCAGCCTGGGCGACGACCTGAAGTTCGTCTTCATCACCTCCGCTATCGACTTGGTAGCTGGCGACGCACTGCAAGTCAGCGCCAGCGCCTCAACCAGCCCGAAGTGCGAGCGTTGCTGGCACTACCGCGACGACGTCGGCGCCGACGCCGCCCACCCCACGCTGTGCGGCCGTTGCGTGAGCAACCTGTACGGCGCGGGCGAATCTCGCACGGTGGCGTGAGCAAGGGGCACCCCCCTGAGCGGCTGCGCCGCTTCCCCCCGCTCTCTGCGCGCTGCGCGCTCCGGGCAGGGGGACAACGCCTACGCCCGGCGCAGGTCCGGGCGTGGCGTGGGCTTTGGGAACACCCCCCTGAGCGGCTGCGCCGCTTCCCCCCGCTCTCTGCGCGCTGCGCGCTTCGGGCAGGGGGACAACGCCTACGCCCGGCGCGGGTCCGGGCGTGGCGTTTGCTGGGTTTGTGGCGCTTGCGTTTGAGCGGTGGTTGCGCGCCTAGCTGGCCAGTCCATGTGACGCGGCTGCGCTCGATGGGTGCGTCTGCCGTACAGCCTGACCAAGGCGCTTACTTTTTCGTGGATATCTGACGATGGCAGCTTCTCGTTCTTCCGGCCGCTCGCTGGTGCTGTGGTTGGCGCTGGCGGCGCTGGTGGTGTTGGCGGACCAGTTCACCAAACAATTGATCCTGGGCCATTACCGGCTGGGTGACAGCACCTATGTCACCAGCTTCTTCAACGTCGTGCGGGCGCACAACACGGGGGCGGCGTTCTCGTTTTTGGCTGGTGCGGGTGGCTGGCAGCGCTGGTTCTTCATCGCGCTGGCGCTGGCGGCGGTGGGCTTCATCCTGTGGCTGCTGCGCTCGCACGCGGGGCAGAAGCTGTTTGCTTTCAGCCTGAGCATGATCCTGGGCGGCGCGGTCGGCAACGTGCTGGACCGCATGATGCATGGCTACGTGGTGGACTTCTTGGACTTCCACTGGGACTTCCTGTCCGGCATCTTCCGCGGCGGGCACTTTCCGGCCTTCAATGTGGCCGACGCGGCCATCACGGCCGGCGCCATCGGCCTGATTCTGGACGAGATCCTGCGCGTGCGCCGCTCGCGCTGACGGCACCACGGACAGTTGTTTGACGGGCGCGGTTGCCACCGCACGCGCCTTGGGGGTACATTGGGTCTCCGTATTTACCCTAAGGAGCCCCCCATGGTCCGCCTGCCTGCCTCCGACCTCGCCACCGCCCTGGCCCGCAACTGGTGGGTGCTGCTGCTGCGCGGCGTCGTCGCCATTGTGTTCGCGGTGCTGACCTGGATGCAGCCCGCCATCTCTCTGGCGGCGCTCGTGCTGGTGTTCGGCATCTACGTGCTGGCCGACGGCATCCTGGGCATCTGGGCCGCGTTTTCCGGGCGTCAGGAAAACCGCCATTGGGGCGTGCTGCTGCTGTGGGGCCTGGTCAGCGTGGCCGTGGGCGTGATGACCTTCTTCAACCCGGGCATCACCGGTCTGGTGCTGCTGATGTACATCGCGGCCTGGGCCATCA
Source organism: Pseudomonadota bacterium (assembly GCA_023442945.1). Taxonomy (GTDB): domain Bacteria; phylum Pseudomonadota; class Gammaproteobacteria; order Burkholderiales; family Burkholderiaceae_C; genus Ottowia. Next base: position 71,908 of record JAEZWW010000033.1, on the reverse strand, counting down.
TCACCGGCGTGCTGCAGATCGTCGCAGCCATCCGCCTGCGCAAGGAAATCCAGGGCGAGTGGCTGATGGGCCTGAGCGGCCTGCTGTCGATCGTCTTTGGTGGCCTGCTGGTGGCCCGCCCCGGCGCCGGCGCGTTGGCGGTGGCCTGGATCATCGCCGCCTACGCCTTCATCTTCGGCGTGCTGCTGGTGCTGCTGGCGTTCAAGGTGCGCAAGCTGGGTCGGTGACACCAGCGGGCAACCTCTGTTTGCTACGCTTTCAATAGCTGCCCGCGCAGAAGGATGTAGGGCCAGGGACCAATTTCTCTTGAAATTGGCCCCTGGCAGCGGTCAAAGGCGCCGTGGCGCTCAGGGCAGCAGAATGGTCGATCCGGTGGTCTTGCGGCCCTCCAGCAAGCGGTGCGCGCCTTGCACGTCGGCCAGCGGGAAGCGCTGCTCGATGTGGATTTTGACCTTGCCGCTTTGCACCACCTGGAACAAATCGTCCGCCATGGCCTGGCAGTTTTCGCGCGTGGCGATGTGGGTGAACAGCGTGGCGCGCGTCACGTACAAGCTCTTGGGCGCCAGCACCGCGGGCGAGAACGGCGGCACCGGGCCGCTGGCGTTGCCGAAGCTGGCCATCAGGCCGAACGGGCGCAGGCATTCCAGCGAACCGGCCCAGGTGTCCTTGCCGACCGAGTCGTACACCACCTTCACGCCCTTGCCGCCGGTGATGTCCTTGACGCGCGCGACAAAGTCTTCGGTGCGGTAGTTGATGGCATGGGCCGCGCCGTTGGCCAGGGCCAGCTGGCACTTCTCGTCCGAACCGGCGGTGGCAATCAGTTCGTAGCCCAGCGCCTTGGCCCACTGGCAGGCGATCAGGCCGACGCCGCCCGCCGCCGCGTGCCACAGAATCTGGTCGCCCGGCTGCAGGCCACCCACCGGCAGCGTGCGGCGCAGCAGGTACTGCGCCGTCAGGCCCTTGAGCATCATGCCGGCGGCCGTGTCAAAGCCGATGTTCTCGGGCAGCTTGCAGACCGCCAGGGCGGGCATGACGCGCGCCTCGCTGTAGCTGCCGGGCGGGTTGCTGGCGTAGGCCGCGCGGTCGCCCACCTTCAGGTGCGTCACGCCTTCGCCCACGGCTTCGACCACGCCGGCGCCTTCCATGCCCAGGGTGAGCGGCATCGGGAACGGGTACAGCCCCGTGCGCTGGTACACGTCGATGTAGTTCAGGCCGATGGCTTCGTGGCGGATGCGGATCTGGCCGGGGCCGGGCTCGCCCACGGGCAAGTCCACCAGTTTCATGGCTTCGGGGCCACCGGGTTGGTCAATCTGGACGGTCAAGGCCATGCGTTGTTTCCTCATCGAAGTGGTCGGGACAGAACCGCCAATGGTGCCACGCCTGCCGAAGGCGCGCCGGCGCCGTGGCACCATTGGCGACACCCATGTCTTCTTCGTCCCGTCTGACCCCCACCGCCGCCGCGCTGCTGACCATCCCGCCTTTTCTATGGGCCGCCAATGCCGTGGTGGGCCGCTTGGCGGTCGATTTGATCTCGCCCATCACGCTCAATTTCTTGCGCTGGGTGCTGGCCTTCCTGATCCTGCTGCCCCTGGGCGGCTGGGTGTTGCGCCCAGGCAGCGGCATCGGCACGCACTGGCGGCGCTTCGCCTTGCTGGGCCTGCTGGGCATCGGCCTGTACAACGCGCTGCAGTACCTGGCGCTGCAGACCTCAACCCCGCTGAACGTGACGCTGGTCGCGTCCAGCATGCCGCTGTGGATGCTGGCCATCGGCCGCCTGTTCTTCGACGCCAAGGTGTCGCGCCAGCAGCTGGCTGGCGTCGTGCTGTCGATCGCCGGTGTGGCGCTGGTGCTGGCGCGCGGCGATCTGGCCCAGCTGGCGCGCCTGCGCCTGGTACCGGGCGATCTGTACATGCTGGCCGCGTCGATCTGCTGGGCCTGGTACTCGTGGTTGCTGTCGCGCCGCGCCGAACCCGACGCCATCCGCGCCGACTGGGCCGCGTTTTTGCTGGCGCAGCTGGCGTACGGGCTGATGTGGTCCGGCGCACTGGCCGCGGGCGAATGGGCGGTGGGCGGTGGGCGCTTGCACTGGGGTTGGCCGTTGGCGGCGATCCTGGCCTTCGTGGCCGTGGGCCCCGCGGTGGTCGCCTACCGCTGCTGGGGCATGGGCGTGCAACGCGCGGGGCCAGCGGTGGCGGGCTTTTTCTCGAACCTGACGCCGGTGTTCGCGGCGCTGATGTCGGCGCTGTTCCTGGGCGACACGCCACGCTGGTACCACGCCATCGCCTTCGCGCTGATCGTGGCGGGCATCGTGGTGTCGTCGCGGCGCTGAACTTGGCGGCCGTGGCCTACACGGCACGCCGCGGCGGCTTCGTAGACTCGGCAGCTTGTCCCAACCCACGGAGATCCCCATGGCGCTGAACCTGAGCGAAGACGAGTTGCAATTGCTGGCCGCCCTGCCCCAGTCCATCGGCTCGGCCGTGGCGTTTGCCGGGCGCAGCGGGCTGTTCGGCACGGGCAAGGAAATGTTCGCCTCCGGCCAGGCGCTGATGTCGGGGGTCAAGGACTACCCGGACAACGAACTGATCCAGGCCATCGTGCCTAACCCCGCGGCCGCCGACAAGAGCGCCGAGCTGGATCAGGCGCGCAAGACGCGCGACTGGGCCATGGCGCGCATGAAGGACAAGCAGATCACGTCGGCCGAGAAGCTGACAGCGCAAACCTTGGAAGACGCGCGCGAAGCCGCCCAGCTGCTGAGCACCAAGGTCGACCCGGCGCAGGCCGCCCAGTACCGCGAATGGGCGCTGGGCGTGGCCGAGAAAGTGGCGATGGCATCGACCGAAGGCGGCTTTCTGGGGTTTGGCGGTACACGCCTGAGCGATGCGGAAAAGTCGCTGATCGAACAGATCCGCCAAGCCCTGGGCGCATGAGGATGTGCCCTATCCCGCGCCGTGTCGTCCAGCGCGGGGCCGCCAAACCCTATCAGTAGGTGCCGGGGTAAGCGCCGCCGTCCAGCAGGATGTTCTGGCCGGTGAGGTAGCTGGCCTGCTGGCTGCACAGAAAGGCGCACACCGCGCCGAATTCGGTGGCCGTGCCGAAACGCTTGGCCGGGATCTGGCCGGCCTGCAGGGCGCGGATCTCATCCACCGACTTGCCGGTCTTCTTGGCCGCACCGACCATGGTGCCGGCCAGGCGGTCGGTGTCGAACTTGCCGGGCAGCAGGTTGTTGATGGTCACGCCCTTGGCGGCGATTTCGGGGTTGCGCGCCACGCCGGCGACAAAACCCGTCAGGCCTGAGCGCGCGCCGTTGGACAGGCCCAGGATGTCGATCGGCGCCTTCACCGCGCTGGACGTGATGTTGACGATGCGGCCGAAGCCGCGCGCGATCATGCCGTCGATGGTGGTCTTGATCAGATCGATCGGCGTCAGCATGTTGGCGTCCACCGCCTTGATCCAGTCGTCCCGGCTCCAATCGCGGAAGGTGCCGGGCGGCGGGCCACCGGCGTTGGTGACGACGATGTCAAAGTCCGCGTGGTGCGCAAACACCGCGGCGCGACCTTCGGGTGTGGTGATGTCCACTGCGACCATCTGCACCTGCACCTTGGGGTGCGCGGCCTGGATCTCGGCCGTGGTCGTCGCCAGCGCCTCGGCGCCGCGCGCCACCAGCACCACGTTCACACCCTCGGCCGCCAGCGCTTCGGCGCAGCCGCGGCCCAGTCCCTTGCTGGCGCCGCCCACCAGCGCCCACTTGCCTGCAATACCCAGATCCATGTTGCTTGTCCTTTCGTGAGGGGAAGTCCGCGGCCTTATGCGTCACAAGCGCCGCACAAGGTCATCATGCACCAAATCGAGCGCCAGCGCATGTCACATCTCCGCAGGCAGCTTCTCTTTTTATAGCAAATTCAGCGGGCTGCGCGCCCGGCGCGGGTGAACAGGTAGATGCCTGCCACCACCAGCGCGGTGCCTGCGACCAGCCAGGGCGTGAAGGGTTCGCCCAGCACCGCGATGCCCATGCCGATGGTCGCCAACGGGCCAATGATGCCGATCTGCGCTGCCAGTGCGGGGCCGATGCGCTCGATCGCCATCATCACCATCAGCACCGGCGCGGCGGTGCACAGCGTGCCGTTGAGCAGCGACAGCCACAGCACCTCCGGCGCGACCTGGGCGGCCGACAGCGGGCGCAACACCAAAAACTGCGCGATGCAGAACGCACACGCCACGGCCGTCGCCCACCCACCCAGGCGCAGCGCGCCGATGCGCTGAACGAATTCACCGCTGAAGAACAGATACACCGAATAGCTGGCAGTGGACAGAAACACGAGGAAAGCGCCCCAGGCGATGGCGCCGCTGGGCACCAGGCGCAATTCGATCCCGAACACCAGCAGCGCACCCGAGTAGCTGACGGCCATGGCCAGCAGTTGCCCGCGCGTCACACGCTGGCCCTTGACGGCCCAGTTCAGCGCCAGCACCAAGGTGGGGCCCAGGTAGAGAATCAGCCGCTCCAGACTGGCGCTGATGTACTGCAGGCCGGCGAAGTCCAGCATGCTGGACAGGTAGTAGCCCGAAAAACCCAGGCCGACGATGCCCAGCCAGTCGCGCCGCGTCAGCGGTGGCTTGCCGTGCCCCGACCACCAGGCCATGCCCAGGAAGAAGGGCAGCGCGAACACCATGCGGTACATGATCAGCGTGACCGCGTCCACGCCGTAGCGGTAGGCCAGCTTGACGATGATCGCTTTGCCACTGAAGGCGATGGCGCCCAGGGCCGCCAGGAGCAAGCCAACCGCTATCCTATTGATAGCTGGTTGCGCAGGTTTATCTAGGGCTGCGGTCGTATTGGGCATCAAAATCTTTGTGATGGGTCGCGCGGACGCGCGTGCCGCGTCAGTAACCCGCCACCTGCCCATCGCGACGCGGGTCGCTGGCGCCCACGTAGCCGTCGGTCTTCGGGTCGCCCAAGCGCCAGATGAATTGGCCAGCGCCGAAATCCTGGTACACGTCGTTGGTGGCGGCGATCTGGTGGCCGCGTTCACGCAGACCCTCGGCCACGGCGGCGGGCGCGGTCGGCTCCAGGTTGATGCTGAGGCCGGCGTTCACCCGCCAACGCGGCGCGTCGCAGGCGGTTTGGGGGTTCTGATCAAAATCGACCATGCGCACCAGGGTTTGCACATGACCTTGCGGCTGCATGTGCGCGCCCATGACGCCAAAGCTCATCACCGGTTGCCCGTCGCGGGTGACGAAGCCGGGAATGATGGTGTGGAACGCCCGCTTGCCCGGGGCCACTTCGTTCGGGCTGCCGGGCTGCAGGCTGAAGCCGTGGCCGCGGTTTTGCAGGCTGATGCCAAACTCTGGCTCCACACAGCCGGAGCCAAAGCCCAGGTAGTTGCTCTGGATGAAGCTGACCATCATGCCGCTGTCGTCCGCGGCCGTCAGGTAGATGGTGCCGCCGGTCGGCTGCAGCCCCGGCCCGAAATCCTGTGCGCGGTGCATGTCGATCAGTTTGGCACGGCTTTGCAGGTAGGAGGCATCGAGCATTTGCGCGGCCGTCACCGCCATCGACGTGGGCTCGGCCACGTGCGCGTACACGTCGGCAAAGGCAAGCTTCATGGCCTCGATCTGCACGTGGTACATGGCGGCCGTGTCCAGGCCCAGCGCGCGCACGTCGAAGTGCGCGAGGATCCCCAACGCGATCAACGCGGCGATGCCCTGCGTGCTGGGGCCGATCTCGTGCAAGGTGTAGCCGCGGTAGTCCATGGCCAAGGGCTCAACCCATTCCGGCTGGTACGCCGCCATGTCGGACCGGCGCAGCGCGCCGCCGTGCGCAGCGACGAAGCGCTCGATGGCGTCGGCGATATCGCCATCGTAGTACGCCCTGCCCTGCGTCTGACCGATAAGCCGCAGGGCCCGCGCCGCCTGGGGCAGGCGGAACAGCTCGCCCACGCGCGGCACGTGCCCGCCGGGCATGAAGGCCTGCGCAAAGCCAGGCTGGGTGCCCAGCTCCGCCGCGCCAGTCGCCCATTTCTGTTGCACGACAACGGGCACGAGGTAGCCGCGTTCGGCGACCTCTGCCGCCGGGGCGAGCACCTGATCAAGCGGTATTCGCCCAAAGCGCTGGCTGAGCGCGACCCAGCCGCCAACGCCTCCCGGCACGGTGATGCTGTCGATGCCGCGCAGCGGCGGCGACGCAGCGGCGGCGCCGTACTTGCGTTGAAAGTAGTCCCGGTTCCAGGCTGCGGGCGCGGGCCCGGCGGCGTTGAGGCCGTGCAGTTGCTGGCCATCCCACAAGATGCAGAACGCGTCGCCGCCCAGGCCGTTGCCGGTCGGCTCGCACAAGGCCATGGCGGCGGCGGTGGCGATGGCGGCGTCTACCGCGTTGCCGCCCTGCTGAAGCACGCGCAAGCCCACCTGCGCCGCCAACGGCTGGGAGGTGGTCACCAGGTTGCGTGCAAAGACAGGCAAGCGCGCGCTGGGATAGGGATGGGTGTAGCTGAACATGGAAGCCCTGGGGGAAAACAAGATCGGTGCCGGTGTGTCCTGCGCACACGCGCACCGCGTGGCCGAGGATACGCTGACCGGGGAAGCGGCGGTCCGCGCCACTGCGTGTTTGGCTTGACGCCTGGGCCATTCGACACGACGGCGAGACGCGTTCAGACGCAGGGCCTGGTCCATTGTCCATTGCCAACGCGGCTCCGCCTCAGACCCATCCAACCGCGGCAGAAAAAACGGCACCCGAAGGTGCCGTTTTCTGGACGAGCGCCGCGGCGCTACTCTTCCACGAAGGCCTCTTCGCGGCTCTTTTTCACCGCAGGCAGCAGCACGATGATCAGCAGCAGCACCGCCAAGCCCAGCAGCGTGGCCGACAGCGGGCGCGTGACCAGCACACTCCAGTCGCCGCGCGACAGCAGCAAGGCGCGCCGCAGGTTCTCTTCCATCATCGGGCCGAGGATGAAGCCCAGCAACAGCGGCGCCGGCTCCATGCCCAGTTTGATGAAGATGTAGCCGATGATGCCGAACCAGCCCACCATCCACACGTCCCAGGTGTTGTTGTTGGTCGAGTACACACCGATGGCGCAGAACAGCACGATGGCCGGGAACAACCAGCGGTAGGGCACGGTCAGCAGCTTGATCCACATGCCGATCAGCGGCAGGTTCAAGATGATCAGCATGGCGTTGCCGATCCACATCGACGCAATCAGGCCCCAGAACAGTTCGGGGTTGCTGGTCATCACCTGGGGGCCAGGTTGGATGTTGTGGATCGTCATGGCACCGACCATCAACGCCATCACGGCGTTAGGCGGGATACCGAGCGTCAGCAGCGGGATGAACGAGGTCTGCGAGCCGGCGTTGTTGGCCGATTCCGGCGACGCGACGCCGCGGATGTTGCCCTTGCCAAATGGCACTTCGCCGGGCTTGAGCTTGGTCTTCTTTTCCACCGTGTAGGCCGCGAACGCCGCCAGCATCGCGCCACCGCCGGGCAGAATGCCCAAAGCGGAGCCAATCGCCGTGCCACGCAGGATGGCGGGCGTCATGTGCTTCCAGTCTTCCTTGGTGGGATAGATGTGCTCCACCTTGCCGGTGAACACCTCGCGTTCGTCCGTCGGATTGGAAAGGTTGGCGATGATCTCGCCGTACCCGAACACCCCCATGGCGATCACGATGAAGCCGATGCCGTCGGTCAGCTCAGGGATGTCGAACGAATAGCGGGCCACACCCGAGTTGACGTCCGTGCCAACCAAGCCCAGCAGCAGACCCAGCACGATCATGCCGATGGCCTTGATCAGCGAGCCGGAAGCCAGCACGACAGCACCGATCAGACCCAGGATCATCAGCGAGAAGTACTCGGCCGGGCCGAACTTGAAGGCCACTTCGGTCAGCGGCGCGGCGAAACCAGCCAGGATCAGGGTGCCAACGCAGCCGGCGATGAACGAGCCGATACCTGCCGCCGCCAACGCCGGCCCTGCCCGCCCTTTTCTCGCCATCTGGTAGCCATCGATCACCGTCACCACCGACGAGGACTCACCGGGCAAGTTGACCAGAATGGCGGTGGTGGAGCCACCGTACTGCGCGCCGTAATAGATGCCGGCCAGCATGATCAGCGCCGCCACGGGGGGCAACGCATAAGTCGCGGGCAGCAGCATGGCGATGGTCGCCACGGGGCCGACGCCGGGCAGCACGCCGATCAGCGTGCCCAACAGGCAGCCGATGAACGCGTACAACAGGTTCTGCATCGTGAAGGCGACGGAGAACCCGAGCGAAAGGTTGTTGATCAAATCCATGGTGTTGGTCTCCTCGCGCTCAACCGGAGATGAAGCTCGGCCAGACCTGGAACTGCAGGTTCAGGCCCCAGACGAACGCGAACCAGCTGCCGACCGCCAGAATCGTCGCAAGGATCAGGACTTCCAGGAACTTGAATTCCGTCCCCGCCAGGGCAGCCAGAAAGGTCAGCCCGTAGATCGCCGCGATCAAGCCCATCGCGGGGATACCCATGCTGGGCACGCCACCAAGGAGGATGCCGAACACGAAGTTGGCCAGGATGATCAGCGCCAGGGGCTTCCAGGCCCATTTGCCGATGGGTTCGCCGTCGGCAGTTTCGACCACCAAAGCGCGGAACATCACGATGGCCCCGATCACGGCCAACACGATGCCCAGCAACAGCGGAAAGTAACCCGGACCCATACGGGCCCCGTCACCGATGGTGTAGTTCGTCGCGCCCCAGGAAAAGGCAATGCCAATGCCCATGTACAAGAGGCCAGCGAAAAAGTCCTTCTGACTTTTTATGCGCACGCGTCATCTCCTCAATTGCAATTTCGCAACGGGTGATTCTGACGACAGCCCAGTGACAGGTCGATGTGGATTCCACCTACCTGTTGTCGGGAATACCCCTATAGCCGCACGCGACTGGTGGCGCCGGGCGCCGCACTTTCGCGCGATTCGCGGCGCGGTCCGTGTCGATCAGCGAGGGGCGCCGATCAGGTCAGTGGCGGGGTCGCCGCGATGACTTCTTCCAAGGTGGTCAAACCTTCGGCCGCGCGCATGGCGCCGGCCAGCCGCAACGGGCGCATACCGTCGATCACGGCCTGCTTGCGCAGCGGGGCCATGCCGACGTCCGCATGCACCTGGCCACGGAAAGCCTCGGTCACGGTCAGCAATTCGTAGATGCCCATGCGGCCGCGGTAGCCGGTCATGCGGCAGTCCACACAACCGACCGGCTTGTAGGGACGGTAGTTGCCGCTGTTGATCTTCCAGGGCTTGACCGCCTCGGCCAGAATCTCGGTCGTGCCGCGTTCGTCCGGTTGCTTGCACGCCGGACACAAGGTGCGCACCAAACGCTGTGCCAGCACGCCCAGGATGGTGGCGTTCAGCAAGTACGACGGTACGCCCAACTCCATCAAACGCGTCAGCGCCGACGGCGCATCGTTGGTGTGCAATGTGCTGAACACCAGGTGCCCGGTCAGCGCCGCCTGCACCGCCATCTCGGCCGTTTCCAAGTCGCGGATCTCACCGATCATGATGATGTCCGGGTCCTGCCGCATAAGGGCGCGCACGCCTTCGGCGAAACTGAAGTCGAGCTGCGGCTGCACCTGGGTCTGGTTCAGCGCCGGGTCGATCTTCTCGATCGGATCTTCAATCGTGCTGACGTTCACCGATTCCGTTGCGACGCGGCGCAAGGTGGAGTACAGCGTTGTCGTCTTGCCCGACCCGGTCGGGCCGGTCACCAGAATGATGCCGTGCGGGCGACCGACCAGGGCTTCCCAGCGCTCCGCGTCGTGCGGCGTGAAGCCCAGCGCCGACAAGTCCTTGACCGCCGTGTCCGGATCGAAAATGCGCATGACGAGTTTTTCGCCAAACGCTGTCGGCAACGTCGACAAGCGCATCTCAAACTCGTCGCCGTTCGGCCCGCGCGTCTTGATGCGGCCGTCCTGCGGGCGGCGGCGCTCCACCACGTCCATGCGCCCCAGCAGCTTCACCCGGGCAGTGATGGCGTTCATCACACCGGGCGGCACCTGGTACACGGGGTGCAGCACGCCATCGATACGAAACCGGATCACCCCTTGGTCGCGGCGCGGCTCCAGGTGGATATCACTCGCGCGCTGGTCAAAAGCGTACTGCCAGAGCCAGTCAACGACCTGGATAACGCCCTGGTCGTTCGCGTCCAGCTGTTTGCCGGACTTCCCAAGCTCGACCAACTGTTCGAAGCTGGCCGCGCCCGTCGCGCCGCCGCTCTTGAGTGCATTGCGCACCGACTTGGCCAACGCAAAGAACTCCGCCGTGTAGCGTTTGATCTCCGCCGGATTCGACACCACACGCCGGACCTTGCGCCGGGTTTGGCGCTCCACCTCGCCCACCCAGTCGTCGACAAAGGGTTCGCTGGTGGCGATCACCACCTCGCCGGGCGTCACCAGCACCGGCAAAACCTTGTGGCGCTCGGCGTAGCTGGCGCTCATGACCTCGCCGACCTTGCCCGCATCGACCTTCAACGGATCGACGCGCAGGTAATCCAGACCAGCGCGGCGCGCAAGAAACTGCGTCAGCGCCTCCACATCAAGCGACTGCCCGTCCACCGCACGCTGAACACCCACCGCCGCCAACCGGACCAATGCAGGCTGCGCGCTTTCAGCTTGCGAGCAGCGGGCGATCGTGCGCTCAGCCTCTTCCGGCGTGATGACGCCGTCTTCGCGCAGCCATTCCACCAGATGCCGCCATTGGACAGGGCCGTGGTAGGTCCGAACTGGGGTCAGGGGTGCCGGGCGCGTCGTGGTGGTCGTCATTTTTCGAGTGCCTTGAATACCTTGAGCCATTTGCGTGCTGGCAGAGACCAACGCGCTTCGATCACGTCGGCCTGCGCTTCCAGCGCGGCGCGCTTGGGTCGCTCGGGCGTTCGCTGGGCCAGCACGACCGTGTTGCCTTCTCGCGTCGGCTTGAAAGTCCAGACCGCGCGTTCGCCAAAGGCTTCAACGATATGCGCCAGGCTGCGGTCAAAACTGGCGGTGCGGCCAAACAGGTTCACCGTCATGCAGCCGTCGTCGGTCAAGAGGCGCCGGCAATCGGCGTAAAAATCGACGCTGTCCAGCACCGGCGCTGCGGCTTCGTCGTCGTACAGATCGACCGCCAAGGCGTCCACCGTGCCCAGCCATTGCGGATCCTGAATTTCGCGCGCCGCATCGGCAATCACGACCCGCAGACGCTCATCCTCCCGCGGCAGACGCATCCAAGCCTGGCAGACGTCGGCAACGCGCGGGTTGATTTCCACCGCCGTGCAGGTCATGCGCAACTTCTTGTAGCTGAACTTGGTGATGGCGCCCGCGCCCAGCCCGAGCTGCATGGCGTGGCGACCGGCCACCGACTCGGCGGGCACGAACAGCAACCACGCCATCATGCGCTGGACGTACTCCAGATCGATATCGAACGGTGCGTTGATGCGCATGGAGCCCTGGACCCACTCCGTGCCCAGGTGCAGGTAGCGCACGCCGTCAAACTCAGAAATATTGACCTCCGTCGAGGCCAGTGCGTCTCTTTTCACGGCGCCATTATCCCCGTGCGCAGCGTGTGTCCACTTCGCATTGGCATCGATGCAGCCAACGCCCGGCCCGGCTTGCGCAAGAAGTCGCAGTACGGTGGCAGACCGTGGTTAACCTGCCTCGCGCAGCGTCTGCGCAATCCGCTCGGCACAGGCTTGTGCCTGGGTGGCGTCTTGCGCTTCCACCATGACGCGGACGACAGGCTCGGTGCCGCTGGCGCGGATCAGCACGCGCCCCTTGTTGCCCAACTCGGCCTCGACCGCCTCGGTTTCTGCCGCCAGGCGCGGCGCGGCCTTCCAGTCCTGGCCGGGCGCCAGGCGCACATTGACCAGCGTTTGCGGGAACAGCTGCACGCCGTCCATCAATTCGACCACCGTCTTGCCGCTGGCAACGCAGGCCCGCAGCACCTGCAGCGCAGACACCAGCCCGTCGCCGGTGCTGTGCCGGTCCAGCGCCAACAAGTGGCCCGATCCTTCCCCGCCCAGGGTCCAGCCGCGTTGCGCCAACTCTTCCAGCACGTAGCGGTCGCCGACTTTGGCGCGGACGAACTGGTAGCCCAATCGCTGAAGTGCCAGTTCCACCGCCATGTTGGTCATCAGCGTGCCCACCACGCCGTCGAGTTCGGGACCGCGCTGCGTGCCCTTGGCGCGCAGGTGCGCCAGCCGGTCGGCGGCCAGCAGGTACAGCAGTTCGTCGCCGTTGAACAGGCGCCCTGTCCGGTCCACCATCTGCAGGCGGTCGGCGTCGCCGTCCAGCGCAATGCCGTAGTCCGCGCCATGGGCCAGCACCGCCTTGATCAGCGCATCCGGGTGCGTCGCGCCGACGCCGTCGTTGATGTTCAAGCCGTCCGGTGCGCAACCGATCGCCACCACCTCGGCGCCCAGTTCATGGAAGACCTTGGGCGCGATCTGGTAGGCCGCGCCGTGCGCGGCGTCGATCACCAGTTTGAGTCCGCGCAGCGACAGCCAGTGGCTGAACGTGCTCTTGCAGAACTCGATGTAGCGCCCGGCCGCGTCGTCCAAGCGGCGCGCGCGGCCCAGGTGCCCCGAATCGGCCCACTGCGGCTCTTCGGCCAGTGCTTCTTCCACGTCCTGTTCCCAGCGGTCGGGCAGCTTGGTGCCGGCGCCGCTGAAGAACTTGATGCCGTTGTCGGTAAACGGGTTGTGGCTGGCGGAGATAACCACGCCCAGGTCGGCCCGTTGCGCACGCGTCAGGTACGCCACCGCAGGCGTAGGCACCGGGCCGAGCAGCACCACGTCGGCGCCAGCGGAATTGAGCCCCGATTCCAGCGCGCTTTCCAGCATGTAGCCCGAGATGCGCGTGTCCTTGCCAATCAGCACCACGGGGCGCGTCTGGCTTCGGCGCAGCACCCGCCCCACGGCGTGACCGAGGCGCAGCACAAAGTCGGGCGTGATCGGTGCCTGCCCTACAGTCCCTCGTATGCCATCGGTTCCAAAGTATTTGCGGCCCATGTCCTTACCCCTCTTGCGCAAGCAGCTATTGTTTTGATAGTTTTTGATTGTTGATGGGGGATTATCCACTCCGCCGTGCCGCGCCCAGGCGCAAAAAACCCCGCAAGGTGTTGCGGGGTGTAGGGTCTGCGGCTGGCGCCGGTAGGCGCCAGCGCCTCACCGTCAGCGCTTGGCGTTCTTCATCAGGAAGTCCAGCACGGTCTTTTGCTCTTCCTCATTCAGGCCGGCGCGCTGGAACATGCTGGGCACGATGCCCAGCCACTGTTTCTCGGTGAACTGGCCCGGATCGCGTGGACCGTGGCACACCGTGCAGCGCTGGTAGTAAATCTTCTCCGCCGGCGTGAGCGAAGCCATCGACTTCTCACGCAGCGCCGCGCCGCGGTCCAGCCCGTAAAACTTCTCGTCGAACTTCACGTCGCTCTTGCTGATCTTCGGCGGGTCGAACGCCTTCGTGCCACCCGGGTCCGCATCCGTGCATTTGCGGATCGAGGCGATGCAGGTGTTGGCCGTGGCCGCCTGCGTCAACCCGCTGGTGCGCCGGCTGGACGTCAGGAAGTTGACCAGGCCGTTGTTGCAGCGGCCCTTGCTGTCCAGCTGCGGCCACGCGCCTTCGAACAGGCTGACCACGCCCGGCATGATCTTGTCGGACACGCGCGCGCCCACCACGACCGCACCACGGTCGTTGTACAGCTCGACCAGGTCGCCGTCCTGAATACCGTTGGCCTTGGCGTCTTCCACGCTCAGCGTCAGCGGCTCGCGTGTCTGCACCGTGTAGCGCTTGCGGAGCGAAGGCGAATTGTTCAGCTGCGAGTGCAAGCGCCAGTACGGGTGCGGGCTGACCACATGGACCTGGCCTTTGCGCGCGTTGCCGAGGTATTCGCCCGGCTCCAGCCACTTGGGCATGGGCGGCATGTCGGCCAGCTTCATCTTGTCGATGTTGCTGGAATACATCTCCACCTTGCCGCTGGGCGTGTGCAGCGGGTGCTTGGCCGGGTCGGCGCGGAAGTCGCTGTGGCGCACCCATTTCTTGGCCGCGGGCGGCACGGGGATGCGGGCCATGCCTTCCTTCCAGAACTGCTCAAACGGCATGTGCGCGGCGGCGCTGGAAGCAGCATAGGCCTCCTTGACGTAGTCCATCTGCGTCTTGCCTTCGGTGAAGGCGTATTCGATGCCGCACAGCGCCGACAGGCGACGGAAGATTTCGAAGTCGTCCAGCGCATCGTTCTGCGGCGCGACGATCTGCTTCATCGCGTAGACCTTGTCGATGCTGTAGGTGCCGGCTGACGAGATGTCGTTGCGCTCCACCGTCGTCGTGGCGGCCAGCACGATGTCCGCCCAGCGCGACGAGCCGTTCCACCACGGCTCCTGGCAGATGATGGTGTCCACGTCTTTCACCGCGCGCGCCAGCTCGTTCAGGTCCTGCTGGTGAGAATACGCGTTATTGCCCGCGTTGTAGATCAGCTTGACCTTCGGGTAGGTGTACTGGCTGCCGTTGTAGGTGAACGCTTTGCCCGGGTTGAGCAGCATCTCGCTGATGCGCGAAGCCGGGCAGATCTTCTTCACCGGGTTGCGGCCTTGCGAAAGGCCTGTGGGCGCCGTGCCGCCGGACTGCGGCATGCCGCCGCCGCCGTAGTGCCAGGAAAAGCCGATGCCTTGCCCTGGCAGACCGATATTGCCCAGCACGCAGGCGAAGTTGACCATCGCCCAGTACGGCATCTCGCCGTGGTGCGCGCGCTGGATCGCCCAGGACGCACACAGTTGCGTGCGCTTGGACGCCATCAACTCCGCCAGTTCCTTGATCTTGGCGGCCGGGATGCCGGTGATCTTGGCCGCCCATTCGGGCGACTTCGGCGGTGTGCCGTCGGCGTCCTTGCCTTCCAGGTACGCGCGGAACTTGTCGAAGCCCACGGCGTACTTGTCGATGAAGGCCTTGTTGTGCTTCTTCTGCTGGATAAGGTGGAAGCTCATCGCCAGGAACAGCGCGGTGTCCGTGTTCGGGACGATGCGCACCCATTCGGCACCCATCTTCTCGTCGGTGGTCGTGACCTGCGGGTTGATCGAGATGAACTTGGCGCCCGCCTTCTTGATGGCGTCCCAGCCGCTGTACATCTCGTGGTCGCACACGGTGAATTCGATGCGGTTGTTTTTGTCCGGGTCGCAGCCGACAAACACCACCAACTCCGTGTTGTCGCGCAGGGTTTCCCAAGCGCTCTGCGCCGAGTAGACCTCCATGTCCCCGATCACCATCGGCAGCACGATCTGCCCGGCGCCCGCGGAATAATCGCCCGTCGTCATCGAGCAACCGCCCAGCAGGTTGAAGAAGCGCCCTTGCAGCACGTTCGGGCGGAAGATGCCCGCGTGCGACCAGCCGCCGTAGCTGGAGCTGAAACAGGCCTCGTTACCGTGCTTCTCCACGGTGTCAAGAATTGCTTTGGCGGTCAGGCCAAGGGCGGTGTCCCAACTCACCTGAACCCACTCGTCTTTGCCCCGCAGGTCCGGGCGCGTGTTCTTGTCACCACGCTGCACCGCTTCCAGGTAGTGCTTGCGCACCATGGGCCCGGCAACGCGGGTCTTGTCGTACGTGCGCTCGATCACGCCTTCAGTCAGCATGGGCGTGGGCATGGCGTCGGTCGCCTGCGGCTCGACCTTGACCAGACGGCCTTTTTCAACGGTCGCGATCAGCGGGCCATAGTGCGTGGCATGCGGCACCTTGCCGCTGAAGTTGCGGATGGCGGCCAGTTGCTGGGCGGCATCGGGTTCCTCGGCCAGTGCTTTGGCGATAGGAGATAGCTCCCATCCGGCCACGCCCACCGCACCCGCGGTCCCTGCGGCGCTGGCGCCCAACCATTGACGTCTTGTGAATTGCATATCGACTCCTTATCGAGTCTTCATTTCACATGCTATTTCGATAGCGCGTCGTGACCTGAGTCAAGGGATGGCCGATAGGCACTGCAGCATCCGACCGGCCGCCTTCTTGGGCCGCGCAAGACCACGCCCAGCATCACGTGGGGGCGTTCTACAGACTGCGCTCGCCAGCCATGGCACCCCACACGCGCAGCGCCTGGGCGGTCTCGCGCACATCGTGCACGCGCACCACGCGCGCACCCCGTTCGACCGCGAGCACGGCAGCGGCCACGCTTGCGCCCACGCGATCCGCTGGCGGTGGCGCCATGCCCTCGTCGGCGACCACGGCGCCCAACGACGATTTGCGCGACCAGCCCACCAGCAGCGGGAACCCGGGCTGCATCAGCTCCGCCTGACGCGCCAGCAGGCTGAAGTTCTGCGCCACCGTCTTGCCAAAACCAATGCCCGGATCGAACGCGATTCGAGCCTTTTGCAGGCCCGCCCCTAGAAGACGCTGCGCGGCCAGCTCTAAAAACAGGAGCACTTCAGGCACCACGTCGCCATCCATGGGCTGCAGCTGCATGGTCAGCGGATCGCCATGCATGTGCATCAGGCACACGCCGCAGGCCGGGTGCGCGCTGACCACGTCGCTGGCACTGGGGCCGCCGTCCGCGCCGTTGCGGCGCAAGGCCCAGATGTCGTTGATGATGTCGGCGCCCAGCTCCAGCACCGCCGCCATCACCTCGGGCTTGGAGGTGTCCACCGACACCGGCACGTTGAATTTGACCGCCTCGCGCACCACGGGCAGCACGCGGCGCAACTCCTCGTCCACCGACACGCCCGCACTGCCAGGGCGCGTGGATTCGCCGCCGATGTCCAGCATGTCGGCGCCGTCCTTCAGCAGCTGTTCGCAATGCCGCAGCGCGCGCTGTGCGTCGTCAAACTGCCCACCGTCGGAGAACGAATCCGGCGTCAGGTTGACGATGCCCATGACGCGCGGCGCGCTCAGGTCCACATCGAAGCGGGTGGTCTTCCAGTACATGGCGGGTCGGCCTGTGGCGTAAGAAAAAGGGACTCAAAAAAAAGCGGGGCACTGGGCCCCGCTTGTCTTGTGCATGGTGCGCGGGCCGTGTCCGGTACCCGCCCTCAGGCCACGCTGGGCGCGGGGTCGGCCGGCTTGACTTCCGCCGACGGGCCACCGGTCCCGCCAGACGAGGGCGTGCGCGGTGTGAAGTCCTTGGGCGGACGCGGTGCGCGACCGGCCATGATGTCGTCCAACTGGTCCGCATCGATGGTTTCCCATTCCAGCAAAGCCTTGGCCATGGCGTGCATCTTGTCCTGGTTGTCTTCGATGAGCTTGCGCGCCAGGGCGTACTGCTCGTCGATGATGCGGCGCACCTCGGCGTCGACCTTTTGCATGGTCGCGCCACTGATGTTGGTGGTCTTGGTCACGCTGCGACCCAGGAACACTTCACCCTCGTTCTCGGCATAGACCATGGGGCCCATGGCCTCGCTCATGCCGTACTTCATGACCATGTCACGCGCCAGATTGGTGGCGCGCTCGAAGTCGTTGCTGGCGCCGGTGGTCATCTGGTTCATGAACACCTCTTCAGCGATGCGGCCACCGAACAGCATGCTGATCTGGTTCAGCATGTATTCCTTGTCGTAGCTGTAGCGGTCGTTTTCGGGCAGGCTCATCGTCACGCCCAGCGCACGGCCGCGCGGGATGATGGTGACCTTGTGCACCGGGTCGCACTTGGGCAGCAGCTTGCCGATCAAGGCGTGGCCGGACTCGTGGTAGGCCGTGTTGCGGCGCTCTTCCTCAGGCATGACCATGCTCTTGCGCTCGGGGCCCATGAAGATCTTGTCTTTGGCCTTCTCGAAGTCCTGCATCTCGACCACGCGCGCGTTGCGGCGCGCGGCCATCAGCGCGGCTTCGTTGCACAGGTTGGCCAAGTCGGCACCGCTCATGCCGGGCGTGCCGCGGGCAATGATGCTCGGGCTGACGTCCTGGCCGATCGGAATCTTGCGCATGTGCACATTCAGGATCTGCTCGCGGCCACGGATGTCGGGCAGCGTCACATAGACCTGGCGGTCGAAACGGCCGGGGCGCAGCAAGGCGGCGTCCAGGATGTCCGGGCGGTTGGTCGCTGCGACCACGATCACGCCGAGGTTGGTTTCAAAACCATCCATCTCGACCAGCATCTGGTTCAGCGTCTGTTCGCGCTCGTCGTTGCCGCCGCCCAGGCCTGCACCACGTTGGCGGCCCACGGCGTCGATTTCGTCAATGAAGATGATGCAAGGCGCGTTTTTCTTGGCGTTTTCGAACATGTCGCGCACGCGGGCCGCGCCCACGCCGACAAACATTTCCACGAAGTCGGAGCCCGAAATGCTGAAGAACGGCACCTTGGCTTCGCCCGCGATCGACTTGGCCAGCAGCGTCTTGCCGGTACCGGGCGGGCCGACCAGCAGCAGGCCGCGCGGAATGCGGCCGCCCAGCTTCTGGAATTTCTGCGGGTCTTTCAGGAAGTCCACGACTTCCTTCACTTCTTCCTTGGCTTCGTCGCAACCGGCGACGTCCGCAAAAGTGACCTGGTTGTTGTTCTCGTCCAGCATGCGCGCCTTGGACTTGCCGAAGCTGAACGCGCCGCCCTTGCCGCCGCCCTGCATCTGCCGCATGAAGTACACCCACACGCCGATCAGGAGCAGCATCGGACCCCAGCTGACCAGCAGGGTCATCAGCAGCGAGCCTTCCTCACGCGGCTTGACGTCGAACTTCACGCCATGGGCGATCAGATCACCCACCAGGCCGCGGTCCAGGTACGTGGCCTGCGTGCGCACGCGACGGTCGTCGTTCATCACGGCGACGATGTCGGTCCCGCCCTGTCCTTCCTGGATGGTGGCCTCCTTGACGCGGTTGTTGCGCACCTCGTCGAGGAATTCGGAATAGACCATGTGCTGCGCGCTCGCCAAGCGGCCGCCGTCGAACTGTTTGAACACAGTGAACAGCACCATCGCGATCACCATCCAAACGGCGATCTTCGAGAACCATTGATTCTTCAAGGCGTACGCTCCAGTCAGCAAAATGCCGGCAATGCCGGGCACATGCGGGTGATTTTAGGCTTTTCAACCTCGCCAGACCGCCTGCCGGCGGCAGCGCCAGCACGGCGAGAACGGGCTTTTCGAGGTTTTTTGCGCTCTGGCGGCCTGGGAACGCCCAGCCGCCGCGCCCCACCGTTACTTCCGGTTTCCTGTTATTGAGGGCGTCAAGGCGCACACGCCTCACGGCGCGTCCGCAGTCCCCCGGGCGTTTTTCAGACCAATCCCCACCAAAAAGGTTTCCGATGATTTATCCCGCGAGGCCTTGGGCTTGATCGGCTTGACCACCTTGAAGGTCTCCTTGAACAGCTTGACCAACTGGCTGTAACCGCTGCCGTGGAACATCTTGACCACCAGCGCCCCGTCGGGCTTGAGGTGGTTTTGCGAGAACTCCACCGCCAGCTCCACCAAATGGGCAATGCGCGCGGCGTCGCTCGATTCGACCCCCGACAGGTTGGGCGCCATGTCCGACACCACCACATCGACCGGCTGGCCGCCCACCGCGTCGGACAGCTGCGCCAGCACCGCGTCTTCGCGGAAATCGCCCTGCAGGAATTGCACGCCCTCGATCGGATCCATCGGCAGGATGTCCAGCGCCACGATGGTGCCGTTCAGCGCGCCCACGGCCGCGCCGTCGGGCGACAGACGGCGGCGCACGTACTGGCTCCAGGCGCCGGGGCTGCTGCCCAGGTCCACCACGCGGTGGCCGGGTTGGATCAGCTTCAGCGTTTCGTCGATTTCCTTGAGCTTGTACGCCGCCCGCGCACGGTAGCCTTCCTTTTGCGCCAACTTGACGTAGGGGTCGTTCAGGTGGTCGCTCAGCCAAGCCTTGTTGACCTTCTTGCTCTTGGTTTTTACCTTCATGCCCCGATTGTCGCCGCGCGCCGCCTTGCCCGCAGGGGATAATCGCACCCATGCCGCAGATCGAACTCACCCCCATTGAACGCAAGGCCCACCGCGCCGAGGCGCACCACCTCGACCCCGTGGTCATGATCGGCGGCGACGGCCTGACGGACGCCGTGCGCAAGGAAACCGACCTTGCCCTGAACGCGCACGGCCTGATCAAGATCCGCGTGCTGGGCGACGACCGCGCCGCGCGCGACGCCATCTATCAGCAACTGGCCGACGAGCTGAACGCCGCGCCCATCCAGCACATCGGCAAGCTGCTGGTGCTGTGGCGCCCCAAGCCCAAGAAAGAGCGCGGCGCGCCCGACGACGACCGCATGGCCGGCCCCAAGGATGTCAAGGTGCTGAAGTACAGCAAGCGCGGCGGCCAGCGGCCCGAAGTGCGCGTGGTGCGTGTGCTGGGCAACCAGCGCCTGACCACCGGCGGCAAGGTCAAGCGCTCGGACCCCAAACAGAAGTCGGTCAAAAAAGGCCGCAACGACTGACGCGCCGCGTGGCCGCGCCACGCCCATTACTCCTGAATTGAGAGCTGCCTGCGCATGTCTGAGCTGGGCCAACGGCACATTTTGTGCATGAAATGGGGCACCAAATACGGCCCCGACTACGTCAACCGCCTGTACGGCATGGTGCGCCGACACCTCAGCGGCGACTTCAATTTCGTCTGCCTGACCGACGACGGCAAGGGCATCCGCCCCGAAGTGCAATGCCTGCCGATCCCGCCGCTCAACCTGAACCTCAAACCCGGCCAGCGCGACGGCGCCTGGAAGAAGCTGACCACGTTTGAAGGCGACCTGCACGGCCTGCGCGGCACCGCGCTGTTCATGGACCTGGACGTGGTGGTCGTCGGCTCGCTCGACGACTTCTTCACCCAGCCGGGCGACTTCGTCATCATCCGCGACTACCCGCGCTTCTGGCGTTTTGGTGAGCGCATCACCGGCAATTCTTCGGTTTACCGCTTCGAACTCGGCGCCCACGCCGACGTGTTGGCGTTCTTTCGCACCCACATGGCCGAGGTGCAGGCCGAATACCGCAACGAGCAGGACTTCCTCTCCAACTACTTGCACCGTCAGGGCAAGCTGAACTACTGGCCCGCCGGCTGGTGCCCCAGCTTCAAGTACCACTGCATCCCCGCCTGGCCCAGCAACTACTGGAAGCCGCCCTTCGTGCCCGCCGACGCGCGCATCGTCATCTTCCACGGCGAAGTCAACCCCCCCGACGCCCTGGCCGGCAAGCGCAACAAGCGTTTTGCCCATATCCAGCCGGCGCTGTGGGTGGCCGAGGCCTGGAAGGGCTAGGCAACTGTTGCGTTCGCCACACAGCAGGCAGACGAATGCTTAACCCAATCAAGACAGCAGCCGCCAAGCGACCAGCGGCCTCGGGGGCATGGCCGGCCTCTGCCTAGAATCGTACCCAGTACCGTTTATGACGGTTTCGTTACGTACTTTTAGCCAGCAGGGAGATCTCAGCTTGAAAACCCGTCTTCATGTCATGACACCGGTGCGCCGTGCCGCCTTGTTGGCGTTTCTGGGGAGCTCCTTCGCCGCGGTGCCGGCGTTGGCCCAGACCTTCAACACGCCCGGCCCGGCATCCGCCCCGATTGACACCACGCAATACAACGTGATGACCTTCGTGGTCAGCGGCGGCGGTGGCGGTGGTGGCGGCAAGGATTCCGCTGATGGGGGTGCGGGCGCCGCGGGCTCCAGCGTCACTGGGCTGGTCCAAGTCGGCCCGCCCTACACCACGGCCGATATCGTCGTGGGCGCCGGCGGCGGTTTTGGCGCCAACGACCCGCGCGGCACCCCCAACACACCGACCAGCGCCAGCGTAGGCGCGGGACAGGGTGGCCCCGGTGGCCTGAACATTCAGAGCGGCGGCGGCGGTGCCGGTGGCGGCGCGTCGGCCCTTAACATCGGCAGCTCGGTCTGGGTGCGCGCGGGCGGCGGTGGTGGCGGTGGTGGTGGCTCCACCGGCGCTTTCATCATTCGAACAGGCTATACCGGCATCGGCATGGCCGGCAACGAAGCCTACAGCGGCCCGGTCGCCCCACCGCCCAGCACAGCGGCCAACCCCGTTATCGCACCTGTGCCGGTGCCTCCTCTCGCATCCGCAGCCGCTGCCTGCGCCGCGCCGGGCAATGGTTCGACCGGGGCGACGGACACCGCCAACGGCGGCGGTGGTGGGGGCGCTGGGGGAACCTTCTCCGGCGCCGACCGCGGCGCAGCAATGGCTGCCCGGGACTCCTACTGGAACGCCGCTGGCGGCTTGACCGGTCCGTCCTGCGACCTGGGGCCTGTTGAAGGCGCCACCCTCAACCCGACTGGTGGCGGCGCCGGCGGCAAGGGCGCGAACGCATCGGCCGCGGCCCCTGGTGGTGTTGGCCGCGTGACAGTGACCTTTTCCTATGACGCGGCACGTGTGCCGACGGTGACTGGTGTTGACGGAACAGGGGCGGTCACGGTCGCGCCGCCTGCGACACTTCCGCCGTCGAACAGCCCCGTGTCGTACACAGTGACTTGCACACCGACCGGCGGCGGGACGGCGCTGGTGGGCAACGGTGCGGCGCCCGGCCCCATCACGGTGCCTGGCATGGTCGCGGGCCAGGGATACAACTGCACTACCGTGGCTCAACTGCAGGACGACGCCACGGGCACGCCGACCATCAGCACGCTGCCCAGCCCGCCCCTGGCGGTCACGCCACCGATTACGCCCGCCAGCGTGCCGGGCATCACCGCCGCGCCGGGCGACGGCTCGGCCACGGTGACGCTGACGCCGCCAACCACCTTGCCGCTGGGCGCCACGGTGGTCAGCTACGACGTGACCTGCACCGGCCCGGGCGGCTACAGCCAGACGCAGACCGGCATCGCCCCCGCGACGCCGACCACCGCCACGTTCACCGGCATGACCAACGGCCAGACCTACAGCTGCACCACAACGGCCAACCTGTCGGGCACTTTCGGCACCGCCGGTCCGTCGGCCCCTGCCGCGGTGGTGCCGAACGGCCCGATCCCGCCGGTCGCCGTGCCAACGTTGAACGAATGGATGCTGCTGTTGACCAGCGCCGCCATCGCCGGCCTGGCCCTGCGTCGCCGCCGTTCGCGCGGCTGAGCACGGCGTGCCACCCCAGGTCGCAGCAGCGTCTGCAACCTGACACACAACAGGCGCCCTGGGGCGCCTGTTTTTTTGGGGCGACCACCGGAGCGCAATCGCAACGGTCGATGACCGAAATTTCAAGGCTTTTCGGCCTCTGGCCCTAGAGCCATCTGCGCGGCCAGCTACGTTATTGGTAGCAACCTGGCACTGGCAATCTGTGCGCCACGGTGCCGGCGCTCTGCCCGCTTAGCGTGCGGCGCCGGCCCCAACGCCCACCAGCGGGCGGTCGAAGATCCGCGTCAGGATCGCCAAAGGACTGGACTGCGGATCCACTTCCTTGCCGGGTGGCAGGTACAGCGTCTGCTCCATCATGAACTGGCCGCTCATCACCGCGTGCGTGGCCTGGTCGGAATAGCAGACCCACAGGCAGCCGGGCGGGAACGGCATGGTGACCTGCGTGCCGTTCTTTTGGTACGCGTCGTCAAACTTCATCAGGTCGTGCAGCTGCAGCATGTAGTGGTCGTACTCGCTGCGCAGCGACTTGGTGGCTTTGACGGCGTTCAGCACCTTGGCCTGCCACAGGCTGTAGGGCTTGGCCTTGGGCAGAAACTGGCGCGCCACCGTCTCAAACGCATCGCCCACGCGCCACACACGCGGCACGCCGGCCGGGTTGACGTTGGCAAACACGCGCAGCAGCCGTTCGCCATAGCTGGGGCGCGACGGAAAGGCGTCAACGTGCATGCGCTGGTCGTCGGCGCGCACCGACTGCACCCGTGTTTCGACCTGCTTGGGGCGAAAGCTGGTCGGCGCCACGCGCAGCAGGCCGCGGTATTCAGGGAACAACACGTCCACCAACTGCAGCGCCTGCCCGCGAAAGCGCCCGACCATGGCCGCCAGCTGCGCCTGTTCTGCGGCATTGCCGCCCGCGCCTTTGAGCACGCCGTCGGCGCCCAGGCTGACGTTGCGCGCCTTCTCGCTCAGCATGTCTTCGCGCAGCAGCGCGCGCTCTTCAGGCTGCACCTGAAAGCCCAGGTGCGGGAAGAACAGCACCTTGCCGGCCTCCACCGCCGCCGTCCATTCGGCGTGCGGGCTGAGCTGGGCCATGCTGGACGCGTCGGCCTCAACGATTTGCTCACTGCTCATGGTTTGTCCCCCGCGGCAGAGATGCCAGACGCCACAGCACCGCCCCCGCGCACAGCCATTGCACGGCGTACATCAGTGTGCCCACGCCGTGCCACAGCGCCAGGTTCTCGCGGGCGACGATGCGCGGGGCCACGCCGTACTCCACGATCATCGCCATCAACATGCCCAGCACTACCAAAATAGTAGCTGCCCGCGCAGATTGGGATTGGACTGAGCCGGGTTTTGGCTTAAAAACCAGCAACAGCACCATGCCGCAGACCAATGACACCCAGGTCTGTGCCGAAAACAGCCGCGCCGCCGTCTGGCCGGCCAGCGCCGCACTGGGCAGCACCCGGAACAGCATCGGCACCGCCAGAAAGCCGATCGCGCTCAAGCTCCCCCACCACAGGGCGGCGGCGAAGAGCGAGCAGCGCGCTTTCATGGCAGGGGCCTTCAGATGTAGCTGACGGCGATGATTTCGTAGTGCTTCACACCGCCGGGCGCCTGCACCTCAGCGCTGTCGCCCTCGACCTTGCCAATCAGCGCACGCGCGATCGGGCTGCCGATGTTGATCAGGCCGTGCTTCAGGTCGGCCTCATCCTCGCCCACGATCTGGTAGGTGACTTTTTCGCCGGAATCTTCCTCTTCCAGCTGCACCGTGGCGCCAAACACCACCTTGCCGCCCGCGTCCAGCGACGACGGGTCAATAACCTGCGCTGCGGCCAGTTTGCCTTCGACTTCCTTGATGCGGCCTTCGATGAAGCCCTGGCGGTCCTTGGCGGCGTCGTACTCGGCGTTCTCGCTCAAATCGCCCTGCGCACGCGCTTCGGCGATGGCGTTGATGACTTCCGGGCGGTCCTTGGTTTTCAGGCGGTGCAGCTCGGCCTTGAGCTTCTCGGCGCCGCGCGTCGTGATGGGAATGGTGGCCATTTGTCTCTAAGTCCAGATAAAAAATGCGAACACCGCCGAGCGTTTCCCCTCGGCGGTGTGTCTTGCTTGCCATTATGCCTTGGCCGCTCCATGCCGGCCAAATCCTGGCAGACGCGCCGTTCGGCTTTCCATCGCGCAGGTGCACGGCGGGGACCAACCGGTCCGCCGCCCGCCACGCGCGCGGCCGCGTCTGCGGTTCAAAAGCTGGCCCGCGACCACTTGGGCGGCACGCCAAAGCGGCGCCGGTACGCGGTCGCGAAATTGGCCGGGCTGCTGTAGCCGGCCAACTCGGCGGCCTGGCCCACGCTGACCCGGTCGCGTTCCAGGGCGCGCCGGGCGCGCAGCAGGCGCGCGTCGCGCGCGCACTCCACCACCGAAGTGCCGTACTGCAGACGGAAATGGCGCTGCAGCGTGCTGACGTGCATGCCCACGTGATCAGCGATCGCATCCAGCGACAGACCCAGCGCCGCCTCCGATTGCAGAAAGTCGAACACCGCCTGCATGCGCTGGGCATCGCGCAAGTGCAAGCGGTTGGACGGCAGCGCCGCAGGTGCGCCGTCCTGCGCCAGCTGACGCAGGACTTCTGCCACCAGCGCCAGCGCCCGGCTTTCCAGATACAAATGCCGCCAGGGCGTCGGCCCGGGCGGGGCGCTGGCCAATTGCGCGGCCAAGGCCAGCACCCGCGGCGTCGGATCGAACGGGTGAACGGCAACGTCGGCCGCCAGCAAGGCATCCAGCGGGCCCCCGTTGACACCGTCTGGCCAGAGTTGCGCCAACCAGTCGCGCCCCATGGTCACGCTGACCCGCCGAGCGTGCTTGCCGCGGCGCAGCCGACGCGTGAAGGTGCCCGCCTGCGCCATCTGCACCAGGGCCGCACAACGCCCTTCTTCACGGCTGCTGGTCATCTGCAGGCGGCGGTCGCCGTAGCTGACATCGACCGAGCCGTCCAGCAAGACCAGCAGCCGCAGGCCCGCGTCGATGCGGCCGTGGGCGGTCTGGTCGACCGCGTCCACCGTCTCGTCCGCGTGAACGCTGAGCCCTGGCCGCAGGTGCTGAACCCGCTCCTGGTGCCGCCGCAGCGCGCCAGTTGGCCGCGGGTCGGCCACACCGGCGTTTCCCAGCAGCACTGGTGCGGAAGCAAAGGGATTTGGCGCGTTCACAAAGGTTTTCCTGTTCGAGGTGGCTATGCTAATGAATGCGAATCATTATCACTTATAGACATGCAGTGGGTTAAACGACTTCTTTCCGGCCTGGGGCTTTCCATCGCTTTGCTGTCGAGCCAGGCAGGCTTGGTCACGCAGGCGCAGGCGCGCACCGTGACCGATTTGGCGGGCCGCCAGGTTCAGCTGCCGGAGCGGGTCGAACGCGTGTTGCTGGGTGAAGGCCGGCTGCTGCCGGCGCTGGCGATCCTGGAGCGGGACCAGCTGCCGAATCGGCTGGTCGCCATGATGGGCGAGTTCGAAAAACTGGACCCGGCGGGCTACGCCCAGTTCAGCCAAGCCTTCCCGGCCATCGACAAGGTGCCGCGCGTCGGTCGGCTGGACGCCACCAGCTTCAGCGACGAGCAGGCGATCGCACGCCGCCCACAGGTCGCCATCCTCAGCATGGGCAGTGGCCACGGCCCCAATCAGAAAAGCACCGAGACCGTGGCGCGCCTGGAAGCGGCAGGCATCCAAGTGATGTTCATCGACCTGCGCCACGATCCGCTGCGCAACACGCCGCGCAGCATGGAGATCCTGGGCCAGGTCCTGGGCAAGGAGCAGGAAGCCAAGGCCTTCACCGCCTACTGGCGCAAGCAGCTCGCCATCGTGGAAAAGGGCTTGGCGGGCGCGCCCGCTGGGCCGACGGTGTACCTGGACAGCCGTGTGGGCCTGGACGACGGTTGCTGCGCCACGATGGTCGGCATGCTAGGCAAGCTCGTCACCGCCGCTGGCGGCCGCAACATCGGCACGGGACTGATCCCGGGTGAAGCCGGTACGCTGAACCCCGAGCTGCTGATCGCCCGGCAACCCG
Source organism: Pseudomonadota bacterium (assembly GCA_023442945.1). Classification (GTDB taxonomy): domain Bacteria; phylum Pseudomonadota; class Gammaproteobacteria; order Burkholderiales; family Burkholderiaceae_C; genus Ottowia. The sequence goes on along the minus strand of JAEZWW010000033.1, from coordinate 44,919 downwards.
ATCTGTACATCGGCACCGGTATCGGCAGCATGGCGACGGTGGAGAAGTCACCGCGGCGCATCGTGCTGGGCGCTGACGCAACGCCTGCTGCCGCCCGCGCGTCGCTGGTGCGCGCCACGCAGCGCCGCACCATCGACCAGTTGCAAGCGGCCCAGCCCGGCCATGCGCACGCCATCTGGCACCACTTCTACAACTCCCCCTTCAACGTGGTGGCGCTGCAGGTGCTGGCCAAGTGGATGTACCCCGACCGCTTTGCGCAACTGCAACCCCGCGACACGCTGCAGACGATGTACCAGCGCTTCATGCCGATCCCCTTGACCGGCGAATACTGGGTCTCGCTGTGATCTCTCGTCGGAGCGCTTGCATGGCCATCGCCGCTGGCGGAGCGGGTGCTGCTGCTTGGGCTGGCTCGGATCCTCAGCCCGTCCTCATTCCCGACGCGCATTGGTACGACCACACGGACACCGCCAGCGGCCGCCAATGGCGCATCTCTGTCTGGCGGCCGCTGGCATTCGATGCCAAAGAGCCGTCGCCGGTGTTCTACGTGCTGGACGGTGATGCGTGCTTCACGCTGGCCGCCCAACTGGCACGCAACGCGGCGCGGCGCCCTGCGCACGCGCGCCGCCGTGTTCCGATTGTGGTGGGCATCGACCAGACGCCGGGCGACGCCGCGCGCCAGCTGCGGGAAAAAGACTACACCCCACCGGGCGCTGCTGCCATGCGGCGCTTCATGGCGGCCGAGCTGATACCTGCGCTGGCGCAACGCCTGCCCATTGACCGCGGCCAGCAAGCGCTGTTCGGCCATTCCTACGCTGGCTTGTTTGCCCTGCAGGTCCTGCTGGCTCAGCCCGATCTGTTCAGCCACTACCTCGTGGCAAGCCCGTCACTCTGGTGGAACCAGGGCTGGCTGCCGCGTGAGGCGCCTGCACTGCTGTCGAGCATCGCATTGTCTTCGCCCACCCATGTGCAGCTCTACGTGGGCTCCGAAGAGCAAGCCAGCGCAGGCGCTCAGCCCGAACGCGCGGCGGTACTGGCTGAACGGCGCCCCATCGCGACGGCCAGCGCGTTTGCCCAGCAGCTGCAGGCCGTGGCTGAGGCACGGCGGTGGCCCCTGCAGACCGGGTTGACCGTACTGGATGGCGTCGACCACGGCATGGCGCGGGACCGTGCGCTGGTCGAAGGCTTTCATCGGTTTCTGCGCGCAACATCTGCATGACGGCTCTTTTGATTCAGTACCGCCAGCACGCGCGGCGGCGGGTGGTCATGCTGGCCCTGCTGACGCTCGGACTGGCGTGCAGCGTCATGGTCGACGTCGCCTTGGGACCGTCCAACCTGGGTTTACTCGAGGTGGCGCAGGCCTTGTGGTCACCCACCAGCGTGACCAAGGCACAGCAGGTCATCATCTGGGACGTGCGCTTGCCCTACGCGCTGATGGCCGTCGTCGTGGGTGCTTGCCTGGGTCTGGCCGGCGGTGAGATGCAGACCGCCCTCAACAACCCGCTGGCCAGTCCGTTCACGCTGGGTCTGGCGGCGGCATCGGCCGTTGGCGCCTCGTTGGCCTTGGTGCTGGGATTGTCGTGGGAGTTGGGCAACCTGAACATCGCGGTGCCGCTGTCCGCCTTCGTTGGCGCCGCAGGGGCGGCCCTGCTGATCCAGTTCCTGGCGTGGCGCATCGGCGCTGGCGTGGAAACGGTGGTGCTGTTCGGCATCGCCTTGCTCTTCACCTTTGAAGCCTTGTTGTGGCTCTTGCAGTACGTCGCCGATGACAACGTTTTGCAGCAGATTGTGTTCTGGACCATGGGCAGTTTGACGCGCGCGACCTGGGAGAAGATCGCCATCGTCACCACGGTGTTCGCGCTGTGCGCCCTCTGGTCGGCAAGGAACACCTGGTCGTTGACGGCCTTGCGCTCGGGCGAAGATCAGGCGCGCAGCCTGGGTATCGCGGTGGAGCGCGTGCGCATCGTCACGCTGCTGCGAGTGAGCCTGGTGACGGCCACCGCGCTGTCTTTTGTGGGGACCATTGGTTTTGTCGGCCTGGTGGGGCCGCACATCGCCCGATTGCTGCTGGGCGAAGACCAGCGCACCATGCTGCCCGGGGCGGCGCTGTCGGGCGCGCTGATGCTGTCCACCGCCTCTATTCTGAGCAAATCCCTCGTCCCCGGCGTTGTGCTGCCCATCGGCATCATCACCGCGTTGGTGGGTGTGCCGATTTTCCTGGCGCTAATCTGGCGCACGCGGCGGCTGACATGAGCCTGAGCATCCACCAACTGACGGCTGGCTAAGCCCGGCGCCCCGTTTTGACGGGCGTCGATCTGCCCAAGCTGACCCCCGGCACCGTGGTCGCGGTGTTGGGCCCGAACGCGGTCGGCAAATCGACGCTGCTGCGCTCCGTCGCAGGCCTGCGCGGCTACACCGGACGCGTCGAGCTGAATGGCCACGATCTGGCACAGAGTTCGGCGCGCGAACGCCTGCGCCAGGTCGGCTACCTGCCGCAAAGCTTGCCCCAAGCCAGCTCGCTGCTGGCGTATGAAATTCTGGAGATCAGCCTGCGCGCTAACCGCAGCGACTGGCCGGCTGAACGGCGCGCCGCGGCGATCGAGGAGGTCGTCGCCCTGCTGGGCATTCAGGCCCTCGCCCTGCGCCGGCTGGATGAACTGTCCGGCGGCCAGCGCCAGATGGTCGGATTGGCCCAGGTGATCGTGCGCGAGCCCCAACTCATGCTGCTGGACGAACCCACCAGCGCGCTGGATCTGCGTTGGCAACTGCACGTGCTGCAGGCCGTCGTCACGCTGGCGCAGCGGCAGGGTCTGATCGCCATGGTGGCCCTGCACGATTTGAACCTGGCTCTGCGCTTCTGCCAGCAGGCCCTGGTGCTGGGCAATGGCCGCGCTCAGGCGGTCGGCGCACCCAGCGAGGTGCTGACATCTGAGCTGGTCGCCCGCGTCTGGGGCGTGCAGGCCACACTGGAGCCCAGCGTCAATGGCCGCCTGATCCTCATGGCGGAAGCCGCCCTGCCCACCGACCTTGACCTGAACCGATGATCCAGCAACACGCCCAAGCCGCCACCCCGGAAGCCAGCCGCATCATGCGGCGCCTCTGTTACCACTTTGGTCGCAAGGTACCGGCTGAGTGCGACGCGGAGCGCGGCACCGTCAGCTTTCCGTGGGGTATGTGCGAGATGCGCGCCACGGCAACCACCCTCCGCTTCACTTGCAGCGCCGAGCGCGAAGAACAGTTAACCAATGGCCGCGAAGTGATCGATGGGCACATGGCCTTGTTCACCCGCAAGGCGCCCATCACCCTAAGCTGGTCTGCCCCGAATCAGGCACCGATCGCCTGACGCTTCAAACCGCCAAGCCACCGGATAGCTAGCGGCGCAGCGAGGCAGCGGCGCCCGGCTTAGGCCGAAGTCGCCAACTGCGCGTGCATCTCCTGCACCGAGATCACGCCGAGCTTGTCCATGAACTTCATGCCCTCCACCGCGGCTTCGGCGCCGGCAATGGTGGTGAAGGTGGTCAGGCGGCCCAGCAGCGCGCTGGTGCGGATCTGGCGCGAATCGGCGATGGCGTTGCGGCGCTCTTCGACGGTGTTGATCACCATGACGATCTCGCCGTTCTTGATGGCGTCGACGATGTGCGGGCGCCCTTCGGTCACCTTGTTGATGGTCTGCACCGGCACACCGGCCGCCTCAATAGCGGCGGCGGTGCCGCGCGTGGCGACCAGGCCGAAGCCCATGGCGTGCAGGTCGCGCGCGATCTGCACGGCCTGCGGCTTGTCGCTGTTCTTGACGGTGAGGAAGACCTTGCCGCTGGGCGTGCCGTCGGCCTTCAGCGGGCGCGGCAGGCGCTCGCCCGCGCCCATCTGGGCCTTGACATAGGCCTCGCCAAAGGACTTGCCGACGCCCATCACCTCGCCGGTGGACTTCATCTCGGGGCCGAGGATGGTGTCCACGCCCGGGAATTTGACGAAGGGGAAGACCGCCTCCTTCACGCTGAAGTACGGCGGCGTGACTTCCGCGCCGATGCCCTGCGAATCCAGCGACTGGCCCGCCATGCAGCGCGCCGCCACCTTGGCCAGCTGGATGCCGGTGGCCTTGCTGACGAAGGGCACGGTGCGGCTGGCGCGCGGGTTGACTTCCAGCACGTAGATCACGTCCTGCTTGCTGCCGTCTTCCTGTGGCTTTTCCTGGATGGCGAACTGCACGTTCATCAGGCCCACCACATTCAGGGCCTTGGCCATGGCGGCGGTCTGGCGCTTCAGCTCGTCCACTGTCGATTGCTTCAGGTAGTACGGCGGCAGCGAGCAACCCGAGTCGCCCGAATGCACGCCGGCCTGCTCGATGTGCTCCATCACACCGCCGATGAAGACGCGCTGGCCGTCGCACAGCGCGTCCACGTCGCATTCGATGGCGTCGTTCAGGAAGCGGTCCAGCAGCACCGGCGAATCGTTGCTGACCTTGACGGCTTCGCGCATGTAGCGCTCGAGGTCGCGCTGCTCGTGCACGATCTCCATGGCACGGCCGCCCAGCACGTAGCTGGGGCGCACCACCAAGGGGTAGCCCAGGGCGGCGGCCTTTTCCAGCGCCTCGGCCTCGGTGCGGGCGGTGGCGTTGGGCGGCTGGCGCAGGCCCAGATCGTTCAGCAGCTTCTGGAAGCGCTCGCGGTCTTCGGCCGCGTCGATCATGTCAGGGCTGGTGCCGATGATGGGCACGCCTTCGGCTTCCAGGCCCAGCGCCAGCTTCAGCGGCGTCTGGCCGCCGTACTGCACGATCACGCCGGTGGGCTTTTCCTTGTCGACGATCTCCAGCACGTCTTCCAGCGTCAGCGGCTCGAAGTACAGGCGGTCGGACGTGTCGTAGTCGGTCGATACGGTTTCCGGGTTGCAGTTGACCATGATGGTCTCGTACCCGTCTTCGCGCATCGCCAGCGCGGCGTGCACGCAGCAGTAGTCGAATTCGATGCCCTGGCCGATGCGGTTGGGGCCCCCGCCCAGCACCATGATCTTCTTCTTGTCGGTTGGCGCGGCCTCGCACTCGACTTCGTAGGTCGAGTACATGTAGGCGGTGTTGGTGGCGAACTCGGCGGCGCAGGTGTCCACGCGCTTGTAGACCGGACGCACGTTCAGCGCGCGGCGGCGCTCGCGCACGGACTTGTCGGTGGTCTTCAGCAGCTTGGCCAGGCGACGGTCCGAGAAGCCTTTGCGCTTCAGCGTGAACAGCTCCTCTTTCGAGAGCGCATCGAGCGCCTTGTCGCCCAGGGCTTCGGTATGCTTGTCCAGGTCCAGCTCGATCTTGATGATCTCTTCGATCTGCACCAAGAACCACTTGTCGATCTTGGTGATGGCGTGCACTTCGTCCAGCGACCAGCCGGCGGCGAACGCGTCGCCCACGAACCAGATGCGGTCCGGGCCAGGTTCGCCCAACTCTTTCTCAAGCCATTCGCGGTCCTGGGTTTTCTCGTTCATCCCGTCCACGCCGACCTCCAGGCCGCGCAGCGCTTTCTGGAAGGATTCCTGGAAGGTGCGGCCAATCGCCATGACCTCACCCACACTCTTCATCTGCGTGGTCAGGCGGTCGTCGGCAGCGGGGAATTTCTCGAACGCGAAGCGCGGGATCTTGGTGACGACGTAGTCGATGCTCGGCTCGAAGCTCGCGGGCGTGGCGCCGCCGGTGATGTCGTTGCGCAGCTCGTCCAGCGTGTAGCCGATGGCCAGCTTGGCCGCGACCTTGGCGATGGGAAAGCCCGTGGCCTTCGACGCCAGAGCCGACGAGCGCGACACGCGCGGGTTCATCTCGATCACGATGACGCGGCCGTCCTTCGGGTTGACCGAGAACTGCACGTTGGAGCCGCCCGTGTCCACGCCGATCTCGCGCAGCACCGCGATGCTGGCGTTACGCATGAGCTGGTATTCCTTGTCCGTCAGCGTCTGCGCGGGGGCCACGGTGATCGAATCGCCCGTGTGCACGCCCATCGGGTCTAGGTTCTCGATCGAGCACACAATGATGCAGTTGTCAGCCTTGTCGCGCACGACCTCCATCTCGTACTCTTTCCAGCCGAGCAGCGACTCTTCGATCAGCAGCTCGTTGGTGGGCGACGCTTCCAGGCCGCGCTTGCAGATGGTCTCGAATTCTTCCGGGTTGTAGGCAATGCCGCCGCCCGTCCCGCCCAGCGTGAAACTGGGGCGGATCACGGTGGGGAAACCGACCTGCTTTTGCACGGCCCAGGCTTCGTCCATGCTGTGGGCGATGCCCGAGCGCGCCGAACCGAGGCCGATCTTGGTCATGGCCTCTTTGAACTTCAGGCGGTCTTCGGCCTTGTCGATGGCCTCGGGCGTGGCACCAATCAGCTCGACGTTGTACTTGGCCAGTACGCCGTTCTTCCACAGGTCCAGCGCGCAGTTCAGCGCGGTCTGGCCGCCCATGGTGGGCAGGATGGCGTCGGGGCGCTCCTTGGCGATGATCTTCTCAACCGTTTGCCAGGTAATGGGCTCGATGTAGGTGACGTCGGCCGTGGCCGGGTCGGTCATGATCGTGGCGGGGTTGCTGTTGATCAGGACGACCTTGTAGCCCTCTTCGCGCAATGCCTTGCAGGCCTGCACGCCGGAATAGTCGAATTCACAGGCCTGGCCAATCACGATGGGGCCGGCGCCAATGATGAGGATGGTTTTCAGATCGGTACGTTTGGGCATGGCTTGGCGGTCAATACAAAAGCTTGACCGGAATATGGCAACGCAGGAAAGCGTCGGTCAGAAATTTCACAGTGAGGACATTCGAGATGTCCTTGCCGCGCTGGTTCGCAGCGGCGGGCGCGCCACCGGCCAGTCGCTCCAGCCCGGTGGCCTGGCGCAGATTGGCGTAGCGCGCATCGGTGGCAAACGCGGCCAGGGCACGCGCTTCATCGGCGGTGGGCGGGCGCTCGGTCACGCGCAGACCCGCGCCTTGGCGCATGGCCTGGCCGATGAGGCGGGCCGCGCCGCCTTCCAGCACGTCCAGGTCCGCCGCCAGGGTGTCGGGATGGGCCTGGGCGTACGCCTGCGCCAGCTGGCGCTGCGCGGCGTCGACCTCGTTCGAGGTCAGGGCCTGGCGCATGCAGACCATCTGCCGATCGCTCAGCAGATCGGCCTTGTCGCCCAAGGGCCAGTGCGGGTCGTTGGCGGCGGAATGGTCCATCAGCGCGCCCACGGGCAGCAATTCGATGTAAGCGTTGGCAAAGCGCTCTTCCGCGCTGGGCGCCCCGGTGATGGGCAGACGCGCGCAGCCGGCCAGCAGGGCGGCAACCGCCGCGACCGCTGGCACCGCCATGCGCACCGCCCACTGGCTCACGTGGGTGTCCCGGCCTTGTCGACCAGCACCGCGGGCGGGACCTGGCACGCGTCCATCGCCGACAACAGCGGCCCAACCATCAGGTCCTGGCCCACCTTGTAGCCGCGGCGACGCGCTTCCGGGCCCGTGCCCGCATTGGTGACGCCGTCCAGGCGCAGCGCCTGGCGCAGCTCGGTATAGCGCGCGCCCTGGGTCAGCTCGGAAAAGGCGTGGAGCTGTTTGGCCGACATGGCTTCCATCAGGCTGCGGTTGTTGACAGGACGGCCGGTGACCGCCTGCCCCGCGCCGGCGCGCATCAGCAGGTTCGTGACCTCGGCGGCACCGCCTTCCAACAGCTGGATCGCTTCGTCGACGCGGTCCGGGTAGCGGCGCGCAAAGGCGCGCGCATCTTCGCGCTGCGTTGCCGATACCTTCTCGTTGGTCATCTGGCCCCGCACACAGCTGAGCTGCGTCGGCGTCACCTTGCCCATGTGCTGCTGGAACGGCCAATTGGCGTTGGTCGCCGCAATGCGGTCCACCATCCAGCCGATCGGCACGGTCTGCACGAACAGCGCTTCCAGCCGCTCCACCCGCGCGGGTGGCACCGGGCCGGCGCCGCCCATTTGCGCACAACCGGCCAGGCCAGCAACGATCGCGCAGGCGACGCCCAGGCGCGCAACGGCGCCACGCAGGGCACGGGCCCGGTGATCAGGCATGGCGGTCCTCGTCCAGCTTGCGCAGCAGCGCCTGCACGCGCTCGGCCGGCACGTTCTTCTGCATCAGCTGCAGCAGACCGTCGCCTTCCACCATGGGGCGCAGGACTTCGACTTCGGCGTCGTAGAACTTCACGTCCCAAGCCGCCAGTTCGCCGTTGAATTCTTCGTCGGTCCAGGTCTTGCCCTTGGCCACGAAGGTGATCAGCGGCATGGCCTTCAAGTCCATGAAGGACTTCTTGTAGGGCTTTTGCGACCAGCGGTCGACAAACCATTCCTTGTGCGGCGACACCATGGACAGCATGCGCTTGGCGATCGCCTTTTCCAGCGTGGCCTGGGGAAAGCTGTAGAGCTTCATGCGGTGGTCACTCCCTTTTTGGTAGCTGGCTGCGCAGATCCAGCGCCGGCCTTCGCCATGTTTTCTATGAAACGGTCGAACAGGTAGCCGATATCGTGCGGGCCGGGCGAGGCTTCGGGGTGGCCCTGGAAGCAGAACGCCGGCTTGCCCTTCACTTCAAGCCCTTGAAGCGTGCCGTCGAACAGGCTGACGTGCGTGGCGCGCAGAGAGTCGGGCAGCGAATCCAGCGCCACCGCAAAGCCATGGTTCTGGCTGGTGATGCTGACGCGGCCGCTGTCCAGGTCCTTGACCGGGTGGTTGGCGCCGTGGTGGCTGTTGGCCATCTTGAAGGTCTTGGCGCCGGCCGCCAGTGCCATGATCTGGTGGCCCAGGCAGATGCCGAACACCGGCAGGCCGCTGTCGATCAGCGTGCGCGCGGCGGTGATGGCGTAGTCGCACGGCTGCGGGTCGCCGGGGCCGTTGGACAGGAAAACGCCGTCTGGCTGCATCGCCAACACCTCGGCCGCCGTCGTCTGCGCAGGCACCACGGTCAGCGCGCAACCGCGCTCGGCCAGCATGCGCAGGATGTTGTACTTGACGCCGAAGTCGTAGGCCACGACCTTGAAACGCGGCGCGGCCTGCACGCTGTAGCCTTCGCCCAGCTGCCATTCGGCCTGGTCCCAGCTGTAGGGCGCATCGGTGGTCACGACCTTGGCCAGGTCCAGCCCGCTCATTGGCGGCACGGCGCGGGCGGCGGCCAGGGCGGCGTCAATCTGCGCCTGCCCGGCGACTTCGCCCGCGGCCAGCGCCAGGATGGCGCCGTTTTGCGCGCCCTTGTCGCGCAGCAGGCGCGTGAGCTGGCGCGTGTCGATGCCGGCGATGGCGACGGCGCCCGCGCGCTGCAGGTAGTCGCTGAGCGAGGCGTCGCTGCGGAAGTTGCTGGCGAGCAGCGGCAAATCGCGCACGATCAGGCCGGCGGCGTGGATCTTGGCCGATTCGACGTCTTCGGCGTTGGTGCCGTAGTTGCCGATGTGGGGGTAGGTCAGCGTGACCAGCTGCTGGCAGTAGCTGGGGTCGGTCAGGATTTCCTGGTAACCGGTGATCGAGGTGTTGAACACCACTTCGCCGACCGTCTGGCCGGCGGCACCGATGGATTGACCGATGAAGACCGTGCCATCGGCAAGGGCCAGGATGGCGGCGGGATGTTTCCCGCTCAAGGTGGAAAGCACGGGGTACTCCGTTGTCTGACGGTCGCCCGCTCTTGCCTGGCCACGCGGCGCGCCGCGCGGCTCATCTCAGATGGAAAAAGGCCTTGACAGCGGTCGGGCGACGCGGTTTCGAGAAAAGCCGCCGATTATAGCGCGCAGGCGGCCATCTCCCCTGCCCCGGCAGGGCCCTAGACACCCTGAGCCGTGGCGTTTTGCGCGGCGCTGGCGTGCAGGCAGATGGCCGCCGCCGCCGCGACGTTGAGCGATTCCTCACCCCCCGGCTGGGCGATGCGCACCGCCTGCGCCGCGCGCTCGGCCAGCGCCGCGCCCACGCCCTGCCCTTCGTGCCCCATGACCCAGGCGCAAGGCCAGGGCAAGACGGCGCGGTGCAGCCAATCGCCCTGGTGCGAGCTGGTGACGACCAGCGGCACCTGCAGCGCGGCCAGGTCGTCAGGCGCCAACCCTTCCACCAAGCGCAGGCCGAAATGCGCACCCATGCCGGCGCGCAAGACCTTGGGCGACCACAGCGCCGCCGTGCCTTTCAGCGCCAGCACCTGGCCAAAGCCAAAGGCCCCGGCGCTGCGCAGGATGGAGCCGACGTTGCCCGCGTCCTGCACGCGGTCCAGCACCACGCTGGGCGCGTCCGCTGCCAGCGCGGGCGCCTCGGGCAGGTCCAACACGAAAGCCAGCGGTGCGGGCGATTCCAGCCCGCTGATGCCCGCCATCAACGCATCGGCCAATACTATGTTTTTAGGAGCTGCTTGCGCAATCTCCGCTAGGGCCAGAGGCCAATAAGACTCAGAAAACACGGCCATCGCCGGGCGCCAGCCGCGCGCCAGGGCGGCGCGGCACAGGTGGTCGCCCTCCACCCAGACGCGGCCCTGCTTGCGGTAGGCGCCGTTGTCCTGCGCCAGCCGGCGCAAGTCCTTGACCAGCGCGTTGTCGCGCGACTGGATGAAGACGGGGCCGGCCTCGCTCACCGCGCGCGCTCCAGGGTGACACGCGTCACCCGACCCAACACTTGCGCCACGGGGGCGAAGCTGCGGCGATGGTGTTCACACGCGCCGTGTTCACGCAGGGCCGCCAGGTGCGCGACCGTGCCGTAGCCCTTGTGCGTGGCAAAGCCGTAGTGCGGCCAGACCGCGTCGATCTGCACGCACCAGCGGTCGCGGTGCACCTTGGCCAAAATCGACGCGGCCGAGATTTCCGCCACCAGCGCATCGCCGCCGACCACGGCTTCGGCCCGCATCGGCAGCACCGGCAGGCGATTGCCGTCCACCCGCACCAGCGTGGGCGGCAGGCGCAGGCCTTCGACCGCGCGGCGCATGGCGAGCAGCGTGGCCTGCAGGATGTTGAGGGTGTCGATCTCGGCGGTGCTGGCCTCGGCGATGGAGCAGCACAGCGCCTTCTCGCAAATCTCGGCAAACAGCTGCTCGCGCCGGCGCGCCGTCAGCGCCTTGGAATCGGCCAGGCCGGCAATGGGCTTGCGCGGGTCCAGGATCACGGCCGCAGCGACCACGGGGCCAGCCAGCGGCCCTCGGCCCGCTTCGTCCACGCCCGCGCACAGGCCGGGTGCGGACCAGTCCAGCGCGGTCTGTTCAGCGGTCAAGAAGCGTTTGGATCGCATCGGTGGCGAGTTGGGCGGTGGGGCGGCGCAGTTCGGCGTGCAGTTGCTCGAAGCGCGCGGTCGTGGCCGCCATTGTCTCAGGCGCGTCCAGCCAGCCCAGCACTGCCGCCGCCAGCGCGGCAGGGGTGGCCGCGTGCTGCACCAGCTCAGGCACAACGAAGGGCGCGTCGGGCTTGTCCGCCCAGACCCGCGCTGGCACACCGGCCGGCCGGTGCAGCCAGGTGCGCGGCGCGCACAGGATGTTGGGCAGACCGACCCAGGGCAGCTGGCGCTTGCGCCACATCAGGTGGTAGCTGAGCGCGGGCATGGCGTAGGCGATGACCATGGGCTTGTGGAACAGCGCTGCCTCCAGCGTGGCCGTGCCGCTGGCGATCAGCGTAAGGTCGCACGCGGCCAGGGCGGCGTGCGACTGCCCTTCGACGACGTGAACGGCGTTGCCCAGACCGCTGGCCGCCGCCAACGCACGCACTTGCGGCAACAGGTACGGCACCGCAGGCACTATGAATTGCGTAGCTGGCCTCGCAGATTGCACCAGGGCCGCAGCCTGAAAGAAGCGTGAACCCAGGTGATCAACCTCGGCCCGGCGGCTGCCTGGCAGCAAGGCAACCACCGGGCCGTGCGCGCCGATGCCCAGCGCGGCGCGCGCCGCGGCCTGGTCCGTCTGCATCGGAATCGCCTGCGCCAGCGGATGGCCGACGTAGGTGGCGGCGATGCCCGCGGCCTGCAGCAGCTCGGGCTCGAACGGGAACAGGCACAACACATGGTCGGCGGCGCGCTGCAGCTTTTGCAGCTTCTCCGGCCGCCAGGCCCAGAACGAGGGGCTGACGAAATGCAGGGTCTTGAGTCCGCCCGCCTTCAGCCGCGCCTCGAGGTCGAAGTTGAAGTCGGGCGCGTCAACGCCGATGAACAGGTCCGGCCGCTCCGCCAGCAGCCGGTCGCCCAGCTGGCGGCGCAGGCGCAGCAACTCGGGCAGGCGTGGCAGCACTTCCAGGTAGCCGCGCACGGACAGCTTTTCAACCGGCCACCAGGCGTCAAAGCCCTGCGCGGCCATGTGCGCACCGCCGATGCCGGCGCTGTGCAGACCCGGCCAGCGCTGGCGCAGGGCGGCCAGCAAATGCCCGGCCAGCAGATCGCCTGAGGCTTCGCCTGCGACCAGGGCGAAGCGCGAAGCGCTGTTGCCCTGCGGCGGCGCGGTGTTTGGCGGCTTGGTCAAGGCTGGCCCCCTTTAGCGCACGCCCAAACGCGCCTTGACCAGCGACGCCAGCGCGGCGGTCTGGTCGTCGTACACCAGTTGCGGCAACGCCATGCGCATCACCTGCCCCAGGTCGCGCGGGCCGCTGGCGCCGGCTTGGGCGACGCGCGGTCGACGATGCGCTGCAGGGCCGTCGCGCTGGCGGGCAGGCGCAGGCGGGTGTGCCAGTCAAAGGGGATGGCGTGGGTTTCGGCACTGTGAAAGGCGGTGTATTCGATGGCGCCGCGCATGTGCAGCGGCATCTCGTCGTCGCCCAGCGGACCAACGGCCACGGTGGTGACATCCACCGGGTGGTGACGGCCACGCAGGTAGAGCGACGCCCCAGGCGCGTCGTCGGCCAGAGGGATGAAGTGGTATTCGCGCCCGGCCAGCGCAGCGAAGTCATGGCAGCCGACGGCCACATCCTCGATGCACACATCGGTGCTGATGCTTTCTCCGTCCAGCTTGAAGGGGCGCAGGTTGACCGTGATGGACACACCGCCTTTAGGGTCGTCTTCACAAAAGCTGCAGACCGCGTAGCGCGGTTGCAGCAGGCGTGCTTCCAACTCGTTCATGGCGTGGTCGCTAAGCCAGACCTCGGCCGTCGCAGCGCCAGGCTGCAACGGGCCGCCCGCGTCATTTGGCGGCCTTGGCGTCGCTGAGTGTCTCTTTCATCAACGCCTGCATTTTGGGCATGAGGCGGTGCATCTGGCGCTGGCTCATTTCCATGGACTTCTGCATGACCATGGGCATTTTGGCAATCACGGCTTGGCCGCCTGGCGAGCGGTAGAACGCCAGCTGCGCATCGATCTCCTCCTGCGTGAAGCTATCACGGTAGACCGCGACGATCTCGGGCTCCATCGTGGCCCAACTCGATTCCTGCTGAACCAGCGCCGCAAAGCGCGCAGGGAATTGGTCCAACGCCTTTTGCTGTGCCGGCGTCAGCTTCTCACGCTGTTGCACGTCGTTCATGGCGGCGCGCATCACCTGCTCCATGCCGGCGTTGACGTTTTCCATCATCGATTCAGAACGCGTCACCTTGAGCAGCTCCTGGATCGACGCATCGGTGGGCGGCGCCGCGACAGCGCCAAGCGACCAGAACGCGGCCACGGCAACCAGAGCATGGGTGATTTTCATGAGACCTCTCCTTGAGCCAAGAACGCTGTCAGCGCACGATGCCGCGCGTGGCCTGCATCAAAAACGATTGCATCAACGCGATGTCGGCATCGGCCTCCGGCACTTCGCCACGCAGCGCGTCGATCTGCTGGCGCGCTGCGTCCAGCGTCAGCCCTTTGCGGTACAGCAGGCGGTACATCTGCTTGACCAGCGCGATGCGTTCGGACGTGTAGCCGCGCCGGCGCAGACCCTCGGCGTTGATGCTTTGTGCCTCGGCCGGGTTGCCGCCCGCGGTGACAAACGGGGGGACGTCCTGCGCCAGACGCGACTGAAACGCTGTCATCGCGTGAGCGCCGACGCGCACGAACTGATGCACCCCGGTCAACCCGCCCAGAAATACCCAGTCGCCCAAGTGCACATGGCCAGCCAGTTGCACCGAGTTGGCCAGGATGATGTGGTCGCCCAGCTGACAATCGTGCGCAACGTGCACGTAGGCCATGATCCAGTTGTCATTGCCGACGCGGGTGACGCCCGCGTCCTGCACCGTGCCGGTGTTGATGGTGACGAATTCTCGGATCGTGTTGCCGTCACCGATCTCCAGGCGCGTGGGCTCACCTGCGTACTTCTTGTCCTGCGGCGCAGCGCCCAGGCTGGCGAACTGGAAGACCCGGTTGCTCTGGCCGAGCGTGGTGTGCCCCTCGATCACGCAATGCGGGCCGATGTGCGAAGCCGCGCCGATGCGCACGTGCGGGCCGATGACCGAATAGGCGCCGACCTCGACATCGTCCGCCAGTTCTGCCGCCGCATCGATCAGCGCCGTGGGATGAATGCGCGCCAAATCAGCGCCCTTTCCCTGCCGCTACCTGTGCGCGGCCGCTCATACCACCTTGCGCATGGTGCACATGATCACGGCTTCGGCCGCCATCTCCCCGTCGACCGACGCGGTGCAGTTGTAGCGGTAGATGCCGCCGCGCACGCGCTCCAGCGCGCCGTCCAGAATCAACTGGTCGCCAGGCTCGACAGGGCGCTTGAAGCGCGCCCCATCCACGCCCACAAAATAGAAGACAGACTCGTCGTCCAGCGACAGGCCGGTGACCTCGAACGACAGCAGCGCGCAGGCCTGCGCCAACGCCTCCAGCATCAAAACGCCCGGAAAGACCGGGCGTTTGGGGAAGTGGCCGGTGAAGCAAGGTTCATTCACCGTCACGTTCTTGAGCGCCCGGATGGTCTTGGCTTCAAGATCGATGTTGAGCACCCGGTCGACCAGCAGGAAGGGGTAGCGGTGCGGCAGCTTGGTCAGGATGTGGTGGATGTCCATCATGGCATTTGCTCTCAAATTCATAGCTTCCCGCGCTTGTCCAGCAAGCGCCAAAGGCTTATTGTTCTTCAGATTCAGCGAGGCGACGCTCAAGCTGCTTGATGCGGTCACGCAGCCGATACAGCTGCCTGAGCGTGGCGGCGTTCTTTTCCCACTCGCTATTTTCGTCGACAGGGAAGAAGCCGGTGTAATGCCCCGGCTTGGTGAGCGAGCGCGACACCAGCGTCCCGGCCGTGACGTGCACGTGGTCGGCGATGCTGATGTGACCCGAGATCATGCCCGCGCCACCCACCGTACAGTACGCGCCGATGCGCGCGCTGCCCGCCACGCCAACGCAGCCGGCCATCGCCGTGTGCTTGCCGATGTGGGTGTTGTGGCCGATCTGGATCAGGTTGTCGAGCTTGACGCCGTCTTCGATCACGGTGTCGTCCAGCGCGCCGCGGTCGACGCAGGTGTTGGCGCCAATTTCGACGTCGTCGCCGATGCGCACCGCGCCCAACTGCTCAATCTTGACCCAGGTGCCTTCGTGTCCGGCAAAGCCGAAGCCGTCACCGCCGATCACGGCGCCACTCTGGATCAGGCAACGCGCGCCAAGCGTGCAATCCTCTCCAATGGTGACGCGCTCCTTGATGACCGTGCCGGCGCCGATGCGCGCGCCGCGACCGACGAAGCTCAAGGCGCCGACGCTGGCGGTGGGGTCGACGAAGGCGCCCTCTTCCACCACCGCGCTGGGGTGAATACGCGGGCGCGGGGTGCTGTGCAGACGACGCCACATCTGTGTGACGCGCGCAAAGTACAGGTGGGGGTCGTCGCAAACGATGCAATCGCCGCGTTCGCGCGCGGCGGCTGCGGTGGCTTGCGAAACGATGATGCAGCCGGCTTGCGTGTTGGCCAGCAACCCGACCATCCGGGCAGAGACGAGGTAGCTGAGTTCGGACGGACCGGCGGTTTCGAGCGGCGCGAGCCGCGTGATCAGGCGGTCGGGGTCACCGAACAACTCGCCGCCGAGGGATTGGACGATGGCTCCGGCTCGCAGGGTCACTTCACTACTTCACGAAGGGAAAACGTTGGAGCCAGGCCAGCCAGGGCCCGCTCACTTGGCGCCGTTCAGCGCTTTGATCACCTTGTCGGTGATGTCCAGCTTGGGGTTGACGTAGACCGCCTCTTGCAGGATGACGTCGTACTTCTCGGCCTCGGCCACCTGCTTCACGACGCGGTTGGCGCGGTCAAGAATCTGCTGCAGCTCTTCCTGCTTGCGGGAGTTCAGATCTTCCTGGAATTCTCGGCGCTTGCGCTGAAACTCTCGGTCCTGGTCCATCAACTGGCGCTGACGCGACTGGCGCGCGCTTTCGGCCATGGTGGGCGCTTCACGCTCGAAGCGGTCGGACGCGGTTTTCAGGGCATTGCCTGCGTCGTCGATTTCCTTTTCGCGACGCGAAAACTCCTGCTCCAGCTTGGTCTGGGCGGTCTTGGCGGACGTGGCCTCACGCAGCATGCGGTCGGTGTTGACAAAGCCAATGCGCGCCGGGTCCTGCGCCATGGCCATCGGGCTGAGCACCGCGGCGCCCGTGACCGCCAGCGCCATCAGGCCCTGAGAAAAGTACTGCTTCAAAACGAAGTCCCGATCTGGAATTGGAAACGCTGGATTCTATCGCCGGGCTTCTTGCGCAGCGGCACGGCAAACGCGAAACGCAGGGGGCCGAGCGGCGAAATCCAGCTGAAGCCGATACCCGTGGAGTAGCGCAGCGCATCGCCGGAGATTTTCTCGCCGTCACCGTACAGCGCGCCGATGTCAAAGAAGCCGAACAGGCGCAGCGTGCGGTCGTTGCCCGCGCCCGGGAAGGGCGTGATGAATTCGGTGTTCAGCGTGAACTTGCGCGTGCCGCCCGTGAAAGCGCCGGTCACGTCACGCGGGCCGAGCGTGGACTGCTCGTAGCCGCGCACCGAGCCCAAGCCGCCCGAATAGAAGTTCTTGAACACCGGGAATGGGCGGCCACTCAGGCCCTTGCCCCAGCCCAGTTCGCCGTTGAAGGCCAGCGTGTACTGCTTGCTGAGCGGCACGTACTGTTGGTACTGGTAGTTGGCCTTGACGTAGCGCGCATCGCCCAACAAGCCCAACTCGCCCAGCAGGCGCTGGTAACGACCGGACGTCGGGGCCAAAGCACTGTCACGCGAATCGCGCGACCAGCCCAGCGTGAAGGGGAACGAGGTGCTGGTGTAGCCAAACTTGTTGGCGTAGGCCAGGTACGACGCCGGGATGTTGGTGCCCGGCTTGATGCGGGTGCGCTCGGCGTTGAGGCCCAGGTAGACCGTGTCGATCTCGGTGATCGGCACGCCGAACTTGAGACCGGCGCCCATGGTCACCAAGGTGTAGTTGCCGCCCTGGTCCTGGTACGGCTTCTGGGTTTTGTAGTACAGGTCGACCGTACGCGACACACCGTTGGCGGTGAAGTACGGGTCGGTCGTACTGATCACGACCGTGCGGTTGAACTTGCCGGTGTTGAGCTGCAGGTCCAGTCGGTTGCCCGAGCCGAACACGTTCTCCTGCGCCAGGCCGAAGGTGAAGGACAGCTTTTCCGCCGACGAGTAGCCCGCACCGATAGAGATGTTGCCAGTGGGTTTTTCCTTGACCTCGACGTTGAGGTCCACCTGGTCAGGCGCCCCGGGGACTTCGGCCGAGGTTACTGACAGTTCGGTGAAGTAGCCCAAGCGGTCGACCCGGTCGCGCGACAGCCGAATGCGGTCGGCGTCGTACCAGGACGATTCGTACTGGCGGAATTCGCGCCGAATCACCTCGTCGCGGGTGCGCGTGTTGCCTTGCACGTTGATGCGCCGCACATAGGCGCGGCGACCTGGCTCGGATTTGAGCGTCAGCGCCACGCGGTTGTTGGTGCGGTCCACTTCGGGCACCGCTTCCACCTGCGCAAACGCGTAACCATAGTTGCCGAAATGGTCGGTGAACGCCTTGGTCGTTTCAGCCACCTGGTCGGCGTTGTAGGCCTCACCCGGCTTGATGGTGATGAGCGACTTGAACTCGTCGTCCTTTTCCAGGTAATTGCCATCCAGCGAGACGCCAGATACCGCGAAGCGGTCGCCTTCGGAGACGTTGACCGTGACGGAGATGGCTTCCTTGTCGGGCGACATCGCCACCTGTGTGGAATCGATCTTGAAGTCCAAATAGCCGCGCGCCAAGTAGAACGAGCGCAGGGCTTCCAGGTCGGCGTTCAGCTTGGTGCGGGAATACTGGTCGGTCTTGGTGTACCACGACAGCCAGCCACCGGTGTCCAGTTCAAACAAATCCTTGAGCTGGCCCTCCGAAAACGCCTTGTTGCCCAGGATCTGAATGTCCTTGATGCGGGCCGCGCGGCCTTCGGTGATGTTGAAGGTCAATCGGACCTGGTTGCGCTCCATCGGCGTCACGGTGGTCACCACTTCGGCGCCATACAGGCTCTTGTTGATGTACTGGCGCTTCAGTTCCTGCTCAATGCGGTCGACCAGCGCGCGGTCGTACGGGCGACCGGACGACAGGCCCGAATCCCGCAGAACGCCTTGCAGCACTTCGTTGCTGAATTCCTTGTTGCCCGCAAAGTCCACCGAGGCAACCGTGGGACGCTCCTGCACGATCACGACCAGCACATCGCCGCTGACGTCCAGGCGCACGTCGGTGAACAAACCCAGGCCGAACAGCGCGCGGATGGCGGCCGCGCCTTTTTCGTCGTTGTAGGTTTCACCCACACGCACGGGCAGCGACGCGAAGACGGTGCCGGGTTCCACGCGCTGCAGGCCTTCCACCCGGATGTCGCGCACGGTGAACGGGTCCACCGCCCAAGCCATTTGCGATGCAAGGGCCAATGTGACCAACGTGGTCACGGAGCGCAGGCGGAATCGTTGAGCGATTGACTTCATGGATGCAATGATTGGCGTGACCTGCGGGTCACAATGGTTCTAGCCTAGGCGCTGGGTGATGTCGTTGAACATCGCAATGGCCATCATGGACAGCAGCAGGAACATGCCCACGTATTGGAGCCGCTCGAGCCACACACCCTCCACCGGTTTGCCCGTGACCGCCTCCCAAAGATAATACATCAGGTGCCCTCCATCGAGGACCGGTACCGGCAGCAGATTCAGCACCCCCAGGCTCACGCTGATGAAGGCGAGAAAGCCCAGGTAGTACGTCAACCCGAGCGCTGCGGACTTGCCCGCGTAGTCGGCAATGGCGATCGGACCGCTCAGGTTCTTCAGCGACAGCTCGCCGACCAGCATCCGGCCCAGCAGCCGCAGCGACAAGGTGGAGACTTCCCACACCCGCACGACGCCGGACCACAGGCCCTGAACAGGCCCCTGGCGGACCGTGACCATGGCGGGCGGCGAGCCCACCATCGCACCAATGCGGCCAATGCGTGTGCCCTTGTCGTCCACAGCATCGGGCTGGACCTTCACCACCTGGGCTTGCCCGTCGCGCACGATCTGCCAGTCGGTAGCGGCCGGCGCGCCGGCTTTTCCGGAAGCGCGGATCCATTCCCGCAACTGTTGCCCATCGGCCACCGGCATCGTTCCGACGCGCAGCACGCGGTCGCCCGCCTGCAAGCCCGCCCGCGCTGCCGCGCCGCCGGCCATCACTTCGCCGATCACCGGCTCGGTCAGCGGCGATACGAGGCCAATCGTGCGGAAAAGCTGGGCGTCCGGGTCCTTGCGCGTCAATGTGGACAAAGGCAGGCGCACTTCGCGCGAGGGGCCGTCGCCACCGCGCGCCACTTCCAGCACCACGTCCTGGCCATCCAGCGCGCCACGGGTCAACACCCAGCGCAAGGTTTCAAACGAAGCAACGGGGGCCAGCTCGCCCCCCTCCAGCCCAGCGGCGCGCACCAGTTCGCCCCCCTGCAGCCCCGCGGCTTGCGCCAGCGAGCCAGCCACGGGCGGCGACAACACCGCGCGCGGCTCGTCCACGCCGACCCAGTTGACGACGGCGTACAGCAGCACCGCCAGCACCAGGTTGGCGACCGGGCCCGCAGCCACGATCAGAGCGCGCGACAGCAGCGGCTGGGTGTTGAAAGCCATGGCGCGGTCGGCCTCGGGCACCTCGCCTTCGCGCTCATCAAGCATCTTGACGTAGCCACCGAAGGGAATCGCACCAACGACGAATTCCGTGTCCTGCCCCGGCCGCTGCTTCTTGGGCTTGAATCGCAGGAGGGTCTTGCCAAAACCGACCGAAAAGCGCAGCACCTTCACACCGCGGGCTACAGCCATGCGGTAGTGGCCCCACTCGTGAATGGCGATCAAGAGGCCCAGCGCCACGACAAAGGCCAACAAAGTCATCAGCATGGTTCTGAGGTCCGTGACGGGGGCGAAAGTTCAGGACGCCAGGCGCTGTACGGCCTGACCCGCGGCAGCGCGGGCTTGCGCGTCCAGCGCCAGCAGGGCTTCCAAGCTGTCGGGGGATTCGGGCAGGACAGCGTCTAGCGTGGCGCGGTTGACGTGGTGAATCTGGTCAAAGCGGATCTGGCGGTCCAGAAAGGCCGCCACCGCGACCTCGTTGGCGGCGTTCAAAACGGCGCAGGAGCCCGGCGCGCCACGCAGCGATTCCCAGGCCAGCGCCAGCCCGGGGAAGCGCGCGCGGTGGCCGTCGCCGTCGATGGGCTCAAAGGTCAAGTCCTTCAAGGCGTGGAAGTCCAGCGGCGCTGCGCCGGAAGCCATGCGCTCGGGCCAGGACAGGCCATAGGCGATCGGCACGCGCATGTCGGGCGTGCCCAGCTGCGCCACGACCGACGTGTCCTTGTACTGCACCATCGAGTGGATGACGCTTTGCGGGTGGATCACGACGTCGAGCTGGTCCGGGCCGATGCCGAACAGGTAGCGCGCCTCGATCACCTCCAGCGCCTTGTTCATCATCGTGGCCGAATCGACCGAGATCTTGCGCCCCATGACCCAGTTAGGGTGGGCGCAGGCTTCTTCGGGCGTGACAGCGGCCAGCGACTCCACCGCGCGGGTGCGGAACGGGCCGCCCGACGCCGTCAGAATGATCTTGTCGATGCGCGCCGGCCAGCTGGCAGGGTCGTCCGGCAGCGACTGGAAGATGGCCGAATGCTCGCTGTCGATCGGCAGCAGCGTGGCGCCACCCTCGCGCACAGCGCGCAGGAACACGTCGCCACCGACCACCAGCGCTTCCTTGTTGGCCAGCAGCAGGCGCTTGCCCGCGCGCGCCGCCGCCAGGCAGGGCGCCAGGCCGGCAGCACCGACGATGGCCGCCATGACGGTATCAACTTCATCGGCAGACGCTATATCTTCAATAGCTGCCTGCGCAGATTCCACTAGGACGGGAAGGCCTTTTTGCTTGATTTTCTGGGCCAGCTCGGCCGCGTGTGGCGCGCTGGCCATCGCGACCACGCGCGGGCGAAACTGCTCGCACTGCGCCAACATCACCTCGACCTGGGTCGCAGCCGTGAGCGCCACCACCTCGAAGCGGTCGGGGTGGCGCGCCACCACGTCCAGGGTATTGGTGCCGATCGACCCGGTCGACCCCAGCACCGCCAGGCGTTGGCGGCTCATGCTGCGCCCTGCCCCAGGCTGACCAGCATCATCGCCAACGGCAGCGTCGGCAGCAGCGCGTCGATACGGTCCAGCACACCGCCGTGGCCGGGCAGCAGCTGGCTGGAATCCTTCATCCCTGCGCTGCGCTTGACCAGCGACTCGATCAGGTCGCCCACCACGCTCATCGCCGCAAGAAACAGCGAAGCCAGGACCCACAGCCACGGACCGACGGCGTACAAACGGCTGTACAGGCTGAGCGAGCCCGTGTCGTAGTGCCGGTCCACCCAGATCCACACCGCACCCACGATCAGCACGCCCAGCATGCCGCCCCAGACGCCTTCCCAACTCTTGCCCGGGCTGATGGCCGGGGCCAGCTTGCGTCCGCCCGACAGCTTGCCGCCCAGCGCACGGCCGAAGAAGTATGCAAACACGTCGGCCGCCCACACCAGCATGAAGACCGACAGCAGGAAATTGACCCCCAGCGTGCGCGCCTGCGCCATGGCCAGCCAGGCCACGCACAGCGCGGCCACGCCGATCAGCCAGCGCACGCCGCGCGGCCACTGCGGCCAGCCCGGCACCCCGCGTTGAATCAGCCAGGCCCCGCCCAGCACCCACACGGCGGCCACAACCAACCACAGCATAGGCAGCGGCTGTCGCACAGCGCCCAACCACCAAAGGCCGACACACAGCAAAGCGCACACGCCGCCGGTCGCGATGGCACCGGCGCCCGTCACACCGTTCAGGCGCGCCCATTCCCAGGCGGCGGCAGCGATCGCCACCAGCGACAAGACAATGAAGGGCACGGGCGACGACGCAAACAGCGCCGGCAGCAGGATGGCCACCAGGATCAGGGCGGTAATGACGCGTTGACGCAGCATGTCGTGTCCTGCCTTCAGCCCGCCGCCTGCGCGACCTGGGCCGACGTTTTGCCAAAGCGCCGTTCGCGCGCGCTGTAGGCTGCGATGGCCTCGTCCAGAGCGGCCTCGTCGAAGTCGGGCCAAAGCTTGTCGCTGAAGAACAGTTCGCTGTACGCGCACTGCCATAGCAGGAAATTGCTGATGCGGTATTCGCCGCCGGTGCGGATCAGCAGATCGGGGTCGGGCACGTGGGCCAACGCCGTGCTGCGACCCAGCGACTCCTCGGTGATCGCCTCGCCACGCGCGGCGACTTGCGCCGCGGCCTGGGCGATGTCCCACCGTCCCCCGTAGTTGAAGCACACATTGAGCACCAGACGCGCATTGGCCGCCGTGGCCTGCTCTGCCTGCTGCAGGCTGTGCTGCATGCGCGGCGACAGCGAAGCGCGCTCGCCCACGAAGCGGATGGCGACGCCACCGCGGTTGAGCTCAGGCACTTCGTTCACCAGCGCTTTGCCCATCAACTCCATCAGGCCGCTAACCTCTTCTTCGGGCCGGCTCCAGTTCTCAGACGAAAACGCGAAGACGGTCAGCACGCGCACGCCGCGCTCCACACAGGCGCGGATGCAACGGCGCAGCGAATCGACGCCCTCGCGATGCCCGGCGATGCGCGGCAACAGGCGCTTGTGCGCCCAGCGGCCGTTGCCATCCATGACGATGGCCACGTGGTGCGGCGCTGGCGGCTGGGGCGCCGCGGCCGGCGAGAGGAATTTGGCGATCGCCATGGGCGCGCGGGGACAGTCCGAAGCCAGCGGCTTCAGACTTCCATGATGTCCTTTTCCTTGCCCGTCACCAGCGCGTCAATCTCGGCAATGTGCGCGTCGGTGGACTTCTGGATCTCGGCTTCGGAGCGTTTCTGGTCGTCTTCCGTCGCTTCCTTGTCCTTGACCAGGCGCTTGATCGAATCGTTGGCGTCGCGGCGCAGGTTGCGAATGGCAATCTTGGCGTTCTCGCCTTCGGAGCGGACGATCTTGGTCATCTCCTTGCGGCGCTCTTCGCTCATCGCCGGCATCGGCACGCGGATCAGGTCGCCCATGCTGGCCGGGTTCAGGCCCAGATCGCTTTCGCGGATGGCCTTTTCGATCTTGGCGCCCATGCCCTTTTCCCAAGGCTGCACGCTGATCGTGCGCGCGTCGATCAGCGACACGTTGGCCACCTGCGACAGCGGCACGTTGTTGCCGTAGTACTCGACGTGGATGGTGTCGAGCAGCGCCGGGTTGGCGCGGCCGGTGCGGATCTTGGTCAGGTTGTTCTTGAAGGCCGTGATGGACTGGGCCATCTTGCCCTGCGTGGTGGATTTGATCTCTGCAATCGTCATGTCGGTATCTCCAATCGCGCATTATTGCCCGCAGGTAGCGCGCAAGGAATGGGGCGGCCGCCCGCCCTGTTCAAACATCGGTCGCCGGTGCTGGCCAGCACCGCCAGCCGCCGCACTCGCCCTCAGGCGTGGACCAGCGTGCCTTCGTCGCCACCCAGGATCACGTTCTTGAGCGCCCCTGGCTTGAAGATCGAGAACACCTTGATCGGCAACTTCTGGTCGCGGCACAGCGCGAACGCTGTGGCGTCCATGATGCCCAGGTTGCGGCTCATCGCTTCGTCAAAGCTCAGTTCCGCGTAGCGGGTGGCCTTCGGGTCTTTCTTCGGATCCGCGGTGTACACGCCGTCCACCTTGGTGGCCTTGAGCACCAGTTCTGCCCCGATCTCGGCGCCGCGCAGCGCAGCCGCGGTGTCGGTCGTGAAAAACGGGTTGCCCGTGCCGGCGGCAAACACCACAACCTTGTCTTCTTCCAGGTACTGCAGCGCCTTGGGGCGCACATAAGGCTCGACCACCTGCTCGATGCCGATGGCGGACATGACGCGTGCGGTCATGCCGTGCTTGTTCATCGCGTCGGCCAATGCCAGCGCGTTCATCACCGTGGCCAGCATGCCCATGTAGTCGGCCGTGGCGCGGTCCATGCCGGCTGAGCCGCCCGCCACACCGCGGAAGATGTTGCCCCCACCGATCACCACCGCCACCTGCACGCCCATGTGCGTGACTTCCGCGATCTCGCCCACGATGCGTTCGATGGTCGCGCGGTTGATGCCAAACGCGTCATCGCCCATCAGGGCTTCGCCGGACAGCTTGAGCAGGATGCGCTTGTGAACAGGTTTGGCTTTCGACATGGTCAAGCTCCGGTGACAAAGAGGTGGGGTTGGGCGACTTGGGGTGCCGATCATCGGCAGCGCACGCCCGAGCAGGTGCGCCGCCGACCGTCTGGCATCAGGCCTTGCCTTGCGCCGCAGCGACTTGCGCCGCCACTTCAGCAGCGAAATCGTCGGCCTTCTTCTCGATGCCTTCGCCCACGACGTACAGCGTGAAGCCGGACACTTGCGTGCCCTTTTCCTTCAGCATCTGCTCGACCGACTGCTTGTCGTTCTTGACGAAGGGCTGGTTGAACAGCGAGACCTCTTTCAGGTACTTCTGCACCGAACCTTCGATCATCTTGGCGGCGATGTCGGCCGGCTTGCCGGACTCGGCAGCCTTGGCGGTGGCGACACTGCGCTCTTTTTCGATCATCTCGGCCGGCACGTCGGCGCTGGTCAGCGCGACGGGCTTCATGGCGGCCACGTGCATGGCGACATCCTTGGCGGCGGCTTCGTCGCCCTGGTACTCGACCAGCACGCCGATGCGCGTGCCGTGCACATAGCTGGCCACTTTGCCGGCCTTGCGCACGAAGCGGCGGAAGCTCATGTTCTCGCCGATCTTGCCGATCAGGCCGACGCGCACGTCTTCCAGCGTCGGGCCGAAGCCGTCTTGCTCATAGGCCAGTGCACCCAGCGCGGCGATGTCGGCGGGATTCTTTTCGGCAGCCAGCTTGGCGGCGGCCTGGGCCATGGCCAGGAACATCTCGTTCTTGGTCACGAAGTCGGTTTCGCAGTTCACTTCGATCATCGCGCCGGTGTCGCCTTCGACATGGGCGGCGATCACGCCTTCGGCCGTCACGCGGCTGGCGGCCTTGCCGGCCTTGGTGCCCAGCTTGACGCGCAGCAACTCTTCGGCCTTGGCCATGTCGCCATCGGCCTCGGTCAGGGCTTTCTTGCACTCCATCATGGGGGCGTCGGTCTTGGCGCGCAGTTCGGCGACCATGCTTGCGGTGATTGCTGCCATTGGGTTTCTCCGTCGGTTCTGTTCAGTGGATGGCGCCAGAGGCGGCGCCAGGGAATCGGCTTACGAAAAAAGGGGCTTGCGGCCCCTTTTTAGTGCCACGACATGACGCCCGGGCGTCAGCGCGGCAGGAGGCGAAACGCTCAGGCGGAAGCCTGGCCTTCCTCGACTTCGACGAACTCGTCGTCGCCTTCGGCCTGCACGGCCTTGACCACGTCGTTCACGGCGTTGGCCTTGCCTTCCAGCACGGCGTCAGCAATGCCACGGGCGTACAGCGTCACGGCCTTGGCCGAGTCGTCGTTGCCGGGGATCACGTAATCGATGCCGTCGGGGTTGTGGTTGGAGTCCACCACGCCGATCAGCGGAATGCCCAGCTTCTGCGCTTCGGACACGGCGATCTTGTGGAAGCCCACGTCGATCACGAAGATGGCGTCCGGCAGGGTGTTCATGTCCTGGATGCCGCCGATGTCGCGCTCGAGTTTTTCCATCTCGCGCGAGAACATGAGCTGCTCTTTCTTGCTCATGCTTTCCAGGCCGGCTTCTTGCTGGGCCTTCATGTCCTTCAGACGCTTGATCGACGTCTTGACGGTCTTGAAGTTGGTCAGCATGCCGCCGAGCCAGCGCTGCTCGACGTAGGGCATGCCGCAGCGGCGCGCTTCTTCAGCCACAATTTCACGGGCCTGGCGCTTGGTGCCGACAAAAAGGATCGTGCCGCGCTTGGCCGCCAATTGCTTGGCCACCTTCTGCGCTTCCTGGAACATCGGCAGCGATTTTTCCAGGTTGATGATGTGGATCTTGTTGCGATGGCCGAAAATGAACGGGGCCATCTTGGGGTTCCAGAAGCGCGTTTGGTGACCGAAGTGGACACCGGCTTCCAGCATTTCACGCATGGTGACGGACATAGGAATACCTTCTCAAGGTTAGGTCTGAAAGCCAGCCCGCTGATCGCCCGCGCACCGCAGCTTGTGCGGCTGGCAGACAACACCTCGTCGGGGCTGGTTTGCGATTTGTTTTGCCAGGGCGGCCAAGCCCGCCCGCATTGGTGCGGACATCACCCACGTCGGCAAAACCTGCGGATTCTAGCATGGACGCTGTCCGCAAGACACCCCAGCGCCGCCGGGCCGGCTTCCGCAGACCGCCCTGCACTCAGCCCCACGGCGCAAAGTCGGTCCGAAGTTCTCTATGATGCCGCTGCCCGGCCACCCAGCCCCTTGCGCCGGCGACGCCCTCCTCGCAGCAGTCTCTCTCAGCAGTCCCGTTATGAAAATCGCAGTCCTCGGCGCCGGCATCGTCGGCGTCACCACGGCTTACGAGCTGGCGTGCGACGGCCATGAGGTCACGGTGATCGAGCGCCACGCCAGTGTGGCCGAGGGCTCCAGCTTCGCCAACGCGGGCGTCGTGGCGCCGGGCTACGTCACGCCCTGGGCAGCGCCGGGCATGCCAACGAAGGTCATGCGCCACCTGTTGGCGCAGCACGCCCCCGTGCGCGTCAGTCGCCCGCTGGCCGCGGCCGACATGGGCTGGATGCGCCAGTGGTTGCGCGCCTGCGAGCCCGCCGCCTACGCCGCCAACCGTACGCGCATGCTGCGCCTGGCCTTCTACAGCCGGCACCGGCTGCACGAAGTGGCTGGCCGCGTAGCTTACGAATTCGACCGCGGCCAAGGCTACATGGTGCTGCTGCGCGGTGAAAAAGAACGCCAGATGGCCCAACCGGGCATGAAGCTGCTGCGCGAACTGGGCGTCGCCTTCCACGAAATTACCGGCGCTGAAGCGCGCCAGATTGAACCCGCGCTGAACCCCGACACCCCGCTGGCCGCCGCCATCTTCCTGCCCGAGGACGAGGTCGGCAATTGCCGCCAATTCGCCGTGATCCTGCGCGACGCGGCCGAGCAGTTGGGCGTTAATTTTGCATTCAATACGACCGTAGCCCGTATTGATCCAGCGCAGCCAGCTACGCTTTATGTAGCAAATGACACCACACCTCACCGCTTCGACGCCCTCGTCGTGTGCACCGGCGTGCAGTCGCCCGAGCTGCTGGCCCCGCTGGGTATCCGCCTGCCGATGCGGCCGGTGTACGGCTATTCGGTCAGCGCGCACGTGCCCGAACCCGTCCTCGCCCCGCGCAGCGGCGTGATGGACGAGCGCTACAAGGTCGCCATCAGCCGCATGGGCCAGCGCGTGCGCGTTGCCGGTTCGGCCGAGATCGGCGGCCAACCCGGCGTGAACAACCCGCGCGCGCTGGACACGCTGTACAAAGTCCTGTCCGACTGGTTCCCCTCCGCCGGCCGCCTGTCCAAGGGCGTACAGGTCTGGAAAGGCGCGCGCCCCATGCTGCCCGACGGCCCGCCCCTCATCGGCGCCAGCGGCCGGCCGGGCCTGTGGCTGAACCTTGGCCACGGCTCCAGCGGCTGGGCCCTGTCGTGCGGCAGCGCGCGCTTGCTGGCCGACCAGATCGCCGGGCGGGTACCGGAGATCGATGCGGAAGGCTTAGGGGTTGAGCGGCTGCGCTGACGCGCCCTGCTCTGTGCTGGCGGGCCTTCGCGCCGCGCCGTTGACCGCTCAGGTGCCCGGCAACGCCCTGGCAATCGCATGGTCCAGCGCCGCGCGCGCCAGCAAGCGGGTCGAGTCCAGCGTCGGCAGCGCCGAATTGCCGTCGTTCAGCACCAGCGGCAGCTCGGTGCAACCCAGCACCACCGCGTCGCAACCGCGCGCAGCCAGCGACGCGATGATCGCCTGCAGCGCGGCGACACTGTCCGCGGGAAAACGGCCGTACACCAGCTCGTCCATGATGATGCGGCCCATGGCCTGGCGCTCAACCTCGCTCGGCCGCAGCCACGCCAAACCTCGCGCTTCCAACGCCTGGGGATAAACCTCGCTGGCCACCAACCAAGCGGTCCCGGTGATGCCCACCTTGTGGCAACCGCGCGCCGCCGCCTCACGCGCCACCTCTTGAGCGATGTGCAGCCAAGGCAAAGGCGTTTCTGCCTGCACGAGGTCGAAAGCCTGGTGGATGGTGTTGTCCGGGCAAATCAGGAAGTCCGCCCCCGCGGCCTGCAAACGCCGGGCCGAATCCAGCATCAACTCGGCCATCCCGGCCCTGTCGCCGCGCTCCAGGCATTCGACATACCGGTGCAGCGACGGTGTGTGCATCGATATCTGCGGATGCCGGTGGGCGCCTAGGCGCTGCGCACCTTCCGCGCACAAGGTGCGGTAGCAAAGGGCCGCGCCTTCGGCGGAGCAGCCGACGATGCCTATGTGCAGTGGCTCTGTCACGCGTTCGCCCAATCGATCGTCCTTGGTTTGGGGTGCCACTTACTCAACGCCTCGATCTGTCGATGCGCCACTTTTTTGTGGCCGGCCAATGCCCTCCCCTGCAAGACAAATAGCAATTGCCACATGCGCAGAGATAGGCGCCAAGACCTCGTCGAATAAATAGGTTGCAAGGGTCACGATCTTTTTAACGATGCACCGACGAATTCAAAACTGCCTGAACCTCTCTTAGGATCATCCTCGCCTCAAACAAATAGGATTTCACCGGCGCATCCAATTCACGGAAAAATGCCTCATTGGCATATTTCTCTAATATCTCTTCTATGAGGGGCAATGCCGCCTCACCGCTGAGATAGGTCGCGACGACGCGGTCATACCAAATGTGACTTGGCCGGATCTGCGGCCCAAAGATCAGCTTGCGGACTACCTCGCGCTCGCTGGCATCAAGCGACGCCACAAAAAGGTTCACTGAATTTTCAACTCTTTTTTAATTCCCAATCATAATCGCGCCTCGGAAATTGAGGAGTACGCAGCCAACGCCTCGATCAACGGATGGCACTCTTCAAGTGTACTTGCCCGTCCTTGGTCCATTCATAGCCTTGGCAAGTCGACTTCAAAATTATCGCAACTGTTCGAAACGGCGCCATACGTCGAATCGCTAAAGAAGCTGGGCAGCCTCGTTGCTATACAAAAAGAAGCTGCCTGCGCAATCTACACTAAGGCCAGCGCGGGATTTGACCGACTCTTCCTGACATTGCACGCCCCGCTTGCGGTCTGCGCCGGGGAGAGGTTCGCCCCGTCCAATCGCTCACCCGGTGGCCAATCGCACCTGCCCGCGTCGCCACACTCACCCTTTCTGCGCGCGGAGCTGTCCCCGAAGTACAGGTGCGTGCACCCTGCACGGACTCCGAACCTGGCGTGTTGCGAGATCATGTCAGCACGTCCAGCGTGGGTGATCGCCGCCCTAGCGAGTCGTTTTTTCCCGCTTTGAATCTGCGGGAATGCTCGCAGCGGTGACTTTCACGTACCGAAGGTCTCAGAGCCAGTCGCTACTATCACGGGGCGCGTGCCAGTGCGCCTGTTGCTAGGACACTGAAAACCGCGCCGCTACAGACGGAACAAGGATTCTTCGATGAATCAATTCTCTCTAGGACGATTTGGATCGGCGAAATAGGGCCATCTATGTAGCGGGATTGCGCCATCACCGATCTCAAGGTAGCCTTTATTAAGCCTGAATGTGCAACCGCGCTCCAATAGAGACAGCATCGGCTCAAATAAATCGACTGGAGCATCACCGATAGCTCCAGTGCCGGAAATAAAATCTGCCCACTCCAGGGCATTGTGAAAAATACCCATTGCAACCAGGCCTTGACCCCTAGCTCGATTCACGAGATCCTCAATGATTTGATCACTATTTTTTGACCGATGATATCCTAGAAATCTTGCCGGACTTCCCATAAAGTGCGGCGGGTTATCCTTTCGCTCACCATCCGCAAATGCCGACATGTATCTTAGCCAGCGAAATATGCCATCCAAGTCTGAGCGCGACAGAGCGTAATTCTCAGTACGTTTATCCCACGAGAAATTTTCGATTCGAGAACTCAGAGTTTCAAAATAGTTCATATAAATATCAGGGTCGAATCACTATTTCGTTACTTGCGCTGACAAGGCAGCCGTGCGGCCTGCCGATCCTGACCGTCTCCATCCCCATTCTCCTCGCGCCCCTCGCGCGGCGCGGGCCCCATGCACAATGCTTACATGCCCCACCGCCTGGACCTGACCCGCGCCCATCCGCTGTTCAACGTGGCGGCCACGCGGCGCCTGGAGCAAGCCGCCATGGCGGCGCTGCCCGCGCACACGCTGATGCAGCGCGCCGGCCTGGCGGTGGCGCGGCTGGCGCTGGCCTTGGCGCCGCACGCGCGCACGGTGTGGATCGCCTGCGGGCCGGGCAACAACGGTGGTGACGGGCTGGAAGCGGCGCGGCACCTGCTGCGCTGGGGCAAGGCGCCGTGGGTGACCTGGCTGGGCGATGCCGACCGCGCGCCGCCCGACACGCAGGCCGCGTTGGCGCGGGCGCAAGCTGCCGGGGTGCGGCTGGCCGACGCGCCGCCGCCTTTGTCGGCGCTGGGGCCGCAGGACTTGTGCGTGGACGCGCTGCTGGGCATCGGCGCGGCGCGGCCTCTGGAAGGGACGATGGCCGAGTGGCTGGCGCACATGGCGGGCAGCGCGGCGACGCGTCTGGCGGTCGATGTGCCGAGCGGCTTGAACGCGGACACGGGCGCGTTGGCTGTGCCGAACACTCCTGAAATGCTAGCTGGCTGCGCAGGTGGCTCTAGGGCAAAAGGCCTGTTTCATGCAAATCCCCGGCTCCACACGCTGAGCCTGTTGACACTGAAGCCCGGCCTGTTCACCGCCGACGGGCGGGACGCGTGTGGCAGCTTGTGGTTCGACGACCTGGGCGTGGCCGTCGACGCCGCGCCCTCGGCCTGGCTAAACGGTGCGCCATCTCCCGCCGAGCGCCCGCACGCCAGCCACAAGGGCACGTTTGGCGACGTGGCGGTGATCGGCGGCGAGGTGGATGCCGCGCGCGGTACGGCGATGGCGGGCGCAGCCCTGCTGGCTGGCCGCGCGGCGCTGCACGCAGGTGCGGGGCGCGTGTACGTCAGCCTGCTGGATCAAGCAGCGCAAGGCGCCGCGCCGCTGCAGGACGTGGTGCAGCCGGAACTGATGTTCCGCCGCGCCGATCTGCTGGACCTGCCGCGCCTGACGGCCGTCTGCGGTTGCGGCGGTGGCGAGGCGGTGGCGGGCGTGCTGCCGGCCGTGCTGGCGCAGGCCGCACGTCTGGTGCTCGACGCAGACGGCCTGAACGCGGTGGCGGCCGATGCGGCCTTGCAGCGCGCGCTGCGCGAACGGGCGGCGCGGGCCGATCAGCCCACCACCGTGCTGACCCCGCACCCGCTGGAGGCGGCGCGCCTGCTGGCCACGACCACCGCCGACATCCAGCGCGACCGGCTGGCGGCGGCGCAGGCCTTGGCCGAGCGCTTTGGCGCGGTGGTCGTGCTGAAGGGCAGCGGCAGCGTGATCGCCGCACCGGGCGCCGCGCCGCGCATCAACCCCACCGGCAACGCGCGCCTGGCCACCGGCGGCACGGGCGACGTGCTGGCCGGCCTGGTCGGCGCGCGCCTGGCGGCGGGCGTTGACGCATTCGACGCCGCCTGCGCGGCCGTGTACCAACACGGCGCGGTGGCGGACGCGTGGCCGCCGGGCCCCACGCTGACAGCCAGCGCGCTGGCGCAGGCGCTGACGCCATGAACCGCAGCCCTCCCGCACCCACCCCGGCGCCCGCTGCGGCAGCGCAGCGCCCTGCCCTCCGCTGCGTGCAGCACGCGGTCCTGGGCACCGCGCTGGCCACAGCCCCGCTGCTGGCCCACGCGCACAGTGCCGGGTTGGCGGTGCTGCTGTCGGCAGGTTACGCGCTGCCGCCCTTCGTGCTGGCGGCGGTGCTGGCCGTGGGTCTGGGTTGGGGCCAGCGCCTGCTGATCGGGGCGGTGGCGGCGCTGTCGGCCATCGTTGGCCTGGTCGTCGTGCAGTCGTGGTCGGTCGGGCGAATGGGCGACGCGCCGCTGGCGTTCTGGCAACTGATCGCGGGCTCGTACATCGTCAGCGCGCTGGTCAGCGTGGCCGTCTGGCTGGCGCTGCGCCGGCGCCAGCAGCGGCGCTCTCCGCCACGGCGCGACCGCGCCTGAGGTGCGCGCGGCGCGAGCGCATCACCAATCAGCCGCGCCCGACGAAGGGCATCTTGGTCGCCATGACGGTGTGGAACAGCACGTTCACATCCAGCGGCAGATTGGCCATGTGCAGCACCGACTGGCCGACCTGGGCCACGTCCATCATCGGCTCGACGGCGATCTCGCCATTGGCTTGCGGCACGCCCTTGGCCATGCGCGCGGCCAGCTCAGTCATGGCGTTGCCGACGTCGATCTGGCCCACGGCGATGTCCCAGCGGCGGCCGTCCAGCGCGGCGGTCTTGGTCAGGCCTTTGACCGCGTGCTTGGTCGCCGTGTAAGCGGCCGAATTGGGCCGCGGCGTGGTGGCCGAGATGGAGCCGTTGTTGATGATGCGGCCGCCCTGCGGCGTTTGCGCCTTCATGGTACGAAAGGCCTGCTGCAGGCAGAAGAACATGCCGTTCAGGTTGACGTCGACCACGCCGCGCCATTGCTCAGGCGTCCAGTCTTCAAACGGGCCGGGCGGGTTGTTGACGCCCGCGTTGTTGAACAGCAAATCAACCCGGCCGAAGCGCGCGACGGTCTGGTCGAACAGGGCCTTGACCTCGGCCGGCTGGCTGACGTCAGTCGGCACGGCCAGCGCGCGGTCGCCCGCGCCGGATTCGGCGGCCACGGCCTGCAGCGGCTCGGCGCGGCGCCCGGCCAGCGCGACTTGCCAGCCATCGTTCAGCAGCGCCAGCGCCGCCGCGCGGCCGATGCCGCTGCCCGCGCCGGTGACGATGGCGACGCGCGAAGAGGTAGAAGCAGTGGTCATAAATGTCTCTTGTTTTGAATAAAAACGGGCTGCGGCCCTAGTGCGACCTGCGCGGGCAGCTGCTTAATGCATAGCAGATGCGGTGTGCAGGGGCCGGCCGCGCGCGGCCGGCGCACGCGCCGCCACCGATCAGCGCCGCGACTTGCGCGACTTCGCGCTGCCCTTGGCCCCGGGTTTGGCGCCGGGCTTGCCAGCGCCGCCCTTGGCGCGGGCCGCGGCCTTTTTGACCGACGCGCGCAAGGCGTCGATGGGCGACGGCGTGGGGCGCGAGCGGTCGTTGCCGCGCTCCGCATCGCGCGCCTTGCGGGCGGCGCGCTTGGCCGACTGTTTGGTGGGCGCGCCGCGTTCACCGGCGTTGCCGCCCGCGTTCTTGCCCTGGCCGCTGCGCGTGCCCAGCTCGTCGCCTTCATTGACCAACCGGAAGTCGATCTTGCGGCCGTCCAGGTCGACGCGGCTGACTTGCACGCGCACCTTGGTGCCGATGGCGTAGCGGATGCCGGTGCGTTCGCCGCGCAACTCCTGGCGCACCTCGTCGAAGCGGAAGTACTCGCCGCCCAGTTCGGTGATGTGCACCAGGCCTTCGACGTACAGGTCGTTCAGCGTGACGAACAGGCCGAAGCTGGTCGCCGCCGAAACCGTGCCGTTGAACTCCTCGCCCAGGTGCTCCTTCATGTACTTGCACTTGAGCCAGGCCTCGACGTCGCGGCTGGCTTCGTCGGCGCGGCGCTCGTTGGCGCTGCAATGCAGGCCAGCGGCTTCCCAGGCCAGCATCTCGCCGGACAGGCGCTTGGGCGGTTCGTCGTCGTCGCGGCGGCGCGCGGCGCTCTGCTTTTGCAAGCGGCGGCTGAGCTTCTCATGCGCCTCGCCGGGCGTCGGCAGCGCCGGCAGCTGGTACTTCTGCTGGCCCAGGATCGCCTTGATGACGCGGTGCACCAGCAGATCGGGGTAGCGCCGGATCGGGCTGGTGAAGTGCGTGTAGGCCTCGTAGCCCAGGCCGAAGTGGCCGCTGTTGACGGGGGTGTAAATCGCCTGGCTCATCGAGCGCAGCAGCATCATGTGGATCTGCTCGGCGTCGGGCCGGTCCTTGGTGGCGTCGGCGATGCGCTGGAATTCGCCCGGCTGCGGGTCGTCGCTGATCGACAGGCCCAGGCCCAGCGCCTTCAGGTAGGCGCGCAGGATGTCCTGCTTTTCAGGCGTGGGGCCTTCGTGCACGCGGAACAGGCCCGGGTGCTTGCTGCCCTGGATGAAGTCGGCGCTGCAGACGTTGGCGGCCAGCATGCATTCTTCGATCAGGCGGTGCGCGTCGTTGCGGGTGCGCGGCTCGATGCGCTCAATGCGGCCGGATTCGTCGCAGATGATTTGCGTCTCAACCGTGTCGAAATCGACCGCGCCGCGCGCATGGCGCGCCTTCAGCAGCGCGCTGAAGACGTCGTGCAGGTTCAGCAGATCCTGCACGCGGTCCTTGCGGCGCGCCGCCTCGGGCCCGCGCGTGTTGGCCAGGATGGCCGCCACTTCGGTGTAGGTGAAGCGCGCGTGGCTGTGCATCACGGCCGGGTAGAACTGGTAGGCGTGCACGTCGCCCTTGGCGGTGATCAGCATGTCGCACACCATGCACAGGCGGTCGACGTCGGGGTTGAGCGAGCACAGGCCGTTGCTCAGCTTCTCGGGCAACATGGGGATCACGCGGCGCGGGAAGTACACGCTGGTGGCGCGGTCGTAGGCGTCGATGTCGATCGGGCTGCCGGTCTTGACGTAGTGGCTGACGTCGGCAATGGCGACCAGCACGCGCCAGCCGTTGGGCTTCTTGCCGCGGCCGGTGACGACAGCGGGCTCGCAGTACACGGCGTCGTCAAAGTCGCGCGCGTCTTCGCCGTCGATGGTGCACAGCGGCACGTCGGTCAAATCGATCCGGCCGCCCCAATCGCCTTTTTGCACCGTGTCGGGCAAGGCGCGCGCTTCGGCCAGCGCGCCGGGTGAAAACTCGTGCGGCACGCCGTACTTGCGCACGGCGATTTCGATCTCCATGCCGGGGTCGTCGATGTCACCCAGCACTTCGCGCACGCGGCCGGTGGGCTGGCCGTACAAAGCGGGTGGTTCGGTCAATTCGACCACCACCACCTGGCCGGTCTTGGCACCGCCAATGCCCGCCTTGGGGATCAGCACGTCCTGGCCGTAACGCTTGTCTTCGGGCGCCACCAACCAGATGCCGCCTTCGTTCAGCAGGCGACCGATGATGGGGTGCGGCGGGCGCTCCACGATTTCCACCACGCGGCCTTCGGGCCGGCCGCGGCGGTCGTAGCGCACCACGCGCACCTTGACGCGGTCGCGGTGCAGCACGGCGCGCATCTCGTTGGGTGGCAGGTACAGGTCGGGCGAACCATCGTCCGGCGTCACGAAGCCGTGACCGTCCCGATGGCCCTGGACCACTCCCTCAATTTCTTCTAACAACGTATTGCTCATGTGGATTTTTTTGGTATAGAATCTCGGTTTCCTGATGCCCAGGTGGCGGAATTGGTAGACGCACTAGTTTCAGGTACTAGCGGGTAACTCCGTGGAGGTTCGAGTCCTCTCCTGGGCACCAAAATTTGATGAGGGTCTGCACTGCAAAGTGCAGACCCTTTTTCAATGCTGCCGCCTCGTTCGCACGAACCAGGCGGCTTTTTTGTGCCTGACGCAGCGCCAATGGCAGCGACAACACAGGCAGGTAAATGGTGGCGCTGTGGCGCCACACAAGAGCGGCGCCTAGACCGCCAGGCATATTCAGGCCGCGGCCAGACTGCGGGGTCATCCAGCGCACAGCGGCGGGGCGGTCATCGGGGAACGCATGCCGACAAGGGTACACGATCGCGTTGACCGCCTCGAAAAAGATAGCGCTGCGCCAATGCGCTGCGGCATCGGACTTTGCGCCGATGCGCTGCCCCTTCGTGCGCGCCGTGGAGAGCCACGCTGCACGTCGTCGACACCCATCTGGCGCCGCCTGATGATGACCGCGCGCCCGCGCCTCAGATCGGCACCGCCACCAGGTCGTGCCCTTGCGTGCCGACGATGCGCGCGCGGGTGAATTCGCCGACCTTCAGGTGCTTGCTGAGCTTTTCGGGTGGCAGCAGTTGCACCACGCCGTCGATCTCGGGCGCGTCGGCGTAGCTGCGCCCCACCCCGCCTTTGCGGCCCTGGGCCGGCGCGGAATCGACCAGCACCTGCATCGTCGCGCCAACGCGTTCACGCAGCTTGGCGGTGGACACGGCTTCGGCCACTTCCATGAAGCGCGCGCGGCGCTCTTCGCGCAGCTCGGCCGGCAGCATGCCGGGCAAATCGTTGGCGGTGGCGCCTTCGACGGGCGAATAGGCGAAGCAGCCGGCGCGGTCAATGCGGGCTTCGCGCACGAAGTCGAGCAGGTGCTCGAACTCGGCCTCGGTCTCGCCCGGAAAGCCGGCGATGAAGGTGGAACGCACGACCAGCTCGGGACACATCTCGCGCCAGCGCGCCAGGCGCTCCAGGTTTTTCTCGCCGCTGGCCGGGCGCTTCATGCGGCGCAGCACGTCGGGGTGGCTGTGCTGGAAGGGCACGTCCAGGTAAGGCAACACCTTGCCTTCGGCCATCAGCGGAATGATTTCGTCCACGCTGGGGTACGGGTAGACATAGTGCAGGCGCACCCAGGCGCCGTGCGGCTCGGCCAGTTCGGACAGCGCCTGCACCAACTCAAGCATGCGCGTCTTGACCGGGCGGCCGTCCCAAAAGCCGGTGCGGTACTTCACGTCGACGCCGTAGGCCGAGGTGTCCTGGCTGATCACCAGCAGCTCTTTCACGCCGCCTTCAAACAGGGCGCGCGCTTCCTTCAGCACGTCGCCAATCGGGCGGCTGACCAGGTCGCCGCGCATGGACGGGATGATGCAAAAGGTGCAGCGGTGGTTGCAGCCTTCGCTGATCTTCAAATACGCGTAGTGGCGCGGCGTCAGCTTCAGGCCCGCTTCGCCAAAGGCGCCGGGCACCAGGTCGATGAAAGGGTCGTGCGGCTTGGGCAGGTGCTGGTGCACCGCGTCCATCACCTCTTGCGTGGCGTGCGGGCCGGTGACGGCCAGCACCGACGGGTGCAGGCTGCGCACCAGATTTTCATCGTCTTTTTGGCCTTCAGCCCTAGAGTCATCTGCGCGGCCAGCTATCGTTTTTGCACCCAAACAGCCGGTGACGATGACCTTGCCGTTGACCGACAAGGCTTCGCCGATGGTGTCCAGACTTTCCTTGACGGCTTCGTCAATGAAGCCGCAGGTGTTGACGATGACGAGGTCAGCGCCTTCGAAGGTCTTGCTGGTGGCGTAACCCTCGGCCGACAGCTGGGTCAGGATCAGTTCGGAGTCCGTCAGCGCTTTCGGACAGCCCAGGGAGACAAAGCCGATGCGCGGGGCCGGCGTGGTGGTTTCACTCATATCCTGCGATTGTCGCAGCCTGGACCCGGCTGCGCTGCCGCTGGCGCGAGTCTTCAGCGCTTGAGGCCGAAGGCGCCCCACATCTGCTCGGTCTGCTTGGTCATCTGCTCCTGCATCTGCAGGAACATGTTCTTGGACTGCTCGAGGTAACTGCCCATCACGCCCTGCATCAGCGGCGACTGCATGCGCATGAACTGCGACCACAGCTCGGGCGACAGGCCTTGCGATTGTTCAGACAGCTTGGCCTGGATCTCGATAAAGGACTGGATGTTCTTTTCGAGGTAAGAACCCATGAAGCCCTGGAGCGCGTGGCCGTAAAAGCGGATGATGTTCGACAGCATGGTCTCGGTGAACATCGGCGCGCCACCGGCCTCTTCTTCCAGAATGATTTGCAGCAGGATGCTGCGCGTCAGGTCGTCGCCGCTCTTGGCGTCGCGCACCACGAAGCGCTCACGGTCCATCACCAGCTGGCGCACCTGGGCCAGCGTGATGTAGCTGGAGCTGGCGGTGTCGTACAGGCGGCGGTTGGGGTATTTCTTGATGACGCGCAGGCCGTCGTCAACGGGCGGCGTGGCGACT
Source organism: Pseudomonadota bacterium (assembly GCA_023442945.1). Lineage (GTDB taxonomy): Bacteria > Pseudomonadota > Gammaproteobacteria > Burkholderiales > Burkholderiaceae_C > Ottowia. The sequence goes on along the minus strand of JAEZWW010000033.1, from coordinate 6,670 downwards.
TTGGCGGTTTTGGAAGCCTTGGAGGATGGGGCGGCGGGAGGGGGTGGACTACGGCTCATCTCAGGGCGTCATGCTGCATTGCAAACCATTCTAGACGGCGGTGGCGGCCGCGCTCGCCATGGCTAACCCTGATGGCGCGCTCCCTCTGAACGCGTGCCGTTGGCGCGTTTTCATGCCCGATAAACCCACGCCAGCGGCGTTGGCCACCACGGCAATTCACGGCCAAGTGTGCTGCACTGCACACCAAAGTACGACAAACGACGCAGTCGCTGCCCGACGGCGCGCCTCAGCCCCCGTACAACCAGGGCACGTCCAGCAAGCGCTCGCCCAGCAGACGCATGCTGGCGTCGCGGCCCACGCGCATCAGGCCGGTGGAATGAAAGATCTGCCCGTTGCGCCAGGCCCGGGCCTGCACCCGCGCCACACGCTGCCAACGCGCCAGCGCATAGCGGCGCAGGCGAGTGGGCACGTCGACCGCGTCCATGGTGAGCGCGCGGGCCAGCTCCGCCGCGTCTTCGATCGCCATGCCCGCGCCTTGCGCCAGAAACGGCACCATCGGGTGCGCCGCATCGCCCAGCAGGGCAACGCGCCCGCGCGCCAACTGGTGTGCGCCCTGCACCGGGGCGCGGCCGGCCAACGCCCACAGGCGCCAGACGTACGGGTTCACGCTGGCGCCCGGCGCCGCTTCGATCAGCGTGCGCAGCGGAGTGCACACCGGCCCGAGCGCGCGCGCCAAATCGTCCGCGTGGCCACTGTGGTCCCAGCTTTGCAGATCGGGCGGCACGGCCCCATGGACGATGGCAACCACGTTCGTCCAGGCGCCGCCGCGCACCGGGTACTGCACCACGTGCAGGCGCGGCCCCAGCCACGCGGTGACCTGGTTGGCCTGCGCCGCCGGCGGCAGCGCGTCGGTGCGCAGCATGGCGCGGTAGGCCAGGTGGCCCGTTGGCCGCGGCGCGCCGTCTTGCAGCAGCTGATCGCGCACCTGGCTCCAGACGCCGTCGGCGCCGATCAGCAAATCGCCCTCGACCTTGACACCCAGCGAGGTCTGCAGCGTCACCGCGTCGTCGGCTTCGCCGCAGGACGCCACGCCCTGGCCCAGGCACAGGTGGACGCGGTCTTCGCGCAACAGCGCCTGGGTCAGCAGGCGGTGGATATCGGCCCGGTGGACGGTGGCGTAGGGCGCGCCGTAGCGTGCCAGCATCCGCTCACCCAGCGTCAGGCGCCCCAGTTCGGCGCCGCTTTCGGCGTTGCGCACCTGCAAAGCCGCCGGGAAAGCGGCCACCGCCTTGAGTGCGTCGGCCAGCCCCCAGTCGATCAGCACCCGTGTGGCGTTGGGACCCAGTTGGATGCCGGCGCCGACTTCGCTGAACACCGGGGCACGCTCATACAGCCGCACCTCGCAACCGGCGCGCGCCGTGGCCAGCGCCGCCGCCACACCACCGATGCCGCCGCCTGCTATCAAAACCTCCAAAGCGCTCATAGCGCCATTGTGCCGCTGACTTGGGTGCTCACAAAACCGCAGCGCCGCGCAGCAGCGAAAGTGCCACAGCCAGCATCATCAAAGCCACACCGATGTCGAGAATGCGCCACGCCGCCGGCCGCGCAAACAGCGGCGTCAGCAGCCGCGCGCCATAACCCAGGGCCACAAACCAGCCGGTGCTGGCGACCGCCGCGCCCAGCCAGAACGCCCCCTGCTGCCCCGGTGGTTGGCGAGCCCCCACGGCGCCGACCAGCACCACCGTGTCCAGGTAGACATGGGGGTTGAGCAAGCTGATCGCCAGCGTCTGCACCACTGCGGCGCGGCGGGTCAGGCCTGGGCCACCGGCTGCCGCGTGCAGCTCACCCGGTTTGGCGGCACGCCGCAAGGCCAGGGCGGCGTAGACCAGCAGCACCAACGCGCCCGCCCAGGCCACGCCCGTCATCAGCGCAGGCGAAGCGGCCACCAAGCGGCCCAGACCGAAAATGCCCGCGCCCATCAACAAGACATCCAGCAGCGCGCACACCGCGACGACCGCGCCCACCTGTTCGCGCCGCACGCCCTGCCGCAGCACGAAGGCGTTCTGCGCGCCGATGGCGACAATGAGCGACAGCGCCAGCCCCGCGCCCGTGAGGCTGGCGATCCACCACGGCGGCGCGCTCAAGACGGCGGCGGCCGCGCGCTATCGGCTGCGGGCGGTGCAACCGGGACGTGCTGCGCCCAGCGCACTCAGGCCAGCAGCTGCTGCAGCACGTAGGGCAGGATGCCGCCGGCGCGGAAGTAGTCGACCTCGATCGGTGTGTCGATGCGCAGCGTCAGCTCAGCTTCCTTCTTGGAGCCGTCGGCGCGCGTGATGACCAGGCGGGCCTTGCTTTGCGGTGTCAGCTGCTCGTCGCAGACGATCTCGACCAGCTCGTCGCCCTTCAAGCCCAGCGTTTCCCAGGACTCGCCGGCCTTGAACTGCAGCGGCAACACGCCCATGCCGACCAGGTTGCTGCGGTGGATGCGCTCAAAGCTCTTGGCGACCACGGCCTTGATGCCCAGCAGCTGCGTGCCCTTGGCCGCCCAGTCGCGGCTGGAGCCGGTGCCGTACTCCTCGCCCGCAAAGACCACCGTGGGCACGCCTGCGGCGATGTACTTCATGGCCGCGTCGTAGATGTACTGCTTGGTGCCCTGCAGTTCGCCGGGCTGCTGGAACAGGGTCAGGCCGCCCTCTTCGCGGCTGCCGTTCTCCAGCGGCGGCAGCATCAGGTTCTTGATGCGCACGTTGGCGAAGGTGCCGCGCATCATGACTTCGTGGTTGCCGCGGCGCGCGCCGTAGCTGTTGAAGTCGGCCTTTTGCACGCCGTGGTCCAGCAGCCACTGGCCGGCAGGCGAGCTGTCCTTGATGCTGCCGGCGGGCGAGATGTGGTCGGTGGTGATGCTGTCGCCGAACAGCGCCATGATGCGCGCGCCCGTCACGCGGTGGCCAGCATTCTTGGCGCCAGCACCCGTCAGATCCGCGCGGGCCGCTCCTGATTCGTTAGCAAACTCGGCAAAGAAAGGCGGCTCGGCGATGTAGGTGCTCTTGGGCCAGTTGTAGACCTGGCCGGTCACGCCTTCGATGCGCTCCCACAGCTTGCCGGGCTCGGTGGCGACCTTGGCGTAGTTCTCGCGGAAGGCCTTGCCCTTCATGGCGTACTTCAGCAGCTTGTTGATGTCGTCGCTGGTCGGCCAGATGTCGCCCAGGAACACGTCCTTGCCGCCCTTGCCCTTGCCGACCGGCTGGGTCATCAAATCGACCATCACGTTGCCGGCAATGGCGTAGGCCACGACCAGCGGCGGGCTGGCCAGGAAGTTGGCCTTCAGGTTGGGGTGGATGCGCGCTTCGAAGTTGCGGTTGCCCGACAGCACGGCGGCGGCCACCAGTTCGTTGCGGGTGATGGCCTCGTTGATCTCGGGCGCCAGGTCGCCCGCGTTGCCGATGCAGGTGGTGCAACCGTAGCCGGCCACGGAAAAGCCCAGCTTTTCCAGGTAGGGCAGCAGGCCGGTTTCGGTCAGGTACTCGGTGACGATGCGCGAGCCGGGCGCCAGCGAGGTCTTGATGTGCGGCTTGACCGTCAGGCCCGCTTCCACCGCCTTCTTGGCCAGCAGGCCGGCGGCCAGCAGCACGCTGGGGTTGCTGGTGTTGGTGCAGCTGGTGATGGCGGCGATCAGCACGTCGCCGTTGCCCAGCGAGTATTCGTTGGCGGAGATCGGCTCGATCACGTCCGCCTCGGCCAAGGCCGATTGCAGGGTGGAGCGGTTGGCCACCATCTCGACCACGGCGCGCGGCGCGCCCAGCGGCGTGGGCTTTTCAGCGGGCGCGCGCTCGTCCACGTCGGGCTGGTTGTCGCGCTGCACCTGCACGCGGGTGTGCAGCAGCTCGGCCGGGCGGTTGAAGCCGTTGTCGCTCATCGGCTTGCTGAACAGGTCGGCGAACTGGCGCGACACGTTGCCCAGTTCGATGCGGTCCTGCGGGCGCTTGGGGCCGGCCAGGCTGGGCGCGACGGTGCCCAGGTCCAGCGTGATGACCTGGGAATAATCGATCTCGCCCGCCTTTGGGATGCCGAACATGCCCTGGGCGCGGAAGTAGGCTTCGAACGTGTCGATCTCGGCCTTGGTGCGGCCCGTGCCCTGGAAGTACTCGATGGTGCGTTCGTCCACCGGGAAGAAGCCCATGGTCGCGCCGTATTCCGGCGCCATGTTGCCGATGGTGGCGCGGTCGGGCAGGCTGAGCGTGCGCGTGCCTTCGCCAAAGAATTCAACGAACTTGCCGACCACCTTGTGCTGGCGCAGGATCTCGGTCACCGTGAGCACCAGGTCGGTGGCGGTGCAGCCTTCGCGCAGGCGGCCTTTCAGCTCGAAGCCGACCACGTCGGGCGTCAGGAAGTACACCGGCTGGCCCAGCATGGCGGCTTCGGCCTCGATACCACCGACGCCCCAGCCCACCACGCCGATGCCGTTGATCATGGTCGTGTGGCTGTCGGTGCCGACCAGGGTGTCGGGGTAGTACACGCCGTCGGCGCGCTTGTGCACGCCGCGCGCCAGGTATTCCAGGTTGACCTGGTGGACGATGCCGAAGCCCGGCGGCACCACGCCGAAGGTGTCGAAGGCCTGCATGCCCCACTTCATGAATTCGTAGCGCTCGCGGTTGCGCAGGAATTCCAGCTTCATGTTCAGGTCCAGCGCATTCTTCTTGCCGTAGTAATCGACCATGACGGAGTGGTCGACCACCAGGTCGACCGGCACCAGCGGCTCAATCTTCTTCGGGTCCTTGCCCAGGGCGGCAGCGGTGGAACGCATGGCCGCCAGATCGGCCAGCAGCGGCACGCCGGTGAAGTCCTGCAGCACCACGCGGGCCACGGTGAAGGGGATCTCGTCGGTGCGGGTGGCCTTGGGCTGCCAGTTGGCCAGTTGGGCAACGTGCTCGGGCGTGACCTTCAGGCCGTCGCAGTGGCGCAGCACCGATTCCAGCACGATGCGCAGCGACACCGGCAGGCGCTTGATGTTGGGGAACTTCCGGGCCAGCGCCGGGATGGAATACAGCTCGCCGGTCTTGCCGGAGGCGGTTTTGAAGGACTTGCGGGTGGAGGCAAACGCGTGGGCTTTGGATGTCATCTCACGGATCCTTGTGGGTAGGTGGTTTTTTGGCCAACGGATAACCCGATTATTGTGGCAGCAGCGCCGCCGCCCTGCCAGACTGCGGGGCAATACCATTTGACGCAATATGGCTGCTGGCCCTAGATGGAATTGCGCGGACAGCTATGTTTTTTGCAGCAAAATGATCCACCGCGCGTCCGCTACTTGTCGTGCGGGACGCGCGGCGGCCCGTCCACGGCCGCCGGCACGCGCGGCAAGGTACCCATGCCTCTGCGGGTACGAGTCCTCAGCTGCGGGCGCCAGCCACGCGCTGGGCAGCGGCCGCCATCCGGGGCCTGCGGCGCGCGCACCGCCCAGGTGCACCGCCGCGCCATCGACGGCGCCTTGGCCGGTCGCCCCTTCAACCCGCAACTGACTGCCGAGCAGGAAGACCTGGCCAGCCGCGGCTGCGCCATCGGCTTTCTGGAGTGGCGCCCGTCGCAGGGCCACCAGAACGACGAAACCGGCCATTCGCTCACGCAACGCAGCCAGTTCGTGGGCGAAGTCAAAGCCGTGCGGGACAGCTGGGCAGAGGTGGCGCCGAAAAACCGCTTCGCGGTCGGTGCCTGGCTCAAGATCATCCACCCCAGCGGCAACCGCGCTGTCCGCCAGGGCGGCATGAAGAACGCCAACGGCGAAGCGATCGACGTGGCCCGCCGTTAACCCGCTGCCCGCGCGGATCCCGTGGACGGCTCGGGCGATCACGCGCTGAGCGCCCGGCTGAGCGAGGCGGCGGCCGAAACGGCGGCCTGAACAGCGGGCGCCAGCCCCAACAACGCCGTTTTGGAAGAAATCGCGCTCCAGCCTTACAACCACCAGCGCGAGCAGCTTCCTATTTGATAGCATCTCACGGGCAATGGCGCGACCCTGGCGCTGGCACACCGGCCGCCGTGCCAAGCCCCTGATCGCTGCGTGGCGCAGCGCCGCGCCAATTCCCGCCGCATTGACCAGCCCCCGCCGCAACGCCCGCCGCGCGCGACTGTGACGAAATGGCCGCACTGCTGCGCCATTGCGCCCTGGCGGGCCGCCTTTTCTTGGTGAAGCCCGCACAGATGTTTACACTTTGACATCAAATTGACCGCTTGTCCCCGGCGCCCCGCGCGCCGACCTGCCCTGCCCCCACCTCTCGCATGTCGCTGATCTGCCCCCAATGTGGCGCCGACAACCGGCCACAGGCGAAGTTCTGCCTGAAATGCGCGGCCCAGCTCGTCACGCTGGCCCCCACGCCCGAGGAAGAAGCCCGCGCCGCGCGGCGGCGCAAACGCCGGCGCCGCAAGGAAGCCGAACAATGGGCCGCCGAAGCCGCGTCGGAATCCGCTCAGGCCATGGCCGATGCGCAGGCGCGTTCGCGCTTGCGCTGGGTCGCCCCCGCCGCCCTGGTGACCGCCGGCCTGGCCGCGCTGGCCATCGCCGGCATCCTGTGGTCGAAAGGGCCTGAGGGCCCACTCGCGCCCGCCAGCGGCCCCGACGCCGCCCTGGCCGCTGCTGCTCCGGCCGGTGCTACGCCAGCGCCCGCGGCAGCGTCGGCAG
>JAEZWW010000079.1 GCA_023442945.1 Pseudomonadota bacterium | reverse complement strand
CCCATGAGCTTCGCCCCCCTGACCAACGACACCTTTTTGCGCGCCTGCCTGGGGCAGGCGCCCGACCACACCCCCGTCTGGCTGATGCGCCAAGCCGGCCGCTATTTGCCGGAGTACTGCGCCACGCGCGCGCAGGCCGGCAGCTTCATGGGCCTGGCGACCAACGTGGACTACGCGACCGAGGTCACGCTGCAGCCCCTGGCGCGCTACCCGCTGGACGCGTCGATCCTGTTTTCCGACATCCTCACCGTGCCCGACGCCATGGGCCTGGGCCTGTCCTTCCAGCAGGGCGAAGGCCCGAAGTTTGAAAAAGTGGTGCGCGACGAGGCCGCCGTGGCCCAGTTGGCCGTGCCCGACATGGCCAAGCTGCGCTACGTGTTCGACGCCGTCACCAGCATCCGCAAGGCGCTGAGCGGGCGCGTCCCGCTCATCGGCTTCTCTGGCAGCCCGTGGACGCTGGCCTGTTACATGGTCGAAGGCGGTGGCAGCAGCGATTACCGCCACGTCAAGACGCTGATGTACGCGCGGCCCGATCTGATGCACCGCGTGCTGGAGATCAACGCCGACGCGGTCGCGCTGTACCTGAACCACCAGATCGACGCCGGCGCGCAGGCCGTGATGGTGTTCGACAGTTGGGGCGGCGTGCTGGCCGACGGCGCGTTTCAGGCCTTCAGTCTGGCCTACACGCGCCGCGTGCTGGCGCAGTTGAAACGCACGGGGCCGGACGGCGCGGTGGTGCCGCGCATCGTCTTCACCAAGGGCGGCGGCCTGTGGCTGGACCAGATGACGGGGCTGGACTGCGACGTGCTGGGCCTGGACTGGACCATGAACCTGGGCGCCGCGCGCCAGATCGTGCGCCAGGCGGCAACGCTGGATGCTACACAAAGCGTAGCTGATCGCACAGATTCCTCTAGGGCCAGCGGCCAAAAAGACCATCCATCGACGGTACCCAAGGCGCTGCAGGGCAATATCGACCCGAACGTATTGTTTGCCCCGCCCGACGCCATCCGCGCCCAGGTGCGGCAGGTGCTGGACAGCTTTGGCACGCCGCACACCGACCGTGCCGCACCGGGCAGCACCCACATCTTCAACCTGGGCCACGGCATCAGCCAGTTCACCCCGCCCGAGCACGTGTCGCACCTGGTGGACGAGGTGCACGCCCACTCGCGCCGCCTGCGCCAAGGGTGAAGGCAATGGGCGAGGCCGTGGCGCAGCTCCGCGCCGCCGCCTCGGCCGCGACGGAGGCCTACGATGTCAGCCGCCACCCGTCAAGCGTCCGAACCCGGTTTTTGGCAAATAAAGTGGGCTTCAAGCCTTGACTTATGCACAAAACGCGAGATGCCTCATTTTCAGGCTTCGGCGAACGGTCTGCCCCGGAATTGGCGCTCTAAGTTGTTGATTCATATAAGCTTAACGCACTGCTGCTTTGCTGGGCAAGCTAAGCGAAGCCTTGTCAGACAAGGCTTTCGGGGCGGTTCAGACGGTTTCTCAACAAAGTTATCCACAGAATCTGGGCATGAACGAACAAGCGATTGCAAATCAAGGACTTAGCCGCCACAGTGCAAGTCGATCCTGATAGCAGTTCCGGCGCCCCGGCGATGCACTGGCTCACCGTCGCCGTGCCGACCCCCGCGCACAGCAGCTTGGCCGAGCCGCTGACCTACTGCGCCGACCAGGCGTTGGCGCCCGGTACGCTGGTGCGCGTGCCCCTGGGCGCGCGCGAGGTGCTGGGCGTGGTCTGGGCCAACGACATTCCTGCGCCCGCCGCAGAACTGGCCGCGCAGGTGCGCCCCATCGCTGGCGCGCTGGACGGCCTGCCGCCGCTGAACGCCGATTGGCGCGGGCTGGTCGCCTTCACCGCGCGCTACTACCAGCGGGCGCTGGGCGAAGTGGCCCTGGCCGCCCTTCCGCCGCAACTGCGCACGCTGACCAGCGTGCAATTGGCCCGACGCCTGAAACGCCAGGGCGCGGCGGCCACAGCGCAAGGCGGCGGCGATCAAGCACTGGACACCTTGTCCGACGAACAAGCAGCGGCGCTGCAGGCGATCGACGCCGAGCGCGGGCCGTTCTTGCTGTTTGGTGCGACGGGCAGCGGCAAGACCGAGGTCTACATGCGCGCTGCGGCCGACGCCCTGGCGCACGACCCGGCCGCGCAGGTGCTGGTGCTGGTGCCGGAGATCAACCTCACACCGCAGCTGGAGGCGCGCTTTGCCGCGCGCTTTGGCGCGGAGGCCGTCGTGTCCCTGCACAGCGGGCTGACGCCGGCGCAGCGCCTTAGCCACTGGCTGGCGGCACACCTGGGGCACGCGCGCATTGTGCTGGGCACGCGGGTGGCGGTGCTGGCGTCGGTGCCGCGGCTGGCGCTGATCGTGGTCGATGAAGAGCACGACCCCAGCTACAAGCAGCAAGAGGGCGCGCGCTACTCGGCGCGCGACCTGGCCGTGTACCGTGGCCACCAGTCGGGCGCGAAGGTGGTGCTGGGCTCGGCCACACCCTCCCTGGAGAGCTGGTACGCCAGCACGCCAGCACCGGACGGACCGGGGCGCTACCAGCGCCTGTCCATGCCGCGGCGCATCGGCACCGCCGCAATCGAGGACCCCAACGCGGGTCTGCCGCGCGTGCGCCGCGTCGACATGAACTGCCAGCCCAAGGACACGCTGCTGGCGGCCCCGCTGCTGGCCGCGCTGACCGAGCGCATAAGGCGCGGCGAACAGGTGCTGCTGCTGCTCAACCGCCGCGGCTGGGCGCCCGTCTTGGCCTGCGGCGACTGCGGCTGGAAGAGCGAATGCCCGCACTGCAGCGCCTATCGGGTGTTCCACAAGATCGACCGCACCCTGCGCTGCCACCACTGCGGCTTCACCCAGCGCGTGCCGCGCGCCTGCCCCAGCTGCGGTAACCCGGACATCGGCACCTTGGGGCGCGGCACCGAGCAATTGGAAGAGCGCCTGGTCGAGCTGCTGGCCGACGTGCGCCGCCCGGACGGCAGCCCGGTGCGAGTGCTGCGCATCGACGCCGATTCGGCGCGCGGCGCGGGCCGGCTGGAAGCACAGCTGGCGCAGGTCCACGCGGGCGATGTCGACGTGCTGGTGGGTACGCAGATGGTGGCCAAGGGGCACGACTTTCGGCGCGTGTCGCTCGTGGCCGCCATCAACCCGGACGGCGCGCTGTACGCCAGCGACTTTCGCGCGCCCGAGCGCCTGTTTGCGCTGCTGATGCAGGCCGCCGGCCGCGCCGGGCGAGACACTGCCAGCGGCACCGACAGCGAGATGTGGGTGCAGACCCAGCACCCGCAGCACGCGCTGTTCGGCGCGCTGAAAACGCACGATTACCCCGGCTTTGCCGCCGGCCAGCTGAAGGAGCGCGCCGAGGCCGGGCTGCCGCCTTTCTGCCACCTGGCGTTGCTGCGGGCCGAAGCGCGCACGCAAGAGGCCGCGCAGGGCTTTCTGAACGCCATCGCCCAGGCCGCCAGCGACGCGTTAGGTGCGGGCGAACTGGCCGAGGCCTTTGCCAACCTGACCTGGTACCCGGCCGTGCCGCTCACGGTGCAGCGCGTGGCCAACATCGAACGCGCGCAGATGTTGATCGAAAGCCCCTCGCGCGTGGCCTTGCAGCGCGTGCTGGCCGCCTGCCAGCCCCTGCTGCACGCGCTGCGCGCCTCGGCTGAGCACAAAGCCGTGGTGCGCTGGGCCATCGACGTGGACCCGCTGGCCGTGTGACAGAGGCCTCCGGCAGTTCGCGGCCTTGTCCGACATCCCCGCCATGCTGCCCGGCCTAGACTGCTACGTGGAAGCTCGGCGGCGTACCGAAAGGTGCGCCCTGATGCCCGTACAAACGCCGCGCAAGGACGCGGCCCACCCGATTGGAGAAAGGAAATCCCCATGAACAAGCTGTTTGCTGTGATCGCCCTTGGCAGCGCCCTGAGCCTGCCCGCCCTGGCCCAGATGACCCCGGCCGAGACCAACATGGATAAAAGCGCCGCGCGCATGGAAACGCGCAACGCCCGCGGTGGCCAACTGACCAGCGTCACCCCCGAACAGGCGCGCCAGAACGAACTGATGCGCTGCGCCAACCTGCCCGCCTTTTACAAAGTCGACTGCGAGAACCGCGTCAACGGCAAGGGCGAGGCCTCGGGCAGTGTGATCGGCGGCGGTGTGATTCGCGAAAGCGTCACCAGCATGCCCAAGTCCGAGCTGGACGCTGAAGTGCAGAAGATCCAGCCCATGACGCTGCCGGCTCAGCGCAAGTAACGCCCTTTTTTGAGTCGCCGCACCGGCGTCCTGCCTACCCAAAACGGTCTTGCCGAACTGGCAAGACCGTTTTTTACTTGGTTATCCAGGCGGCTCGCGCCCTCAGCGCAGCAAGGCGACGAAACCCGAGAAAGTAAAGAACGCCAGCGCGGTGGACCACAGAATCACGCGCGCCACGCGCCCGTTGTCGGCGCCAAAGCGTTCGGCCAGCAGCGACACGTTGCTGGCCGCCGGCAAAGCGGCTGCCAACACCAGCGGCACCAGCGCGGCCGGCGACAGCCACCCCTGCCGCAACGCCAGCCAGCCCAGGCCCCAGACCAGCGCCGGGTGCAGCAGCAGCTTGAGGGCGGCCAGCACGGGCTCGTCGCCCAGCCGCCGCGGGCCTTCGCCCAACACACGCGCCTGCATTTGCGAACGCGCCAGCACCGCGCCAATGGTGAACAGCGCCACGGGCGAGGCCGCATCTGCCAGCAGCGCCACCGTCTTGGCCAGTGGCGCCCACAGGGAGAAGCCCAGCGCGCCTGCCGCGGCGCCGATCAGGATCGACCACGGCATCGGGTTGCGCACCACGCCTTGAAGCGCCCGCAGCACGGCCTTGGCCGGGCCGTGTTCGCCCGCCGCACCCCATTGGGACAGGCCGATGCACAGCGAGGTGGTGACGACCAGATCCACCAGCAGCGTCGCCATGACCGGGCCGGCGCCGCCCTCACCCAACAGCGCCAGGATCAGCGGCACGCCCATGAAGCCCGAATTGGGGAACGCCGCCACCAGCGCACCCATGGCCGCATCGGGCCAGCCCGCGTCGCGCGATCGGGCCCAAGCGGCCGCCAGGGCGATCACCACAGCACCGCACACCAGCCACAGCAAGGCCACGACGGGGTTGAAGAGCTGCGCCGCCGGCGTGGTGCTGCCGAAGCGGTAGAGCATGCACGGCAGCGCAAAGTACAGCACGAACATGTTCAGCCCGGGCACGGCTTCCAATGGCAGCAGGCGTGAGCGCGCCGCCACGTAGCCACAAAGCACGAGCGCAAAAAAGGGGAAGGTGACGGCGAGAATGGCGAGCAAATCGGGGCCGCGCTGAAGCAAGGTGTTCGCGGCGGCCGCAGCGCCAGGCGGGCGCCGCGTGCCGTCTGGCCGATCATGCCACGCGGTGTGTCAGCCGGTTTCTGGCCGACGAGCCTCAATGCCCAGCAAGGCATCCTTCAGATTGCTGTCCACGGGCTTGGGCCCCAGCCAGATACGTGCCACAGCGCCAAAGTAGGTCGGGTCGGTCACGACCTCGCCCTTTTGCACCCCATCGACGTAGAAGATCGTGCCCTTGCCTGGCACGAAGTCGATCACCACTTCGGAGCCCGGCGACACGCTGGGCTCCGCCTGGAAGATGCGGGTCAGCCGATCCATGTGCGGAATCAGCTTGAGGCGTTCACCCGGCGGCGCGTTGTCCTGCATGCCCTGGACCATCGCCACGCCGAGCGAATCGCCTGTCAGGGTGCGCAGGGGCACGATCTGAATGCGTTTGGGGCCGGGGGCGGCCAACAACTGCTCCAGGCTCGATACCTTGCTGCCCACATACAGACCAATGTCGTACACCTTGATGATGGCGCGGTAACGCGTGCCCTTGCCATTGAGGCGCAGGTTGTGGCCAGCGACCTGCAAAGTGGGCGGCAGTCCGCCCCGGGCGGTGGCCTCACGCGCGGCGGGCGCTGCGGGCTGTTGTGCGTAGGCGGGCAGGCCCGCCACGGTGGTGGCGGCCACGATCCAACCCAAAATACGGACCGATCTCATGTCTGTTTGCTCCTTTTTCCCTTCAAAAGGCCCACTGCGTCTGCACAGCGCGCCCGTCGGCGAATGGCTTTTCACCGCAGCGCACAATTTTTAAGCGGATCGGCGTGCAGTTAACTCTCCTCTGTACACTTTTTTCTACGATTGGTGAACAAATTGGCGCCTGTGTCGCACGACCGACTGCCGGACGCCGCGCGCTAAGATTCGACTTTTGCCCGAAGCAGCCGTTTTGTCCGACCACGGTCTCAATCTCGCGCAACAAGACGCCGTCAACCACCTGCGGGGGCCGTGCTTGGTGCTGGCGGGCGCCGGTTCCGGCAAGACGCGGGTGATCACCCACAAGATCGCCCGCCTGATCGAATGCGGCGTGGCCCCCAAGCGCATCGCTGCCATCACCTTCACCAACAAGGCCGCCGCTGAAATGCGCGAGCGCGCCCGCGGCCTGGTCGGCAAGGCCGCCAGCGAAGTGCTGATTTGCACCTTCCACGCATTGGGCGTGCGGCTGATGCGCGAAGACGGCGCGGCGATGGGCCTCAAACCGCAGTTCAGCATTCTTGACAGCGACGATGTGCAGTCCTTGCTCAAGGACTGCGGCGCCACCACCGACGCCGCCACCGCGCGCCAATGGCAGTGGACCATCAGCCGCTGGAAGAACGCCGGCTGGACGTCGGCCGAGGCGCGCGCGCAGGCCCAATCGGAAGGCGAGCGCCAAACCGCCGAACTGATGGCGCGCTACGAGGAGCGTCTGGCCGCCTACCAAAGCGTGGACTTCGACGATCTGATCAGCCTGCCTTTGCGCATGCTACGAAAAGATGAGCTGCTTGCGCAGAAGTGGCAAGGGCGTCTGGCCCATACCTTGGTGGATGAATACCAGGACACCAACGCCACGCAGTACGAGCTGATGAAGCTGCTGGTCGGCAGCGCCGGCAATTTCACCGCCGTGGGGGACGACGACCAGAGCATCTACGGCTGGCGCGGCGCGACGCTGGACAACCTCAAGCGGCTGCCGCAGGACTATCCGGCGCTGAAAGTCATCAAGCTGGAGCAGAACTACCGCTCCACCAGCGCCATCCTGCGTGCGGCCAACAACGTGATCGGCCCCAACCCCAAGCTGTTCCCGAAGACGCTGTATTCCGAGCTGGGCGAGGGCGAGCCGGTGCGCGTCGTCGACAGTGACCACGAGCAGCACGAGGCCGAGCGGGCCGCGGCCCGCATCCTGTCCCTGCGGCAAACCTCGCCCCACAAGGAATGGCGCGACTTCGCCGTCCTGTACCGCGCCAACCACCAGGCGCGCGTGCTGGAGCAGGCATTGCGGCGCGCGCAGATCCCGTACAAGGTGACGGGCGGGCAAAGCTTTTTTGACCGCGCGGAGATCAAGGACTTGTGCGCCTGGCTGCGCCTGTGGATCAACGAAGACGACGACCCCGCTTTTCTGCGCGCCATCACCACGCCCAAGCGGGGCATCGGCCACCAGACGCTCGCGCAGCTGGGCGACTTCGCGAGCCGCTCGCACCTGTCGCTGTTTGGCGCGCTGTTTGCCCAATCACTGGCGGGCGCCCTGCCCGCGCGCGCGGTGGGCAGCTTGCAGGAATTCGGCCGCGAAGTGAACGACTTGCGCTACAGGGCCGGCCAGACGATCGGCCATGAGGCGGCACGCGCATTCCTCGGCGACTGGCTGAAAGGCCTGGGTTACGAGCAGTACTTGTACGACAGCGAGGACAGTGAAACCGTGGCCGCCTCGCGCTGGACCAACGTGCTGGAGTTCTGCGACTGGATGGCCGGCCGCTGCGGTGGTCAGATCGACGACACCGCGGGCACCACGACGGCGCGCGAGCTGAGCTCGCTGCTGGAAGTGGCGCAAACCGTGTCGCTGATCTCGACCCTGAACGAGCGGGAGCAGGACCCGAACATGGTCACCCTGTCCACGCTGCACGCGGCCAAGGGCCTGGAATGGCCGCACGTGATCCTGGCGGGCGTGGTTGAAGGCATGCTGCCCTTCCGCCCGGACGAAGACGCCAGCGCCGCCGTCCTGGCCGCGCGCATCGAGGAAGAGCGCCGCCTGATGTACGTGGGCATCACGCGCGCGCGCAACACGCTGGCCGTCAGCTGGACGCGCCGACGCAAGAAGGCGCGCGAACTGGTGCCCGCGCAGCCCAGCCGCTTCATCGCCGAGATGGCGCTGGACAAGGCTACGGCGCGCGAAGACCCGCGCGAGAAGCTCAAGGCCCTGCGCGCCGAGTTCGCCCAGCGCGCCCAACAACAAGCCGCCGCATCGGCGGCGCCCCAGAGTTAGTCGATGCCAACGCCTTCTATTCATGCCCTCGCCGTGCGCGGCGCACTGCTCGCCGCGCTCGCGGCCGTATCCGCCTGCGCTACGGCTCCGGGCGCTGTTACGGCTTCAGAGTCGACTGACAGCGCCGATTGCGCCGACGTCCGAACCCTGCGCGCCGGTCAGCTGTATGGCACCTGGGAACTGGAGCTGACCAACTTGAACCAACGTGGTCAGCTGACCCTGCGCCAGCACCCGGAGTTCAGTGAAAGCCTGCGCGGCGAGTTTCGCTACGCTGGGCAGCGCTCCATTGCTTCGGGCGACGTGGAGGCGGGTGAATTCAACCTGGACGAGTCCCAGGACGGTAAAAGCCTGTACGCCTTCTGGAGCGGCAAGCTGACGCCTGCGCGCTGCGGCGCGGAGATCCGTGGCACGTGGCAAACGCTGCCGCAACCGGGCCAGCCGGCCAAGGAAAGTGCCTTTGTGCTGCGCCGCGGCGGCCACTGACCAGTGGCGGCGACTCAGGCAAAACACGCCATCGCGTCGCGGCGCTCAAACGCCTGCCGTGCCTGAACGGCAGCTGGCACTGAAGCAATCAGCGGGCCCCGCCCACACGAAACGCCCGACGAGCGCCCACAAAAAAGCCACCAGAAGGTGGGCTTTTTTTGGCAACTTGGTTGCGCGAGGAGGATTTGAACCTCCGACCTTTGGGTTATGAGCCCAACGAGCTACCAGACTGCTCCATCGCGCGGTAAGTTGATAAGTATAACAGATTATTCTGCTTTTGGGGCATCCGTCGCTTCAGCGCGGTCCACCAGTTCGACGAAAGCCATCGGCGCGTTGTCGCCGACGCGGTAGCCCATCTTCAGGATGCGCGTGTAGCCGCCCGGACGTGCCTTGAAGCGCGGGCCCAGATCGGTGAACAGCTTGGCCACGCTGGCGTCGTCGCGCAGGCGGGCAAACGCCAGACGGCGATTGGCCACGCTGTCGACCTTGCTCAGGGTGATCATGGGCTCGATCACTTTGCGCAGTTCCTTGGCCTTGGGGACCGTGGTCTTGATCGCTTCGTGAGCGATCAGCGAGTTCATCATGTTGCGCAGCATCGCCAGACGGTGCGAGCTGGTGCGGTTGAGTTTGCGAAGGCCGAGACCGTGACGCATGGTGCTTTTTCCTTTATTTGCTTGTTAAGAGGACCGCCGTATCAGGTACGGCCCTTGCACTTGAAAACTACAGTTTTGATAGCTGCCCGCGCAGATTGCACTAGGGCGGGAAGCCCAAAACCCTATTAACGCTTGTCCAGGCCGGTGGGCGGCCAGTTTTCGAGCTTCATGCCCAAGGTGAGACCGCGGGAAGCCAGGACTTCCTTGATCTCGTTAAGCGACTTGCGACCCAGGTTCGGGGTCTTCAGCAGCTCGTTCTCGGTGCGCTGGATCAGGTCACCGATGTAGTAGATGTTTTCGGCCTTCAGGCAGTTGGCCGAACGCACCGTCAGTTCCAGCTCGTCCACCGGACGCAGCAGGATCGGGTCGAAGCTCGAAGCGCCACTGCGCGGCGAGCTCTGCTCGAACGCGGCGGCCAGTTCGCTGCCTTCCAGCTGGGCGAACACGGCCAGCTGTTCGACCAGGATCTTGGCCGAGGCACGCACCGCGTCTTCTGCGGTGACGGCGCCGTTGGTCTCGATCTCCATGACCAGTTTGTCCAGGTCCGTGCGCTGCTCGACGCGGGCGTTTTCGACGGCGTAGCTCACGCGCTTGACGGGCGAGAACGAGGCGTCCAGCACGATGCGGCCGATCGACTTCGTCGGCTCGTCGGCATAGCGGCGCAGCGTGCCGGGCACGTAGCCGCGGCCTTTTTCAACCTTGATCTGCATGTCCAGCTTGCCGCCTTGCGACAGGTTGGCGATGACGTGCTCGGGGTTGATGATCTCAACGTCGTGCGGCGTCTGGATGTCGGCGGCGGTGACGACGCCTTCGCCGTCCTTGCGCAAGCTCAGCGTGACTTCATCGCGGTTGTGGAGCTTGAACACCACGCCCTTGAGGTTCAGCAGGATGCTGACGACGTCTTCCTGGACACCGTCGATGCTCGAGTACTCGTGCAGCACGCCGGCGATCGTGACTTCGGTCGGGGCATAACCCAGCATCGAGGACAGCAGCACACGGCGCAGGGCGTTGCCCAGAGTGTGGCCGTAGCCGCGTTCGAACGGCTCGAGGGTGACCTTGGCTTTGTTGTCGCTCAGAGGCTCGACGTTGATGGCTTTGGGTTTCAGCAGTTGGGTTTGCATTCTCTAGACTTCCTCTCAATACCCCCGGCTCGTTACACCGGTAAGGCTGGCGAAGCACCAAACCCGCCAGGACGGCGGGTCGGAACAAAGTGGGCGCTGAAGCGCAAAGATCAGCGCGAATACAGTTCGACGATCAGCGATTCGTTGATGTCGGCGCCGAATTCATCGCGGTCCGGCACTTTCTTGAACGTGCCTTCGACCTTGTCGGCGTTCACTTCCACCCAAGCCGGGAAGCCCACCTGGCCAGCCAGTTGCAGGGCTTCGACCACGCGGTTCTGCTTCTTGGACTGCTCACGCACAGCCACCACGTCGCCGGTCTTGACCATGTACGACGGGATGTTGACGGGCTTGCCGTTCACCGTCACGGCCTTGTGCGACACCAGCTGGCGCGCTTCGGCGCGGGTGGAGCCGAAGCCCATGCGGTAGACGACGTTATCCAGGCGCGATTCCAGCAGCGACAGCAGGTTGGCACCGGTGTTGCCACGGCGACGGTCGGCTTCTTCGAAGTAGCGGCGGAACTGCTTCTCGAGCACGCCGTACATGCGCTTGACCTTCTGCTTTTCGCGCAGTTGCAGGCCGTAGTCGGAGGTACGCTGACCCGAAGTGCGGCCGTGCTGGCCGGGCTTGGTGTCGAACTTGGCCTTGTCGCTGATCGAGCGGCGGGCGCTCTTCAGGAACAGGTCGGTGCCTTCACGGCGGGAAAGTTTGGCCTTGGGGCCGAGGTAACGTGCCACGTGGATTTCCTAGTAATGTCTTCTGCCATGGCCAAACCGCCATGGGAGCCGCAGGCGCTGGGCGCTGCGGCAGTGGGCTTAGTGGTAAAGCGGGTGATCCGACCAGCGGATCAGATGCGGCGGCGCTTTTGCGGGCGGCAGCCGTTGTGGGGGACCGGCGTCACGTCGGAGATCGAGTTGATGCGGATACCCAGAGCAGCCAGGGCGCGAACCGAAGATTCGCGGCCAGGACCGGGGCCCTTGATCTCGACGTCCAGGTTCTTGATGCCCTGGTCCACGGCCGCGCGACCCGCCACTTCCGATGCCACCTGGGCAGCGAAAGGCGTCGACTTGCGCGAGCCCTTGAAGCCCTGACCGCCCGAGGAAGCCCAGGACAGCGCATTGCCCTGGCGATCCGTGATCGTGATGATGGTGTTGTTGAACGACGCGTGCACGTGCGCAATACCGTCGGCAATGTTCTTGCGGACCTTCTTGCGAACGCGCTGAGCGGCGTTGGAGGGTGCTTTGGCCATAGTTCAGCAGTTCCTTGATTATTTCTTGAGCGACTGCGCTGCCTTGCGCGGACCCTTGCGGGTGCGGGCGTTGGTGCGCGTGCGCTGACCGCGCATGGGCAGACCGCGACGGTGACGGAAGCCACGGTAGCAGCCGATGTCCATCAGGCGTTTGATGTTCATCGTGGTTTCACGACGCAGATCGCCTTCGATGATGAAGCCGGCCAGTTGGTCACGCAGCTTTTCCTGGTCCCCGTCCGTCAGGTCCTTGACCTTCTTGTCGTAGGGGATGCCGCAGGCTTCGCAAATCTTGCGAGCGCGCGAGCGACCGATGCCGAAGATCGCCGTCAGGCCGATCTCGGCGTGCTTGTGCGGCGGAATGTTGATACCAGCAATACGTGCCATGTGCTCTTATCCTATTAACGTTCGTGCGGGCAACGCGCGCTCAACCCTGGCGCTGCTTGTGGCGCGGGTCGGTGCAGATCACGCGAACAACGCCCTTGCGGCGGATGATCTTGCAGTTGCGGCAAATCTTCTTGACCGAAGCTGAAACTCTCATTTCACTCTCCTAAAACTTTCCCGGACACCAGGCCGATTGCCCGTACCCGTCTTTCCTTGACTGTGTCGGTCCCGTCAACCCGGCGACGACGTTTTGAAATTGGCCTTCTTGAGCAGCGATTCGTACTGCTGGCTCATCATGTAGTTCTGCACCTGGGCCATGAAATCCATGGTGACCACCACCAGGATCAGCAACGAGGTTCCACCGAAATAGAACGGCACGTTGTAGCGCAGGATCAGGAACTCAGGCAGCAAGCACACCGCGGTGATGTAGATCGCACCTGCCAGCGTGAGCCGCATGAGGATCTTGTCGATGTACTTGGCCGTCTGGTCGCCCGGGCGGATACCCGGAATGAACGCACCGCTTTTCTTCAGGTTGTCTGCTGTTTCGCGGCTGTTGAATACCAGGGCCGTGTAGAAGAAGCAGAAGAAGATGATCGCGGTGGCGTACAGCAACACGTAGATCGGTTGGCCCGGGGTCAGGGCCGAAGCCATGTCCTTGAGCCAGCGCATCGAGTCCCCCGCGCTGAACCAGCCCACCACCGTTGCCGGCAGCAGAATGATCGACGAAGCGAAGATCGGCGGAATCACACCGGCCATGTTCAGCTTCAGCGGCAGGTGCGACGATTGACCGCCATACACCTTGTTGCCGACCTGACGCCGTGCATAGTTGACCAGGATCTTGCGCTGACCACGTTCGACGAACACGACGAAGTAGGTCACCGCCACCACCAGCACCACAATGAACAGCGCCACGATGATGCTCATCGCGCCAGTGCGCACCAGTTCCAGCAGACCGCCCACGGCGTTCGGCAGACCAGCCGCGATACCTGCAAAGATCAGGATCGAGATGCCGTTGCCCAGACCGCGCTCGGTGATCTGCTCACCCAGCCACATCAGGAACATGGTGCCGGCCGTCAGGCTGACCACCGCGGTGATGCGGAAGCCCCAGCCCGGGCTGAGCACCAGGCCTTGCTGCGCTTCCAGTGCCACGGCGATGCCGAACGACTGGAAAAGGGCCAAGCCCAACGTGCCGTAACGCGTGTACTGCGTGATCTTGCGACGACCGGCCTCGCCTTCCTTCTTCAATTGCTCGAAGGTCGGCAGGACGTAGGTCATCAGCTGCATGATGATCGATGCCGAGATGTACGGCATGATCCCCAGCGCGAACACGGTGAAGCGCGACAGTGCGCCACCCGAGAACATGTTGAACAGGTTCAGGATGCCGCCGGACTGACCCTGGAACAGCTGACGCAGCTGGTCCGGGTTGATGCCCGGCACGGGGATGTGCGCCCCGATCCGGTACACCACCAACGCGAGCAGCAGGAACACCAGCCGGCGACGCAGGTCGCCGTACTTCCCGGTCTTCGCGATTTGCGTTGCGCTCGTGGCCACTACTCGATCACCTTCAGTTCAAGACAGCTGTGAAAGCCCAAAGTGCTCGTCGCCGTTCAGGCCAGCGAGCCACCGGCAGCTTCGATCGCTGCCTTGGCACCCGCGGTAGCGCCCACGCCCGTCAGTTTGACGGCGCGCTTGAGCTCACCCGACTTGATGACCTTTACGACCTTGGCGATTTCACGGACCAGGCCGGACTTCTTCAGTGCCAGCACGTCGATCTCGATGATGTCGAGGCGGTCGAGATCCGACAGCGTCACTTCAGCGTTGTACTTCAGCAAAGCGGACTTGAAGCCACGCTTGGGCAGACGACGTTGCAGGGGCATCTGGCCGCCTTCAAAGCCGACCTTGTGGTAGCCACCCGCACGCGATTTCTGGCCTTTGTGGCCACGACCGGCGGTTTTACCCAGACCGGAGCCGATGCCGCGACCGACGCGACGGCGCGGACGCTTCGAGCCTTCGCCCGGCTTGATGGTATTGAGTTCCATGATCCGATTCCTCAGACGATCTTGACCAGGTAGTCAATCTTGTTGATCATGCCGCGCACTGCCGGGGTGTCCTGCAGTTCGCTCACGCTGTTCAGCTTGCGCAGGCCCAGGCCACGCACGGTGGCGCGGTGGGACTCTTTGCAGCCGATCGGGCTGCGCACAAGCTGAACCTTGACGGTTTTCTGTTCGGTTGCCATATCGAGACTCCGGATCAGGCGGTGAAGATGTCTTCGACCGACTTGCCGCGCTTGGCCGCCACTTCCGCGGGGGTCGTGCTGTTGCGCAGAGCATCCAGCGTGGCGCGAACCATGTTGTAGGGATTCGACGTGCCGTGGCTCTTGGCCACGATGTCGGTGATGCCCAGCACTTCGAAGACGGCGCGCATCGGGCCGCCGGCGATGATGCCGGTACCGCGAGGGGCCGGGGCCATCATCACGCGTGCGGCACCGTGGTGACCGGTCACGTCGTGGTGGATCGTGCCGTCCTTCAACGACACCTTCAGCATGTTGCGGCGGGCCTCTTCCATGGCCTTCTGCACGGCAGCCGGCACTTCCTTGGATTTGCCTTTGCCCATGCCCACACGGCCATCACCGTCGCCGACCACGGTCAGTGCAGCGAAACCGAGGATACGGCCGCCTTTGACGACTTTGGTCACGCGGTTCACCGCGATCATCTTCTCGCGCAGGCCGTCCTCGGGACCGTCACCCTGCGTCTTAGCGTGAAACTTTGCCATTTGTCTGTCCTGCCGTCTTAGAACTGCAGACCCGCTTCGCGGGCTGCTTCGGCGAGCGCCTTGACGCGGCCGTGGTATGCAAAACCTGCACGGTCGAAGGCCACCTTTTCCACGCCAGCGGCTTTCGCGCGCTCAGCGATGCGCTTGCCGATGGCTTCGGCGGCAGCCACGTTGCCCCCCTTGCCGGCCGCGCCGAGCGACTTGCGCATCTCGACTTCGGCGGTGGAGGCACTGGCCAGCACCTTGGTGCCGTCTTCGGACACCACAGTGGCGTAGATGTGCAGGTTGGTGCGGTTCACGGAGAGACGCGCCACGCCTTTGTCGGCGATGCGGATACGCGTCTGACGTGCACGACGAAGACGCTGCGCTTTCTTGGTCAACATGATGCAGGTCCTTATTTCTTCTTGGTTTCCTTGATGACGACGCGCTCGTCGGCATACCGGATGCCCTTGCCCTTGTAGGGCTCGGGCGGACGCACTTCGCGCACCTTGGCGGCCACCTGGCCCACGCTCTGGCGGTCAGCGCCCTTGATGATGATTTCGGTCGGCGACGGGGTCGCGACGCTGATGCCAGCAGGCATCTCGAAGTTCACCGGGTGCGAGAAACCGATGGCCAGGTTCAGCTTGTTGCCTTGGGCCTGGGCACGGAAGCCCACGCCGACCAGGGTCAGCTTCTTCTCGAAGCCCTTGCTGACGCCGACCACCATGTTGTTCACCATTTGGCGCATGGTGCCGCTCATGGCGTTGGCTTCGCGGGACTCATCGACCGGCACGAACGACAGCTTGCCGTTGTCCGAGGTGATCTTGACCAGCGGGTTGGGGGTCAGCTTCAGCTCACCACCCGTGCCCTTAACCGTGATCAGATTGTCTTTCAGCTGGACGTCGACGCCAGTCGGCACCGACACGCCCATTTTTGCGATACGTGACATCTGTGCTTCTCCTTAGGCCACGTAGCACAGGACTTCGCCACCGACACCGGTAGCGCGGGCCTTGCGATCGGTCATCACGCCTTTCGGGGTGGTGACGATGGCCACGCCCAGGCCGTTCATGACCTGGGGAATCGAAGTGCTGCCCTTGTAGACACGCAGACCAGGGCGGCTAACGCGCTCGATACGCTCGATGACCGGACGGCCAGCGTAGTACTTCAGCGCGATTTGGAGTTCGGACTTGCCGCCGTCGGCCTTGACTTCAAAGCCGTCGATGTAACCCTCGTCCTTCAGGACCTGGGCAATCGCCACCTTGACTTTGGAGGACGGCACCGACACCGTCTGCTTGGCCACCATCTGCGCGTTGCGGATGCGGGTCAACAGATCGGCAATGGGATCACTCATGCTCATGTTGTTCTCTCCTGCCGATTACCAGCTGGCTTTGGTCACGCCCGGAATCTGGCCTTCAAAGGCGAGTTCACGGATCTTGGCGCGGCCGAGACCAAATTGGCGGAAGGTGCCACGCGGACGACCGGTCATTTCGCAACGGTTGCGCTGACGGGTCGGGTTGGCGTTGCGCGGGAGCTTTTGCAACCCCAGACGAGCCTGCGCGCGCTCTTCGTCGCTGCGCTTGACGTCGCCCGCGATGGCCTTCAGCTCGGCGTGCTTTTGGGCGTACTTGGCGACGAGTTTCTCGCGCTTGAGTTCGCGTTCGATCAAAGCTACTTTTGCCACGTCGTTACCTTAGTTCTTGAACGGGAAACGGAAGGCCGACAGCAGCGCTTTGGCTTCGTCGTCGGTCTTGGCCGTCGTGGTGATGCT
Organism: Pseudomonadota bacterium; assembly: GCA_023442945.1. GTDB lineage: Bacteria > Pseudomonadota > Gammaproteobacteria > Burkholderiales > Burkholderiaceae_C > Ottowia. Next base: position 32,690 of record JAEZWW010000079.1, on the reverse strand, counting down.
GATGTTCAGGCCGCGCAGGGCATCCACCTTGTCGTACTCGATCTCGGGGAAGATGATCTGCTCTTTGACGCCCACGTTGTAGTTACCGCGACCGTCGAACGAACGACCCGAAATGCCGCGGAAGTCACGCACACGCGGCAGCGCCACGGTGACGAAACGGTCCAGGAATTCGTACATGCGAACGCCACGCAGCGTCACCATCGTGCCGATGGGCTGCTCTTCGCGGATCTTGAAGCCGGCGATAGCTTTCTTGGCCTTGGTGACCACCGGCTTCTGGCCGGCGATCTTGGTCAGGTCGGCGACGGCGTTGTCCATCACCTTCTTGTCCGCCACAGCCTCGCTCACACCCATATTGAGCGTGATCTTGGTGATGCGCGGCACCTCCATGGGCGACTTGTAGCCGAACTTCTGAATCAGTTCGGGCGCCACTTTTTCACGGTAGAGTTTTTGCAGTCGTGCCATTTTTTAACCTCACGCCGCCTTGATTTCGTCGCCGCTGGACTTGAACACGCGCACGCGGGTGCCGTCCTGCAGGGTCTTGACGCCGACGCGGTCAGCTTTACCAGTGGCCTTGTTGTAGATGGCCACGTTGGACTGGTGGATCGGCATGGCTTTTTCGATGATGCCGCCGGTCACACCCTTCATGGGGTTCGGCTTGGCATGCTTCTTGACCATGTTGATGCCGTCCACCAGGACGCGCTCTTCGCACACGCGCATTGACACGGTGCCACGCTTGCCCTTGTCGCGACCGGTCAACACGATGACCTCGTCGCCTTTGCGAATCTTGTTCATGACGCGCTTTCCTTACAGGACTTCAGGGGCCAGCGACACGATCTTCATGAACCGCTCGGAGCGCAGTTCGCGCGTCACCGGGCCAAAGATGCGGGTGCCGATCGGCTCCAACTTGCTGTTGAGAAGAACGGCGGCATTGCCGTCGAACTTGATGAGCGAGCCATCGCCACGGCGGATGCCCTTGGCGGTACGGACCACCACGGCGCTGTAAATCTCGCCTTTTTTGACGCGACCGCGCGGAGCAGCTTCTTTGATGCTCACTTTGATGATGTCGCCAACGCTCGCATAGCGGCGCTTGGAGCCACCCAGCACCTTGATGCACTGGACGGACTTGGCGCCGGTGTTATCGGCCACCTCGAGTCGAGATTCAGTCTGGATCATTTCAAATGTTTCCCAACTTGCACCCAGCAAAACGGCCGCTTGAAGAAGCGGCGCAGCGCCTTGCTGGATCAGTCTTGGGCCCGCCGCCGAAAAAGCTTGTGCGCCGACTGCTGTCAGCGCGCTCCCGGCGATTGGGGCAGATTTTTCCACCCAGATTGGGTGAAGCCCGCCATTGTGGCAGCTTGAAATGGCGATGTCAAGCGCTGCGGTCGATCGATTGTGCACCCGGCGCCGCATAGGCGGCCGCCAGTGCCTGGAAGGCGGCCAGTTGTGCGCCCTCGTCCGGCCCGGCTGGGCCCAACTCGTCCCGCAGCAACGCGGCAACGGCGGGTGCTGCCGCCGCAGCCTGGGCTGCGTCCAGGAACAACTGGCGCGACCGGCGGGCCAGCACGTCTTCCACCGTACGGGCGTATTCATAGCGCACGGCAAAGCGCACCATGGCCTCGCTCAGGCCCGGCGCCAGCCAGCGCTCGGCGCCTGGCAAGGCATTGACCTGCTCGGCCTCGCTGCCATACAGGTGCAACCCCGGCGCCTGGCTGAGCGACACGCGCTGCGCGCCCGCGGGGCCGCCGGCGCCAACCAGGTGCAGCCCCGCCGTGGCGCACGGCCCGCGCGGCAGCAGCACGCCGGCCTGCGTGCAACGCGCCAGCACGTCGGCGGCCATGGCGCGGTAGGTGGTCCATTTGCCGCCGGTCACGCTGACCATGCCGGAGCGCGCGACGACCACCGTGTGTTCTCGGCTGATCCCGGCCGTGGCGCCCTCTTCTCCCCCCGGCTTGACCAGCGGGCGCAGACCGGCCCAGCAACTCTTGATATCGGCGCGAGTGGGCGCTCGCTTTAGATACTTACCGGCCTCGCGCAGGATGAAGTCCAGCTCCGGCTCGGTCGCGCCGGGCTCCAGCGGCAGGTCGCTGCGCGGGGTGTCGGTCGTGCCCAGGATCAGCTGGCCCAGCCACGGTACGGCAAACAGCACCCGCCCGTCGGCCGTGCTGGGCACCAACAGCGCGTGCTCGCCCGGCAAAAAGGCCTGATCGACCACCACGTGCACGCCCTGGCTGGGCGCGACCAGGGGCGACGCGGTCTGGCCGCCGGCTTCGGCGTCGCGTTCACGCAACGCATCGACCCAAACACCCGTGGCGTTGACCACGCAACCGGCTTCGATGCGGAATTCGCGCCCGGTTTCCGCGTCCCGCGCGACCAGCCCCACGGCGCGGCCCGCGTCGTGCAGCACGTCCACGGCGGCGCAATAGTTGACCAGCAGCGCGCCAAAGCGGGCAGCGGTGCGCGCAATCGCCAGCGCCAGCCGCGCGTCGTCAAACTGGCCGTCCCAGTACTTCACCCCGCCCCTCAGGCCCTGCGGCTGCGCGCCGGGCAGCAGGCGGCGCGTTTCGCCGGCACTCAGCCACTGGGTCCGGCCCAAGCCGGCGCTGCCGGCCAGCGCGTCGTACATCTTCAGGCCGACGCCGTAAAACGGCGTTTCCCACAGCTTGTAAGACGGCATGACGAAGGGCAGCGGCTGCGCCAGGTGGGGCGCGCTGCTGAGGATGTGCACGCGCTCGTGCAGCGCCTCGCGCACCAGGCCGATGTTGCCCTGCGCCAGGTAGCGCACGCCGCCGTGCACCAGCTTGGTGGCGCGCGACGAGGTGCCCTTGGCGAAGTCCTGCGCCTCTATCAGCACCACACTGTGGCCGCGCTGGGCCGCGTCCAGCGCTACGCCCAGGCCCGTGGCGCCGCCGCCGACGATGGCGATATCGACTTTTTTCGGCTCGGCCAGCCGTGCCAGCAGCACCGCGCGGTCGGTGGGCAAGGGCGTGTCGGCGGACATGCTCAAACGATAACGCAGGCGGCGTCGGCCCGTGCGGTGGCGCGCGGGCGCCGGGCGTCACGCGCCGCTGAACGGACAAGGGATCTTGCGTGAAGCGATGCCCCGGCCACTACGCATTTGATAGCTGGCCGCGCAGATGGCTGTAGGGCCAACGCCCGATTTCTCTTGAAACGCAACCTCATCAACGCTTCACACCTCAGGCGCCTTCCCGCGCCCAGCCACGTGAGCGCGCCACCGCCTCGCGCCAGCGGGCGATGCGCGCCAGCCGCGCGGGCTCGGACAGGCGCGGGGCAAAGCGGCGGTCGACCGCCCATTGCGCGGCGATGGCGTCGCCGCCCGACCACACGCCGGTGGCCAGACCGGCCAGGTAAGCGGCGCCCAGGGCCGTGGTTTCGGTCACCTGCGGGCGCACGACGGGCACGCCCAGCAGGTCGGCCTGCAGCTGCATCAGCAGGTCGTTGCGGCTGGCGCCGCCGTCGACGCGCAGCTCGGTCAGCGGCAGGCCGGCGTCGCGGCTCATGGCGCCGAACATGTCGGCCGACTGCAGGGCGATGGCCTCCAGCGCGGCGCGGGCGATGTGGGCGCGCGTGCTGCCGCGCGTCAGGCCCACCAGCGTGCCGCGCGCGCGACCATCCCAGTCGGGCGCGCCCAGGCCGGTGAAGGCGGGCACCAGGAACACGTCGCCGGTGTCGGGCACGCTGGCGGCCAGGGGTTCGATCTCGGCCGCGCTCTGGATGATTTGCAGGCCGTCGCGCAGCCACTGCACGGTGGCGCCGGCCATGAAGACGGAACCCTCCAGACAGTACGCCGTGCGCGGCGCACCGGCCTGTTCCGGCCCTTGCCAGCCGACGGTGCTCAGCAACTGGTTGCGGCTGGCGACAGGACGGGCGCCGGTGTTCATCAGCATGAAGCAGCCGGTTCCGTAGGTGTTCTTGGCCATGCCGGGCGCAAAACAGGCCTGCCCGAAGGTGGCGGCCTGCTGGTCGCCCGCGATACCGGCGATGGGGATGGCGGCGCCCAGCAAATCAGCGCTGGTCTCGGCCAGCACGCCGCTGGACGGCACGATGCGCGGCAGCACCGCGCGCGGGATGTGGAACAGGCGCAGCAGTTCGTCGTCCCAATCCAGCGTGTGGATGTTCATCAGCAGCGTGCGCGCGGCGTTGCTGGGGTCGGTGGCGTGTATGCCGCCCTTGGGCCCGCCGGTCAGCTGCCAGACCAGCCAGCTGTCGATGGTGCCGAAGGCCAGCTCACCCGCCTCGGCCCGCGCGCGGGCGCCGGGCACGCGGTCCAGCAGCCATTCCAGCTTGGTGGCGGAAAAGTACGCGTCCAGCACCAGGCCGGTCTTGCGCTGGATCAGCGCGGCCTTGCCGGCGCGCCGCAGCTGTTCGCAGCGCGCGGTGGTGCGCCGGTCTTGCCAGACGATGGCTGGGGCCACCGGGCGGCCCGTGGCGCGGTCCCACAGCACCGTGGTTTCGCGCTGGTTGGTGATGCCGATTGCTACAATTTGCGTAGCTGCTTGCGCAGATCCCTGTAGGGCTCCGGGCAGTTTTTTTATACATTCCTGCGCCACGGCGAGCTGCGTGCGCCAGATCTCGGCCGCATCGTGCTCGACCCAGCCCGGCTGCGGAAAGTGCTGGGCAAATTCCTGCTGCGCCAGCGCCGCCGCGCGGCCGTGCGTGTCGAAAGCGATGGCGCGGCTGCTGGTCGTGCCCTGGTCCAGTGCAAGGAGGTAGCGCATGGCGGCGAGCGTAGCCGAAGGCGCCGCTCGCGCCAATCGGGCCGCGTCGCACCGCGGCACCGTGGTCGCTTAGACTGCGGCGCCATGCCCGACGCCCTGCCGCCCCTCACGTTGTCGCGCCGCCAGCTGTTGGCGGGCGCCGCCGCTGCGGGCATTGCCCCCTTCTGGCCCGCGCCGGCAAACGCGCGCCCGCGCCAGGCCCGCAGCAATGCGGCGCCCGCGCCCACGCTGCGCCTGCTGGCGCACGGCAGCCTGCCCACCGGCACCGAATTCAAGGGCACCCTGGCCGGCGGCCTGTCGGGCCTGGCCTGGGACGCCGCGACCGACCTTTGGTACGCCTTGTCGGACGACCGCAGCCGCCACGCCCCGGCGCGCGTCTACGTCTTCCGCCTGCCGTCTCCCTCGGCCGGCCAGCCCTTCCTGCCGCAGTGGGTGGACGTCATCACCCTGCGCGGCGCCGACGGCCAGCCCTACCCGCGCCACAGCGTCGACCCCGAAGCGCTGGCGCTGCGCCGCGACGCCGCCACCGGCCAGACCACCTTGCTGTGGACCAGCGAAGGCGACATCCGCGCACGCACCCCGCCCTCGCTGCAGGAGGCCACACTGGACGGGCGCCTGCTGCGCAGCTTCACCTTGCCGCGCCAGCTGACCGAAATCGGCCGCCTGGGCCGCGGCCCGCGCCACAACGAAACGCTGGAAGGCCTGGCGCTGACGCCCGACGGCCGCCACGTCTGGGCCGCCATGGAAGGCGCGCTGAGCCAGGACGGCGACCACCTGACACCCGGCGCGCCACCCGGCCTGTGCCGCATCACGCGCTTCGATCTGGTCAGCGGCGAGGCGGACCGCCAGATCGCCTACCTGCCCGAGGCACGCCCCTTCGGCCCGCTGATGCCGCAGGGCAGCGTGGAAAGCGGCATTTCCGAGATCCTGATGCCCGACCCCGACCACCTGTGGGTGCTGGAGCGCGCCTGGCACATGACGACCGGGGTGTCCGCGCGCCTGTACGAAGTCGACCTGACCCACGCCGCCAACACGTTGGCCGTCGACACCCTGCGCCCGCGCCGCACGCGCGCCGCGCCCAAGCGGTTGATCCTCGATCTGCGCCAAAGCGGCCTGCCGCACGTCGACAACTTCGAAGCCATGGCCTGGGGCCCGCGGCTGCCGGGCGGCCACCGCTGCCTGGTGCTGTGCACCGACGACAACTTCAACCCGCTGCAGGTGACGCAGTTCGCGGCGTTTGAAGTGGCCTGAGGCGGCGGCCCCCTTCAGCCGCGCACGTCGAAGGCGCGCGGCGGCAGGGCTTGCAGGCTGCGCTCGTCCATGGCGACATACGCCGATTCGAGCTGGCGCGCCAACGCCTTGAGGTTGAACAACGCCGAAGTCTTGCGGCCCGCCAACAGGCGCTCGCGCAGCGCTGCGCGGCGCGGTGCGTCCTGCGCCAAGGCGATGGCGGACGCTTCGTAGTCGGCGGCCGACGTGACCAGCCCTTCGGCCAGTCCGGCGGCTGTCAGCAGGCTGGCGCCGGTGCGCCCGGACAAGGCCGCGCCCGCCAGCGTCACCGCCGGCAAACCGGCCCACAACGCATCGCCGACGGCCAGGGCATTGCTGTAAGGCGCGCTGTCCAGCAGCACATCGGCCAAGGCGTAGCGCATGAGCTGCACATCGGCTGCGGCCCGCGGCGCAAAGACCAGGCGCGCCGCGTCCACCCCGCGCGCGCTGGCGGCGGCGCGCAGGCGGTCACTAGTCACAGGGTGCTCATCCAGCAGCCACAACACGCTGCCCGGCACGGCCTGCAGGATACGCATCCAGCCGTCGAACACCACGGGCGTGATCAGGCGCATGGGGTGGAAGGCGCAGAACACCACGGCATCGGCCGGCAGGCCTTGCGCGTCGCGCGCCGCATCCACCTCGGCCACGCGGCGATCGGCCTCGCCCACCAGGGTGGTGTGCGGCAGCGACACCACCTTTTCAGTGAACTGCGGGTGCAGCGCCGCGGGCAAGGCGACGCGGTCGGCGATGACGTAGTCCATGGCGGCCACGCCGGTGGTGGCCGGCCAGCCCAGCCAGCCGACCTGCACCGGCGCACAGCGCTGCACGAAGATGCCGGGCCGCCCGCCGCGCGCGTAACCGTTCAGGTCCACCGCCACGTCAACACCCAGCTCGCGCGCCAGCTCGGCGATTTCGCGGTCACTGCGCTCGCGCACGTCCAGGAATTGGTGGAACGGCTTGCGCAGCCGGCTGTGCATCTCGTCGGTCGTCGCCGGCCCGTAGGAGAAAGCAAACCACTCGAACTGGTCGCGGTCATGCCGCTCGAACAGCGCGGCCAGGCGCGCGGCGCCGGCGTGCTCGTGAAAGTCGGCCGAGAAATAGCCGATGCGCAGTTTGCCGCTGCCCGGGCGGCGCACCAGCGGCCCGAGTTGCGCCGTCGGCAGGCGCGCCGCCGCCTGTTGGGCACAGGCCAGTTGCAGCTCGGGCGAAGCGATCAGGGCGACCGCCACCGCGGGCGCCACACCGCCACGGCCTTCGCGCACGGCAGCCTGCAGGCGCGCCACCCCGTCGGGCAGCTGCGCCCAGTTGCCGGCTTCGGCCAGCGTGCCGACCCAGTCGCTCAAAGCGCCCTGGGCTTCGGGCGCCAGTTCCAGCACCTGGTGGAATTCGGCCAGCGCACCTTCCACGTCGCCCGTCTCACGCAGCAGCGCGCCCAGCAAGCGGTGCGATGCCGGCTCGGCCGGGTTGCGCCGCACGGCTTCGCGCAGGTCGTGGATCGCCGCTTCGTGGTGGTTCAGCTGCAGGCGCAGGCCGCCCCGGTTGCTGATGGCTTCGGCGTAGCCGGGCTTGAGCGCGACGGCACGGTCGAAGGCTTGCCCGGCTTCGGCCACGCGCTGCAGCAGCATCAGCGCGCTGCCGCGGTTGTTGTGCGCCTCCGCCACATTGGGCGCCTGCTGGATGACGGCGTCCATGCAGGCCAGGGCCTGTTCGCCCTCGCCGCGCTTCAGGTGCAGCGTGCCCAGGTTGAAGCGCGCCTGCACCTGGGCCGGGTCCAGCGCCAGCGCGCGTTCGTAACCGGCCATGGCCTCGTCCTCGCGCCCGTTGGCGGCCAACAGCGTGGCACGGTTGTAGTGTGCAATCGCCAGCTCGGGCGCCAGCGCAAGGGTCCGCTCGAACGCCGCCAGTGCCTCCATCGGGCGCTGCCGGCGCAGCAAGACGTTGCCGCGGTTGAAGTGCGCTTCGAACAAATCCGGGTTCAGCGCGATGGCGCGGTCGTAGGCGCGCAGCGCGTCGTCTACGCGACCGCCTTGCAGCCAGGTGTTGCCCTTGGCCAGGCACGCAGTGGCGTCGTCGGGCAGCTCGGTTGTCACCGGCACCGCGGGCGGCGCACTGACGCCCCACGCACCCCAGGCACCCGCGCTGGGCGCACCGGTCTTGGGCAGGTTGAACTGGTACTTTTTCGAATCGGTCATGCTGGCCTGAGTACGGTGGGAGCGCGTCCGGCACGCGCTGCGTCGAAAGATCGCGTCCAACGCGCGCGAGTTCCGGGCGCCCTGGGTCGCCGGCGCCGTCGCCCACCCCCGCCAGCACACGCGTCCCTTTTGCGCGGGCAGTCTAGCAGCGGCTGCGCCTACACTTGGCCTCAATTTTCCCAACCTTTGCCAGCCACGCCATGACCGCTTCTGCCCTGCCTTCCGACCTGCATCTGGCCTTCATCGGCGGCGGCAACATGGCCAGCGCCATCATTGGTGGCCTGCGTCGGCAAGGGGTGGCGGCCGAGCGCATCGACGTGGTCGAGCCGTTTGAAGCCTCGCGCGACGCACTGCGCGCCGCGCACGGCATCGAAGCGCACGCGGCCGCCGGGGACTTCCTGTCGCGCGCCGCGCTGATCGTCTGGGCCGTCAAGCCGCAAAGCTTTCGCGACGCCGCCGCACCCGTGGCCCCGCACGCGGCCCAGGCGCTGCACCTGTCGGTGATGGCCGGCATCCGCGCCGGCGACCTGGCCGCGCAGGGCGGCAGCGCGCGCGTGGTGCGCTGCATGCCCAACACCCCGGCCCTGGTCGGCAAGGGCATGACCGGGCTGTTCGCCAGCGCCGCCGCCAGCGCGCCCGACCGCGCCCTGGCCGAAAGCGTGATCCGCACCACCGGCGACGCGCTGTGGGTCGAGCGCGAAGAGCAGCTGGACGCGGTGACCGCCTTGTCCGGCTCCGGCCCCGCCTACGTGTTTTACTTTCTGGAAGCCATGGAGCGCGCCGGCACGCAGATGGGCCTGACGGCCGAACAGGCGCGCCGCCTGGCCGTCGGCACCTTCGCCGGTGGCAGCGCGCTGGCCGCCGATTCGCCCGAAACCCTGGCCACGCTGCGCGAGCGCGTCACCAGCAAAGGCGGCACCACGTACGCCGCCCTGACCCACCTGGACGAGGCCGGTGTGCAGGACGCCTTCGTCGGCGCGCTGCACGCGGCGGCGGTGCGCGCCAAGGAACTGGGCGACGAATTCGGGCGCTGAGGCGCGGCCGGGCTTGCGCTGGTTCAGCGCGCGGCCAGCCCCGCCGCGATGCCGCAAAACACGGCGAAACTGATCCAGTGGCTTTTGCTGAAGGCGATGAAGCAGCCTTCGCGCGTGCGCCTGCGGATCAGCGTGTAATGCCAGACGATCTGCGCGGCGGCGATGCCGAACGCTATATAAAAAATAGCTGACTGCGCAGATGGGGCGCTGACCCACAGCCAGATCAGCCAATAGACCGAGAAAAACGCGATCACCGCCGCAACGTCGAATCGGCCCAGCGTGATGGCGGAGGTGCGCATGCCGATCTTCAGGTCGTCGTCGCGGTCGACCATGGCGTATTCGGTGTCGTAGGCCAGCACCAACGCGATCTTGCCGAGGAACAGCCACAGCGCCTGCAGCGGCACGTGGCCCAGCACGGCGGCATAAGCCATCGGGATGCCGAAGCCGAAGGCCACGCCCAGCACCGCCTGCGGCATGGCAAAAAACCGCTTGGTGAACGGGTAAGCGATGGTGACCAGCACCGCCGGAACGGACCACAGCACGACCGCCAGGTTGGTCGTCAGCGCCAGGCCGAACGCCACCAGCGCCAACACCGCGCCCAGCAGCAGCGCTTCACGCACGCTGACCTGGCCGCTGGTGATGGGACGCTGCGCGGTGCGTTTGACGTGGCGGTCGTAATCGCGGTCTGCCACGTCGTTGATACAGCAGCCAGCCGAGCGCATCAACACCGTGCCGGCCACGAACACCAGCAGCAAATGCCAGCCCGGAAAGCCGCCCGACGCCAACCACAGCGCGCCCAGCGTGGGCCACAGCAGCACCAGCCAGCCGGCCGGGCGGTTCCAGCGGATCAGGTCGAGGTACAGCGACAGCTTGCTGCGCTGGGGCGGCGCAGCGGCGCCGTGGGTGGCCTGCTGTGCGGAACGGGTGGGCGCATTCATACTATCTAAATCATAGCTGATCACGCAGGCGGTTGTAGGGCCGGAGGTACATTTCGCCCTGATCAGCGGTACAGACGCGGCACCCGGCCGGCGACCGGCTGCAACGTGAACACCGCGCAGGCCAGCCACGCGCCCGCCCACAGAAAGCCCCCGACCACATCGCTCAGGTAGTGCACGCCCAGCACCACGCGGCTGGCGCCCACGCAGACGATGACGGCCGCCGCGACCAGGGCGCCCAAACCCTGCACCGCCGGCGCGCCGCGACGGCACAACAGCCAGGCCAGCAGGCCAAACACCATCATTGCGCCCGCCGAATGCCCGCTGGGAAAGCTGAACCCGGCCACCACCGTGTCGCCCACCGTGCTGGGCCTGGGGCGGGCCATCACGTGCTTGAGCACCTGGACCCACTGGCTGTTCAGACTGGTCGCCAGCAACCAGCCCCACGCCAGCGTGCCCCGGCCGCGCAAGGTCAGCACCAGCGCAACCGACAGGACGAAGGCGATCATCGGCGGGCCACTGGTCGGCTCACCCAGCCGCGCCGCCGCCGTGCCCCAACCGCGGGCGCGCATCGCCGCGCCCCAGGCCGCGCCCTGTTGGTCCCCCGCCAGTACGGCCGGGTGATCGCCCATGGCCACCATCCACGTCAGCCCGGCGGCCAGCAAGGCCAGCGCCCCCGCCAGCCAGAGCCAGCCGCTGCCCGCGGCGCACACATGCACGCGGCCCGGCGCCGGCCGTCGCACGCGCCAGGCGAAGCCCACGCCCAGCGCCATCAGCAGGACCAGCGCCCAGGGCGCGAAAGGGTTCAGCGATTCGTGCAAGGTCTGGGCCAGCGACGACAGCCCTGCGTCCGCCGCACGCGCGGCACCGGCCTCATCGGCGGCATGCGCCGCTGCGGTAGCGGCCACCAGGGCGATGCCCAGCGCGCCGTCCGCGGCCTTGCGTGACAGGGTGGGCCGGTTCACTCGCTGAGGCGCGTAACGCCCGGCAGTTCGCACGCGTAGACCGCGTTGCGCAGGGCGGCGATCGCCTCGTAGCGCGTGAAGCTGCGGCGCCAAGCCAGCACCACGCGGCGCGTGGGGGGCGCGCCCTGGCCCTCGCCGTCACGCACCGGCAGGTAGCGCACAAACTGCTCGTCGCTGTGCGGCGTCGGCGGGCGGGCGCCGCCCTCGCCTTCCAACTGGCCGGGCGGCACCGACAGGCGCGGCACCAGGGTCACGCCCATGCCAGCGGCGACCATGTGTTTGATGGTCTCCAGCGACGAGCCTTCAAAGCTCTTGCGGATGCCCTCGGCGTTGCTGGCGTAGCGGGCGAATTCGGGGCAGACCTCGAGCACGTGGTCGCGAAAGCAATGGCCCGTGCCCAGCAACAGCATGGTCTCGTTCTTCAGCTGCTCACTCGACACCGCGGTCAGCGCCGCCAGCGCGTGGTCCGCCGGCACGGCAGCGACAAAGGGCTCGTCGTACAGCGGCGCGATCGCCAAGCCCGTGTCCGGGAAGGGCTCGGCCAGGATGGCGCAGTCGATCTCGCCCATGCGCAGCATCTCCAGCAGGCGCACGGTGAAGTTCTCCTGCAGCATCAGCGGCATCTGCGGAGTGCGCTCGATGATCTGGCGCACCAGGTCGGGCAGCAGGTAGGGGCCGATGGTGTAGATCACGCCCAGGCGCAGCGGCCCGCCCAGCGGGTCCTTGCCGCGCTGCGCGATCTCCTTGATCTCGGCCGCCTGCTCCAGCACGCTTTGCGCCTGGCGCACGATCTGCTCGCCCAGCGGCGTCACCGTCACCTCGCCCGCGCTGCGCTCGAACAGCTTCACGTCCAGCTCTTCTTCCAGCTTCTTGACCGCCACCGACAGCGTCGGCTGCGACACGAAGCAGGCCTCGGCCGCCTTGCCGAAGTGCTTTTCGCGGGCGACGGCGACGATGTACTTGAGTTCGGTCAAGGTCATCAGCTGAGCCCTTGCCTAGCCCTTGCCCTGGGGCGACTCCACGGCGCACAGGCGTTCACACGGCTGGCCGTCAATGCGGCCGACGACCATGAAATTCGCCTCGTCCACCTTGAACGCCACCAGGAAATCCTCCTCCGGCTCCACCTGCTCGGCCAGCCAGTCGGTGATGCGCAAGGTCTGTTCGTCGCTGCTGCCAACGTCGTCCAGCACACGCACTTCGCGCTTGGCCGGCAGCAGCAGCGTCGGCAGGTAATTGGCGAAGCCGTCTTCGCCAATGATGCGCTGCGTCATTTTTACAAATTGATCAAGCATGGGTAGATCTTCGCTCACGGCGCCCGCCCCCGACAAATCGGGGCGGCCGACGCCTTCACTTATGCCTTCAGATAGTCGGATTTTGAACCCAGCCAGCGGTCCACATGCCGGGCCGCCAAATCGGGGTAGTCGTCCAGCAGGCGCGGCGCGGCCTGGCGCGCCCATTCCAGCAGGGGCGCGTCGTCCTGCAAATCGGCAAAGCGCAGCAGCGCGGCGCCACTTTGGCGCGCGCCCAAAAACTCGCCCGGGCCGCGGATGTCCAGATCGCGCCGGGCGATCTCAAAGCCGTCGGTCGTCTCCGCCATCGCCCGCAGCCGGGCGCGCGCCGTCTCGCCCAGGCGGCCGCCTTCGGGCGCCGAATACATCAACACGCAGGCCGACGCCGCCGCGCCACGCCCCACGCGCCCGCGCAGCTGGTGCAGCTGGCTCAGGCCAAAGCGCTCGGCGTGTTCGATCACCATCAGGCTGGCGTTGGGCACATCCACGCCCACTTCGATCACGGTGGTGCTGACCAGCACCGCCATCTGACCGGCGCTGAACAGTGACATCACCGCCTTCTTCTCGGCCGGTGGCATGCGCGAATGCAGCAGGCCGACCATCGCCTCAGGAAGCGCTGCCGACAGCTCGGCGTGTGTTTCGGTGGCGTTGCTCAGGTCCAGCGCCTCGCTCTCTTCAATCAGCGGGCAGACCCAGTACACCTGCCGGCCCTGCGCGACCTGGGCGCGGATGCGTTCAATCACCTCATCCCGGCGCTGTTCGCTGACCAGTTTGGTGACCACCGGCGTGCGCCCGGGCGGCAGCTCGTCCAATGTCGACACGTCCAGGTCGGCGTAGTAGCTCATGGCCAGCGTGCGCGGGATGGGCGTGGCGCTCATCATCAGCATGTGCGGCTCAGAAACGGGCCCCCACGCTCCGCCGCTGCGCGGGTCGCTGCCCCCCACGGGGGCTGCGCCGCCTTGGGGCGGCCCGGCGGCGGCGCCTTCATCGGCCCGCTTGTTGCGCAGCGCCAGCCTCTGTTCCACGCCGAAACGGTGCTGCTCGTCGATGATCGCCAGACCCAGGCGGCGGAACTTCACCTGCGCTTGGATGACCGCGTGCGTGCCAATGACCAGCGCGGCTTCCCCGCTTTCGATCAGCGCCAGCATCTCACCGCGCGCCTTTTTCTTCTGGCTGCCCGTCAGCCAGGCCACGCATTGGCCGCGCGCCTCCAGCAGCGGCGCCAGCCAGTCGACCAGCTTGGCGAAATGCTGCTCCGCCAGGATCTCGGTTGGCGCCATCAGCGCGCATTGCCAGCCGGCGTCGATGGCGATGCACGCGGCCAGCGCGGCCACCACGGTCTTGCCACTGCCGACGTCACCTTGCAGCAGCCGGTGCATGGGCTGGGTGCGCGCCAGGTCTTGCGCGATTTCATTGCCCACGCGGCGCTGGGCGCTCGTCAAACCAAAGGGCAAAGCGGCCAGCAGCCGGTCGTGCAAACCACCCGCCTTGGCCGACAGCACCGGCGCGCGCAAACGGTGGCGCGCGCGCCGCGCCTGCAGCTGCGACAGCTGCTGCGCCAACAGCTCCTCGGCCTTCAGGCGCTGCCAGGCCGGGTGCGTGTGGTCTTCCAGCTGCACCAAGGCCACGTCGGGCGCCGGGTGGTGCAGAAAAGATAGCGCTTTGCGCAATTCCCATACCGGCGGGCCGCCGATTTCATCAAGAATTGCCAAGGGCACAGTGGCCGTCAAGTCGGCCTGCGCCAGGCCCGCCGCCACCGCTTTGCGCAGATAAGGCTGCGGCAAACCCGCCACGGTGGGGTACACCGGCGTCAGCGCGTCGGGCAGTTCGCCGCCCGCCACGCGCACCGTGGGGTGCATCATCGTCAGGCCACCAAAGCCGCCGCGCAATTCGCCACGGGCGCGGATGCGCGCGCCCACCGCCATCTGCTTTTGCTGCGAGGGGTAGAAGTTGAAAAAGCGCAGCACGCAGCTGTCGCTGCCGTCGTTGACGCTGACCAGCAGCTGCCGGCGCGGGCGGAAGCTCACCTCCTGCTGCGTCACCTCGCCTTCGATCTGCACCGTGTCGCCATCGCGCGCATCGGCCAGGCGCACCACGCGCGTCTCGTCCTCGTAGCGCAGCGGCAGGTGCAGCGCCAGGTCGATCGGGCGCACCAAGCCCAGCTTGCGCAGCGCTTTTTGCGGGATGCTGAGCTTGTCGGGGGCGGGCTTGGCCGGTGTGGGCATGGGACAATTCTGCCTTCGCCGCCACGCCTTCTTGGCACGGGCCCGTCCGGCCCTCAAGCACCATGCGCCACTTCACCACGAGCGACTTCGACTTCGCTCTGCCGCCCGAGCTCATCGCCCAACACCCCGCTGCCGAGCGCAGCGCGTCGCGCCTGCTGGACGGCAGTGGCCCGCAGCCGGTGGACCGCATCTTCCGTGAGCTGCCCACGTTGATGCGTGCCGGCGATCTCCTGGTCTTCAACGACACGCAAGTCGTCAAGGCGCGCCTCTTTGGCGAGAAAGCCACCGGCGGCAAGCTGGAACTGCTGATCGAGCGCGTGCTGCCCGACGGCACCGTGGCCGCGCACATGAAGGTCAGCAAGAAGCCCCTGCCCGGCAGCCAACTGCACCTGGCCGGCGGCGCAACGGCCGAGCTGCTGGGCCGCTGGCCCGACGCGCAAGGCCCGCTGTTCCACCTGCGCCTGTCGCAGGACGCTTACGACCTGATGGCCGCGCACGGCCACATGCCGCTGCCGCCCTACATCGAGCGCGACCAGGCCCACACGGCCGACCCCGATGCGGCCGAAGACGCCGAGCGCTACCAGACCGTCTTCGCCAAGCACCCCGGCGCCGTCGCCGCGCCCACTGCCGCGCTGCACTTTGACGCCGCGGTGCTGGCGGCGCTGGAGGCCGCAGGTGTGCAGCGCGCGGCCGTCACCCTGCACGTCGGCGCCGGCACCTTCCAGCCGGTCAAGAGCGACAACATCGCCGACCACGTGATGCACCGCGAGCGCTACCACGTGCCCGCCGCGACGCAACAAGCCATTGCCGACTGCCGCGCGCGCGGCGGTCGCGTAGTCGCCGTGGGCACCACCAGCGTGCGCACGCTGGAAAGCTGGGCCAACAGCGGCGAGGCCAGCGGCGACACCGGCATCTTCATCACGCCCGGCTACGAATGGAGGGTGGTGGACGCGCTGATCACCAACTTCCACCTGCCGCGCAGCACGCTGATGATGCTGGTCAGCGCCTTCGCCGGCTACGAGCACGTCATGGCGCTGTACCGCCACGCCATCGCCCAGCGCTACCGCTTTTTCAGCTACGGCGACGCGATGTGGCTGGTGCGGGCAAGCTAAGCGAACGCCTCGACAACGCGACAACACCCACTATGTTCCGCACCCTCGTCCTTGGCGGTTACGGCAACTTTGGCGCGCGCATCGTGCGCGCGCTGGCAGCCGACAACGTCCAAACCGTGGTCGTCGCCGGGCGCGATGCGCAGCGCGCTCAAGCCTTGGCGGCGCAGGTGGGCCCGCAGGCCGAGGCGCTGGCGCTCGACGCCAGCCTGCCCACGCTGGCCACGCAGTTGCGCGAGGCGCGGGTTGATTTGCTCATCCACACCGCCGGCCCCTTCCAGGCGCAGGGTTACGACGTGGCCCAGGCCTGCGCGCAAGCCCGCGTGCATTACATCGACCTGGCCGATGGCCGGCGCTTTGTCTGCGACTTTCCCGCTGCGCTGCATGACGCGTTTGTCCGCGCCGGCCGCAGCGCCGTCAGCGGGGCCAGCACCGTGCCGGCGCTGTCGTCGGCCGTGGTCGCCGCGCTGACCGCCGGCTGGCGCGAGGTGCACACCATCGACATCTGCATCGCGCCGGCCCAATCGGCGCCGCGCGGCGTCGCCACCATGGCCGGCGTGCTGAGCTACTGCGGCGCGCCGATCCAGGTCTGGCAGCAAGGCCGGTGGCAAACGCAAATCGGCTGGGCCGCGCCAGCGCCAGTGGACTTTGCGCGCATGCGGCCGCGGCGCGGCGCCTTGTGCGACATCCCTGACCTGGAATTGCTGCCCGCGCACTTTGGCGTGACCGACCGCGTCATGTTCCGCGCCGCGCTGGAAGTGCCCTTGTCGCAAACGACCTTCGCCGGCCTGGCCTGGGCGCGCCAACACGGCTGGCTGCGCCGGCCCGAGCGGCTGGCGCAGCTGTTGCACAAGACCGCGCCGCTGACCGACTGGATGGGCACGGCCCTGGGCGGCATGGTGGTCAAGGTGACGGGCGTGGGGGCCAACGGCGCGCCCGGGTCGGCGCGCTGGGACATCGCCGCCGACGACGACCACGGCCCCGAAATCCCGTGCATGGCGGCGATCCTGCTGGCGCGGCGCCTGGCGCGCGGCGACGGGCCACCGGTGGGCGCGCACACCGCCACCGGCCTGCTGCGCCTGGATGAATTCCAGCCGGAGTTCGCCCGCTGGGGCATGGTGACGGACTGCGCATGAGCCTGCCCGCCGCACCGCCAGCCCTGCCGCTGCGCACCCTGCGCTGGAGCCTGGCCGCCCTGTGGTTGTGGACCGCCGCGGTGTCGTGGCTGAATGCCGACGACATCAGCATCGCGCTGCTGGACGGGCTGCCGGCGCGCTGGCAGACGCTCAAACCCGCGCTGATCCACGCCGGCGCCGCGGTCGACCTGCTGATTGGCCTGGCGCTGCTGTGGCGCCCGGGCCGCGCCGTGTACGCCATCGCGCTGGTGGGCATGACGGCGATGACCGTGGCCGCCACCTGCGTCAACCCGGCCTGGTGGCTGCACCCGTTCGGCCCGTTGGCCAAGAACCTGCCTTTGGCGGCCGCCCTGTGGCTGCTGTGGCGCTGCGACACGCCGCACGACAACGAGGCCGCTCCACGCTAAAGCCCCGCCATGTACCTGCTGCTGAAATACGTGCACATCCTGTCCAGCGTGGTGCTGGTCGGCACCGGCTTTGGCACGGCCTTCTACCTGTTCTTTGCCAACCGCAGCGGCCAGGTCGCGCTGCAGGCCGGCGTGGCGCGCCTGGTGGTGCGGGCCGACACCTGGTTCACCACACCCGCGGTCGTGGTCCAGCCGCTGACGGGCATCGCCATGGCGCACCTGGCCGGTTGGCCTCTGACCACGCCCTGGCTGGCGTGGACGCTGGGCCTGTACGTGCTGACCGGCGCGCTGTGGCTGCCGGTGGTGATGCTGCAAATCCGCATGGCCCGCATGGCCGCGCACGCGCTGCGCACGCAGACGCCGCTGCCCCCCGCGTACGCGCGTTGCGCGCGCTGGTGGGAAGCGCTGGGCTACCCCGCGTTTGTGGCGATGCTGGTGGTGTTCTGGCTGATGGTGGCCAAGCCGTCTTGAAAGCGGGCGCGCGGTAGCCCGCAGCCACCATTGCGATAGGAATCGGCCTGCGGCCCTACAGCCACTTGCGCGGCCAGCTACTCTTTTCGCAGCAGATGCTTGCGCAAACGTGCCAAAACCCTGCCCGTCCGTCGCCCGCGTTCGCCCCTGGCTGGGGGCACCGCGCGCCTGCGGCCGAGGGCGAAGCGGCCGTGCGCCCCGCTGTCGGCTCAGGCATCGCGTCGTGCCCATCCGAACGCTCTATGCAACGGAATTGATAGCTGCCCGCGCAAGTGGCTCTAGGGCCATCGGGCGATTCTTTCAAAAAGCGCTGCGTGCCACGGTTGGCGCGCGCCGCACGCCCTCACTCGTCCACGCGCCGCCGCAGCGCCTTCACCTGCGAGCGTTGCGCCTTGCCTTGCAGGCGGCGCTGCTTCGACCCGTAGGTCGGCTTGGTCGGCCGTCGCACTTCGGGCACTTGCGCGGCTTCATCCACCAGCTCTTGCAGCCGCGCCAACGCCAGCGCGCGGTTCTGCTCCTGGCTGCGCGAGGTCTGCGCCTTCAGCACCAGCACGCCGTCTTTGGTGACGCGCCGCCCCGGCAGCGCCAGCAGCCGGTCCTTCACCGCTTCGGGCAACGTCGACGCGCGGATGTCAAAGCGCAGATGCACCGCGTTGGACACCTTGTTGACGTTCTGCCCGCCCGGGCCTTGCGCCCGCATGGCGGTGAATTCCACCTCGCCTTCGTTCACTTCCACCGGCACGGCCCGCTCCTAGAAGCGCTCGCCCGCCGGCAGGTAACGCCACTGCCCCAGCGGCAGCGCCGCCATCGGCACGCGCCCCAGCCGAATGCGCCGCAGCGCCTGCAACTGCAGGCCGACCTGCGCGCACATCCATTCCACGCGCTCGGGCGCAATGCCCTTCATGGCAAAGCGCAGCCGCGTCTCGCTCTGCCAACTGACCCGCGCCGGCGGCAGCGGCCGGCCCTGCCACACCAGTCCGTGGCCCAAGCGCGCCAAACCGCCCGGCGCCATGCCGTCCCGGCCTTGCACGTCCGCGATCAGCTCTTGCTCGATAAAGGCCGCGTCTTCCGTCAGCTTGCGCACCACCCCCGGCGCCTGGCTGAACACGCACAGCCCGCTGGCCGGCGTAGGCAACGGCAGCAGCGGCTGCAGACCACGCAAATGCGCCGTGCTCACGCGAATGCCGGACCAGTCGCCCGGCCAACGCGCCGCTTCGGACAATAGCGCCAGCGCCTCGGCGGTCGTCGCGCCGGCCGGCTTGTGCAGCAGCAAGGTGGCGGGTTGCACCGCCTGCAGGCGCGCCGGCGGCGGCGCCTGCGCGTCCAGCGCCACCCGCTGGCCAGGCGCCACGCGCTGCTCCGGCGTGCGCACGCACACGCCATCCACAGACACCCACCCCTCGGCGATGTACTGCTCGGCCTCGCGGCGCGAGCAGGGGACGAGGGCGGCGACGGCTTTGGCGAGGCGCTGAGCCTCCGCTTCACTGGGTAAAGCGTCTTTGTTGGCTGTCATCGGGCATGCGCCGTCATGCTGCACAGCGTCATTTGTGTAAAGCCCGTCATCGTGAGGAGACAATCGCCGGCCCTAATCGCGTCACTACGATGCGCTGTATAAATAAACATATCTAACACCAACCGCCGAGAGAGCAGTCACCCATGAGCATGAACACTTTCCTCGCTGGTAGGTTGAGGAATACGCCCTTGCCAAGAACACATGGCTTGCTGCCGTTGTTCGAGGCCGTCGTCAACTCCATACAAGCCATCGAGGCTGCGAGTCTCGAAGGTAGCACTGGCGAGATTGTTGTTGAGATTGAGCGAACGCAGCAGCAGCAATTGCAGCTTGACGGACGCGTCCGGCGGGGCGCTCCGCCGCAGGAGACGATCCTAGGCTTCCTCGTTCGTGACAACGGCTGTGGCTTCGACGATGCAAACCTGCGGTCCTTCGAGACGCTTGACTCGGACTTTAAGGCGTCAGAGGGCTGCCGCGGCGTCGGCCGGCTGCTGTGGCTCAAGGCCTTCGACGCCGTCGAGGTCCACAGCGACTTCGAAGGCTCGGATGGCAAGCAGTTTCGCCGTAGCTTCACCTTCACCGCCGGCAAGGGTGTCGATGGCGCCAGTCTGCGCCCGTCCCCCTCGACGACGCGGCATACCGAAGTGCGTTTGAATGGGTTCAAAAAAGAGTATCGCGAGCGGGCGCCTAAGACCGGAAGAACAATCGCTAACGAGCTTTTCGAGCACTGCCTTTGGTACTTCGTGCGCGACGGCGGTGCACCTAAGATCGCGGTAGTCGACAACGACGAGGCGATCCACTTGGACGACGTCTACGCGGAGTACATGTTTTCATCGGCTCAGCGGCAAGAGCTAATGATCAAGAATCAACCATTTGAGCTGACGCACCTGAAACTCAAGGCCTCTGCACCTCGGGACCCCTTCATCGCATGGTGTGCAGCCGGTCGTGTCGTGAAAGAGGAAAGCATCCTTGGAAAGGTGGCCGGTCTGCATGGCCGTATCGACAACGGCGATGGCGAATTCCTGTATGCCTGCTACTTAACCTCGCCGTTCCTTGACCAGCACGTGAGGCCAGAGCGAATCGGCTTCGATATTGCCGAAATCAGTGATGACCTCTTTGAGAAGACCGAGTTGAGCGCGAACGACATTCGCAACGGAGTTCTAGATTCCTCGAAGGTGTTCCTTGGCGAGTACCTGCAGGCAAGCAAAGCCGCTGGGCGAGATCGCGTGGAGAAGTTCGTCTCGCAACGTGCGCCGCGATATCGGCCCATTCTGGGCCGGATTAGCGATGAAAAATTGAGTGTCAATCCGTCAATCTCGGACAAGGATCTCGATCTGCTACTGCACAAACAACTCGCGGAGATCGAAGGCAGTCTTATTACCGAAGGTCACGCCATCATGACGATGGGTTTAGGTGAGACGAAAGAAGGCTATCTTTCGCGCCTGAACCACTACCTATCAAAGGTCGAAGACATCAAGAAGTCAGATCTCGCTAGCTACGTATTCCATCGAAAAATCATTCTCGATATCCTGCAAAAAGCCATCGAACGCGGCGCTGACGGCAAATATGCGCGTGAGGAACTCATCCACGAAGTCATCATGCCAATGCGCAAGACCTCGAACGAAGTACTCGACAATTCGAATCTTTGGCTAATTGATGAGCGGTTGGCATTTCACGATTTCCTAGCCTCTGATAAGCCGCTGTCGTCCATGCCCATCCTGCAGAACGGTGATGCGAAGGAGCCTGACCTTGTCGCGCTGAACGTGTTCGACGCACCGCTGCTCGTTGCAGAAGGTCAGCGACTGCCTCTCGCGTCGATCGTAGTTATCGAAATCAAGCGGCCGATGCGAAATGACGCTGCAAGCGGCGAGGACAAGGACCCCATAGAGCAGGCCCTTGGCTACCTAGACCGCATCCGTAACGGCCAAACGCAGACGGCAAACGGTCGTCCGATTCCTCGTTCAGATGAAATTCCAGGCTACTGCTACGTCGTGTGCGACATAACCCCAACGGTCGAGAAACGTTGCAAGCTAGCGCAACTCACTGCGACGAGTGATCGGCAAGGCTATTTTGGCTACAACTCAAATTACAGGGCCTACATCGAAGTGCTGTCGTATGACCGCCTTCTCAACGGCGCGCGCGAGCGCAATCGAGCCTTCTTCGACAAGCTTGGCTTGCCGACCAACTAGCGTTAGAGCCTTACCAGCCCGACACGTCTTGAAGTGAAGGACCTGTTGGTACGGCTTTGAGAACGACGTTGCGGCCCATAAGGAGCGCAGCATGCGTCACGGAGCCCAGAAGGAAGCAACCTTTGAACGTTGCCCTTTGAGCGCAAGAAGCTATTCTTTTTACATTCTTAGCTTTGGATCTGTAGCCACACCCGCCCGCCCTCGCGCTTAAGCGGATAACTCCTGATCGCATCCACACACGGCTCCAGCGTCGCCTCGCCGGTGCGGATATCGAAGCGCCCCTGGTGAAACGGGCATTCGATTTCATGCCCCTCCAAAAACCCGTCGCACAAGCGCGCGTGGCCGTGGGAGCAGATGTTGTCGGTGGCGAAGAATTCTCCGGCCTCGGTGCGGTAGAGGGCGATGTCTTGTCCGCCGGCGACCACGCCGATGGCGGTGCCTTCAAACACGTCGTCCTCGGCGGCGACGTCGATCCAGGTGTCTGGGGTGCTCATGTGGGTGCCTCGCTTCTTCTGGTTGAGCCGCTGACGGGCTTCAATCGGGCTTCAGGCCCGCGCGTTCGATCACCGGGCGCCAGCGGGCGCGCTCTTCCTGCATGAACTGGCCAAGCGCTGCGGGTGTGCTGCCGATGGCGTCGAAGTAGTTGGCGCGCAGTTTGTCCTTCACATCCGGCTCTTGCAGCACGGCCTGCAGCGCCTGGCTCATGCGCTGCACCGCGGCCGACGGCGTGCCGGCAGGCGCCATGTAGGCGTACCAAGGCGCGGCCTGGATGTCGGGCAGGCCAGATTCCTTGAGGGTGGGCACATCCGGCAGCAGGGAGGAGCGCTTTTCCGACGTGATGGCCAGCGCCTTCAGCTTGCCGGCTTTCACCTGCGGCATGACCGCGACCGCCGGCAGACAGGCGAAGTGCACGTCGCCCTGCAGCATGGCGGTGACGGCCTGGCCCGACGCGGCGTACGGGACGTGCACGGCAAACGACTTGGTCTTCAGCTTGATCAGCTCCACGCCCAGATGCGAGATGGAGCCGTTGCCCGACGACGCGAAGTTGAACTTGCCCGGTTGCGCGCGCAGCGCGTCCAGCCAGCCCTTGACGGAATCCACCCCCATGGAAGGCGAAGCCGCGCAAACGTTCGGGTTGCTGGCGGCCAGCGAAACGGGCGCCAGGTCCTTGAACGGGTCGTAGGGCAGGTTCTTGTAGAGGATGGTGTTGTAGACCAGCGGCGCGTTGACCGACAGCAGGAAGGTGTAGCCGTCGGGCTGGGCCTTGGCGACCGCGTCGGTGCCGCTGTTGCCGCCGGCGCCGGGCTTGTTGTCGACAATGAACGGCTGGCCCAGCTTGGCCGAGAGCCGATCACCCAGCAGGCGCGCCAGGATGTCCGGCGACGAGCCAGCGCCAAAGGGCACGACCACGCGCACCGGCTTCTGCGGCCATTCCTGCGCCTGCGCGCCGGTGGCCCAGACCAAGGTAACAGCCGTCAGGCCACAGGCAAGGAGGTAGCGATTCATTCAGATGCCTTCGGTTCAATGTCCGCCATGCCGGCGAAGTCCTGCTGTTCGCGCGCGATGAAGCCGGCCACCAGCGCGCGGTACGCGGCTTCGACCACTTCGGGGTAGGCGCCGACTTCCTCGGCCAGGGCGCGCACCTTGTCGAATACCTGCTGCTGGCGCGCCGGCGCGCTGACCTGGAAGCTGTCGCGCTTGAAGCGCGCGGCGTCTTTCACATAGCGGCCGCGCTCAGCCAGCAGCGTGACGATCTGGCGGTCCAGCGTGTCGATGCGGTCGCGCACTTCCTGCAGGTTGGCCGCGAGCGGCACGTAGGCCGGATCGGTGAAACGGCGCAGCGGGCCGGCGCGCGGATCGGGTTCCTGGTTCATATGGGGTAAATGATGGAATTGGGGATCATCTCGCTGTCGTACACGGCGATGCGCTCGGCAAACTTCAAACCATCGGCGGTAGACACGACGCGGTCGAGGTAGCGGCCGACGTTGAAGACCTCGGTCAGCCCGTTAAGTTTGGTGCGGAACACGGCGTAGTTGGATTCGCAGCGGATGCCGTCAGCGCCGATGCCGCGCAGGACCGGCGCGCCGACGACGTGGCGTTGGTAGTACGGGTCGTGAAACAGCGTTTCCTGAATGCCGTAGACGCGGTCGCGCAGGCTGGGTTGGCCGTCGAAGGCCAAGGTGCTCAACGGAAAGCCGCGTTCGTGGTTCTCGCGCGGCTGCAGCTTGTAGACGCCGTCTTCGGTGAAGAAGTCGGGCCACAGCGACCAGTCGCCGCTGTCCACCGCGGCGGCGTAGTCGGCGTGCAGTTGAACCAGGGCGAGCCAGGTATCGAAGTCGGGCTTCATGCTGGCTCCCCAGGCGCTGACGCATCCGCCGAGCTGTGGCCCGAGCCGCCGCCGGGCCGCCCCAAGGCGGCGAGCGCCCCCTCGGGGGGCAGCGCACCTTGCGCAGCAGGGGAGCGTGGGGGCTCCATGACCTTGCGCCAATATTCATACATGCCGCGGATCAGCGTTTCCGTGACCATGTGATCGGTCTCCTCGACCCCGCGCCCGCCCAGCTCGGCCAGCGCGCGGTGCTGCGGCTTTTGCGTGAAGCCGCATTGCGACAGCTCGATCGCCTCACCATCATCGGCGCTGACGAAGCCGGCGGGGCCGAACAGGTTGGCCTGGCGCAGGCGGCGCGCGGTCATCTCGGGGGTGTCGTCGGCGTAGCCGAAGTGCGTCCAGACAAAGTCGAAGTGGCCGTGGCCGTCGGGCTGGATGTGGCGCGTGGACACGCTGTTGACCTGCTGCTGGAAGATGACGCTGGGGAAGATGGTGGTCATGACCGCGGTGGGCTCGCCCCACCAATCTTCGTGGACGATGTCCAGAAAGCGCTTGTCTTCCAGCTCCATCGTGGACTTGAAGCTGGACACCTGCGACACGTCGGACTTGGCGCCGGCGTTGCCGCGGGTGGAGATCATGGCGGCGTGGCGGTGGTGCGCGTCCATCTTCAGCGCCGATTTGTTGTCGGCGCGCCAAAGGCCGAAGGTGACGAACCAGGTGTGCAGCAGGCCGGGGTGGTACGGGTCCTTGATGTTCTCCTGCATCAGCTTCCAGTTGCCGGGGATGCGCTGGCGGTTGTAGCCGAGGATCTTCAGCTCGCGGCCGTTGAACATGCGGTCGTAGTAGGCCAGGATGGTCGGGCCCAGGTAGTCTTCCAGCGGCTCGACGCCATGGTCAAAGCTGGCAAACACCACGCCACCGCGCGACGCGACCTTGAGCTTGGTCAGGCTGTGGTCCTTGGGGTTGAAGTCGGCCGGCATGCCGCCTTTGACCTGACCATCTTGCCGCACGCCGCGGCGCAGCGGCACGCCTTGCAGATCGCCGCTCAAGGTGTAGCTCCACTGGTGGTACGGGCAAACAAACTCTTTCATGCCGCTGCCGTGGCGCTGGCGGCAGAACTGCATGCCGCGGTGCGCGCACACGTTTTCGATGCAGTGCAGCGTGCCGTCGGCCGCGCGGCTCAAGATGACCGAACGCTCGCCCACCACCGTGCGTTTGAAGTCGCCGGGGTTGGGCACTTCCGCCTCCAGGCCCACGTAGCACCAGTGGCCGTTGTAGAACAGTTGATCCAGTTCGCGCTGGTGCAGCGCCGGGTCGGTGTAGACGGCAAACGGGATGCGGCTGGTGTCGCCGGCCGGCCAATGCAGGGGCGCATTCGCCTCAGCGGGCGCTGTCGTAGGGGGCATGCGTGTCTCCGTGGCCTTGTCGGGCGGCCGCTGGCGCATGGTGCCCGCCGCGGGGCCATTCATCAAGACAAGCGCCGTGATAATGACCATTCACATGGTGAATAGGCAATGACCGACCTGGCGCACATCGACCTCAACCTGCTGCTGGTGCTGCACCGGCTGTTGCAGCTGCGCCATGTGTCGCGCGCGGCCGATGCGCTGGGCCTGACGCAGCCGGCCGTCAGCAACGCGCTGCGCCGCCTGCGCGCACTGCTGGGCGACCAGCTGCTGGTGCGCACGCCCAGCGGCATGCAGCCCACGCCTTACGCGCTGGCGCTGGCCGAGCCGCTGGCGCAGGCGCTGCGCACGCTGGAAGACGCGCTCGCGCAGCGCAGCGCTTTTGCGCCCGAGCACAGCACGCGCCTGTTCACCATCGCCATGTCAGACGTAGGTGAAATCTACTTCCTGCCAGTGCTGGTGCCCGCGCTGGCGCTGGCCGCGCCGGGCGTCACGCTGCGCACCGTCGCGCTGCGCGAGCCAGAGCTGCCCGAGGCGCTGACCAGCGGCGCCATCGACCTGGCGCTGGGCTCCCTGCCCCGGCTGCGCGCGGGCTTTTACCAGCAGGCGCTGTTCCGCCAGGCCTACGTGTGCCTGATGCGCGCCGGCCACCCGGGCGCGACCGGGCCGCTGGGGCGCGCCGCCTTCCAGGCCTTTGACCATGTGCGGGTGGAAGCGCCCGGCACCGGCCACGTTCAGGTGGAAGAGCACCTCGCGCGCCTGGGGCTGCAGCGGCGCGTGCGGCTGACGGTGCCCGACTTCGTCGCGCTGGGCCATGTGCTGGCCAGCACCGACCTGGTCGCCACCGTGCCGGAGCGCTTTGCCGAGCGCGTGTGTGCGCCGCTGGGCCTGCGCGCGCGGCCGCTGCCGGTGCGCGGCTTCCAGTCGGTCATCCACCAGTTCTGGCACGCGGGCATGCACGGCGACGTGGGGCACCAGTGGCTGCGCGCGCACATCGCCGCGCTGTTCGGCGACAGCCACGCCAGCGCACCAGCGGCCCACACAACAGACGCGCGAGCGACTGGCTGAGCGAACGAACAGCCGCGTTCAGGGCGTCCATTCGCCTGTCCCGCAGCTTCACTGCCGCACGTACACGCTGCTGCCGATCTGCAAGGCCTTGCGCCCCTTGTCCATGGCGCAGAAGAACAGGCGACGCTCTTCGCCGCCTTCCACCTGCACGTGCAGGGTGTAGCCGCTCAGGCGGTAGCGACCGACGCTGCCGCGCCGGGACTGGGCGGCTGTCCTGGGGTGGTCGGTGGCCGTCAAACGCTGGTTGCTGAAGCGGCCGTCCTCGCCGAAGAAGAAATTGCTGGTGTGCAGGATGCCGACGTCGCCGCCCACGGCGATGCTGCCGCCGCCACCGACCGCTTCCCAGTGGCCTTTCAGTTCGTCCTTGCGGCCAGCGGGCAGGCACTCAGGGGCCGATGCTTTTTTCTCGGTCGGCTGGCTGTCCTTGGCGCTGCCGTCCCACACGATGCGCAGGGTGCCCCAGCTGCTTTCCCACTTGCCCCAGCGGCCTTGCCGTCGGTCGCGCTGCTTGTGGTCCAGGTCCTCGGGCGCGGCCTTAGGTTTGCTGACAATGGTGCCGTTGTCGAACAGCAGGTAGGGGTTGTAGACGGTCATGGTGTAGCCGCCGTAGCCGGTGGCTTGCTCTTTCATGAGCAGCACGCGCTCGACCGGCAAGGCGTTGGCCGCGCTGCGCTGAGCGGCCAGGGCAGATTCCTTGTCCCTTGCCGTTTTGTCGGCGGGCTGGGCAGGCGCGCTGGGCTGGGCCGCATCGCTTCCTCGCGTTCCTCCAGCTGCAATCAAACCTTGCGGGGTCAACGCCAGCTGCGCCATGTCCAAGCCCAAGGTGGTGCGCAGCATGCCGCGCACAGCCTGTTTGGCCGAATCGCGCTCGGCGGGTTTGGCGCTTTCCAGGTTGGCCAGCAAGAGCACCAGGCCCGTGCCCACGGTGTCGGCCAGGGTCTGCTTGCCTGCGTCGTCCAGTTGCTGCAGCCAGCCGCTGCGCAGCAGGCTGTCTTGCATGCCGCGATGCACCGCTTCATTGGCACCACGCGGCGCAGACTGGCCCTGCGTGGCCTGCCAACCCATCAGCAGCGAGGCGCTCAGCACATCGGCCAGGTCGTCCTTGCGCCAGCCCAGCTGCGCGATGGACTCGTCCATGGCGGCCTGCAGCGCACCGCCGTCCAGCAGGGTTTGCAAGTTCTGCGCCTTGCCGGGCAGGCCCATGGTTTGCGCCAGGTTCTTGGCCAGCCGCTGGTTGATCTGACGCGTCACTGCCGCCTGCCGCGAAAAGCGCAGGGCGCTCGCGGCCGCGGCTTTGCCGCCCGCCTGGCCCAAGCCCAGGTTCTTGCCCAGCGTGATCGCCACGGGCGACAGGTCTTGTTCTTGCGCTTGGGCGGCGGCGCCCAAGCTGAGGGCGAAGACCAAGGCGAGCGAGGTAGCCGCACGCTTGGCCGATTGGGGCATCTTCATCTCACGGATTCCTGGCGCTCGCCGCTCTTCAGCCAAAGCCAATGGCCGTACGGTGCGCGATGCTCTCGTTGCAGGCTTCGAACAGACACAGCCAGACCGTCAGCTCGATGTGTAAGCCATCTTCTTGATCAATGCGGCGTTGAATCGCCGCAACCTGCGCATCGCCGAGCACACCATCAACCAGTTCGATGCCCAAGGCCGGCGCCATCGTGGCCAGCTCGCGCTGCAAGGTGTGGGTGGAGCCCAGCAGGCCACCGGCCAGCTCGCCTTGTTCATCCATCAAGACCTCATCGAAGTCCACTGGCACGTAAAAGCCCTCGGCATCGGAATGGCACAGCAGGTGGCTGTCCAACATGCCCGCCTCTTCTTCAAGCACCGGGTCGTCGGCAGGATCAGCGTCTGGCGGAAAAGGGCTGGCCTTCCAAGACGGATTGCTCACGGCGTGTGCGTAGGCGCGCCGAAGGTGGTGGAGAAAGCTGTAGGGGAAGCCACTCACTGCGTCGCGCCGAATGGTGGGCGGCAACTCGGTCGGCTCTTGGTGCGCCGGCAAGCCGTTGTCGGCCAGCACACGGTTCACCACCCCCAACTGCTCCTGTAGGTAGGCAGCGCCTTCTGCATCGTTCTGCAGCAAATCGGCCAGCACACCGGTGGATACAGCAAGTCCCATGTTTACGCTCCCTGAAATTGAGAGGCCATGGTAACCAACGAAGCCGCTGGCCCTGCCTGCGACAATGGCGGCCATTGCCGGGCAGCGACCCAGCCAAACGCCCAGCCAACGCGCGCACCCTAGCGCCTCTGTCGACCCACTTTCCTGCGCGCCGCGCGTCACCCGCACGGCGGTTTGCCATGCCTGCCTTGACCTTCGATCTGCTTGCCACCGACGCCGGCTCCCACGCGCGCCGCGGCCGCCTGACGCTGAACCACGGTGTGGTGCAAACACCGATCTTCATGCCCGTGGGCACTTACGGCACCGTCAAGGGCGTCATGCCGCGCAGCCTGCACGAGATGGGCGCACAGATCATCCTCGGCAACACCTTCCACCTGTGGATGCGCCCGGGCCTGGACATCATGCAAAGCTTTGGTGGCCTGCACGCCTTTGAGAAGTGGGACAAGCCCATCCTGACCGACTCGGGCGGCTTTCAGGTCTGGTCGCTGGGCGCCATGCGCAAGATCACCGAAGAAGGCGTGCACTTCCAAAGCCCCGTCAACGGCGACAAGCTGTTCATGTCGCCCGAGGTCAGCATGCAGATTCAGACGATTCTGAACTCTGACATCGTCATGCAGCTGGACGAATGCACCCCGTACGAGACCAACGGCAAGAAAACCACCGAAGCCGAAGCGCGCAAGTCCATGGAGATGAGCCGCCGGTGGGCGCTGCGCTCCAAAGCCGAATGCGAGCGCCTGGAGAACCCGAACGCGCTGTTCGGCATCGTGCAAGGCGGCATGTTCTTGAACCTGCGTGAAGAGTCGCTGCAGGCGCTGGTGGAGATGGACTTCCCCGGCTACGCGGTCGGCGGCGTGTCGGTGGGCGAGCCCAAGGACGAGATGCTGGAGATCATGGCGCACACGCCGCACCTGCTGCCCGCCCACAAGCCGCGCTACCTGATGGGCGTGGGCACACCCGAAGACCTGGTGCAGGGCGTGGCCGATGGCGTGGACATGTTCGACTGCGTGATGCCCACGCGCAATGCGCGCAACGGCACCATCTTCACCCGCTATGGCGATTTGAAGATCCGCAACGCACGCCACAAGACCGACCACCAGCCTATCGACACCACCTGCACCTGCTATGCCTGCGCGGGGAGTCCGGGCGGCCCCTCCGGTAGCGGCGGTGTGAGCTGGGACGATGGCGGGCGCAACGGTTTCAGCCGCGCGTACCTGCACCACCTGGACCGCTGCGGCGAAATGCTGGGCCCCATGCTGACCACCATCCACAACCTGCACTACTACCTGAATTTGATGCAGGAAGTGCGCGATGCGCTGGACACCGGCCAGTTCAGCGCCTTCCGCGCCCGGTTTGCGGCGGACCGCGCGCGCGGTGTCTGAGGCCGCGTTGACCCGCCCGCTGGTGCGCATCGCCCTGCAGGCGCTCGGCCTGTGCGCCGCGTTGGGGCTGACGGCTTGCGCCACGCGGGTGGCGCCCGGGCCGGGCCAGGCCACGCCGGGCCTGCAGGTGCAGGACCGCCTGATGCTCACGCCCGCCAACGGTGGCCTGCGCGCCGTGGCGGCGGATCTGCGACCAGGCGATTTGCTGCTGTCCAACACCAACAGCGTCACCTCCATGGGCATCCGGGTGCTGACGCTGGCGCCGGTCAGCCACGCCGCGCTGTACGTGGGCGACGACCAGGTGGTGGAGGCCGTGGGCGCCGGCGTGCGCCTGCGCAGCACCGAGGAATTTCTGAGCAGCGAAGACACGGTCGTCGCCTTCCGCCACCCCGAGCTGGACGACACGCAAGCGCAGGCGGTGCGCCGCTTCGCGCTGGCGCAAGTCGGCAAGAAGTACAACAGCACGGGCGTCGTGCTGCAGGCGCCCTTCACGCTGCAGCGCCAGGTCTGCGAACTGCCCGTGGTGCCCGGGCTGGTGCGCGACTTCTGCATCCGCGGGCTGGCGGCTGTGCAGCTGGGTGCGGCGCGCAACGACCGCTTCTTCTGCTCGCAACTGGTCCTGCACGCCTACCAACAGGCCGCCCTGCCTTTGACGACGGCCGACCCGCTGCTGGTCAGCCCGGCCGACCTGCTGCACATGCGCGAGGGCGACGTGCCCTCGGTCCGCACCGAACAGGCGCTGCAGTACGTCGGCCACCTGAAGTCCGGCGCGTTGCCGCCAGCGGTGGCCCCCGCCGGCCAGTAGGGCGCCAGGCGCCGCCGCTGGCCGGACCGTCCCGGCGCTAGTTGCCTACATGCATCGTGAACACGGCACCGTTGTTCAGCCGGCAGCTGCCGGTGCCCAGGGTGGACGAGTTCATCGTGTACTGGCACGCCAGAAAGCTGCCCCGGTTGCCCGCGCCGTTGGCCACACCGTCGCGGCTGGAGCCCGCCTTGCGCGTGGCCTCACCTGAAAAGCTCTCGCCGTTGATGCTGGCGTTGAACGTGCCCCGCCCGTGCAAATCGTTGGTGACGGTGGCGCTGATCATCCCGTACGGGCTGGCCAGGTCGTTGGCGGGGTACAGGCGCGCCGGGAAGACCACCGGCCCGGGCGGTGGCACCGGCGCGGTGGCGGTGGTGGCCGGCACGGTGACCGGCTGACCGGTGCGCGCGTCGATCGGCACCACGTAGCAACCCGCCAGACCCGCCACGACGGCGGCCAGACCTGCCCCGACAAGACGGCGACGAACCAGGGGACGAACAGAAAACGAGACCTTCATCAAGACCTCCATGGCCCCAGCACATGCTGGTGACGCCATGGTGGGGCGGGCGCGCCCAAAGGTATCGCGATGAAACACAAGTATCTTGCGATGGGATACTCGGTATTTCTGAACGATACCTTTTGCGCAGCCCTGGGCCCTGCCCAATGGCCGGCGGCCACGCCGCCATCGGCAGCGCCCGGCGCGGGGGTACCGGGGCGGACCGTCTTGTCGTCACGCCGTCATACCGCTACCGATCATCGGCGGGCCATGCCCACTCAGCGGCGCGGCGCCGGAGGTGTGTCAGCGCGGTTGACGGCGGCCGCGTTGCAGGTATTCAAGAGAAATCAGGCCTTCGCCCTACAACAACCTGCGCGACCAGCTATCAATAAATGAGCAAAAGCAACGGATACGCGACACCCCTCAGGCAGCGCCGGGCGACGCTGGGCCTGGCCGCACTGGCGTGGGCGCTTGCCGCCGCCCCGGGTGGCGACCTGCGCGCGCAGCCGCCGGCCGCGGGCGAAAACCCCTTGCCGCCCGCACCCGCCGCGGTAGCATCAGCCCCCGCCGCAGGGGCCGTCACCGCGCCCGCGGCCGCCGCATCGGCCCCGGTGGTGGCGCGCGCGCCGGATCTGCGCGAGCTGTGGGCCGCGTTCCAGAAAGTGGGCGTCAAGGAATCCGAGGTCGCGCTGCTGGCCCAGCCCCTGGCGGCGGGCAGCCCGCTGCTGGCGTCGCACAACGAAAAGCTGGCGTTCACCCTGGCGTCCACCACCAAGGTGATCACCACCTTGGCCAGTCTGCAGACGCTGCCCAGCAACTTCCGCTGGCGCACGCGCGCCTGGCTGACGGGCACGCCGCAGGACGGGCAACTGGCGGGCGACCTGATCCTGGTCGGCGGCGGCGACGCGACGCTGGACAGCGCGCGCCTGGTCACCTGGTTCAAGCGCCTGCACACGCAAGGCCTGCGCGACGTGCGCGGCCACATCGTGCTGGACCAGCGCCTGTTCCGCCTGAGTGAAAAGGACCACGCCCGCACGCCCGTGCCCACCGACGCCAACCCGCACCACGCCTGGCCGGACGCGTTCGTGGTGGACGAAAGCCGCTTCAAGGTGACGCTGCGCGCGGGTGAAGGCGGGGCGCTGACGGCGCAGTTCGACCCGCCGCTGGGGCAGGTCGAAGTGGTCAGCCGCTTGAGCGGCGGCGCGCGCTGTGCGGCGCAATTGGCGCTAGAGCCAGCGCCCGCTGCCCCGGCGGCCAAGCCGGCCGCGGCCCCTACCGCGCCGCCGGCCAGAGTTCCAGCGCCAGACGCTGCGAGCGCCGCCGTCGTCCCGGTCGTGTCGCCGGCGCCCGGCAGCAGCCCACCCGCAGCGAACGCGACCAGTGCCGCGACCGCCGCGGCGCCGCCCGCCACGCCAACCGCATCAGCGGCCGCATCGGCACCTGCGCCCCAACCCGCCAGCGCTACGGCGCCCGCCCCCCAGCCGATTCCGCCGGTCGCCCGGTTGGTGGTCAGCGGGCAGTGGTCGCCGCGCTGCGCCACGCCTTTGACATTGGAGGCCGTGCCCAGCCGCGCCCTCAGCGCCGCGCTGGTCGCGGGCGCGTGGCAGGCGTCGGGCGGCGTGCTGGGCGCGCA
>JAEZWW010000058.1 GCA_023442945.1 Pseudomonadota bacterium | reverse complement strand
TGCCTCAATGCTGGACGAGGCCACCGCTGCGGCCGAGGCCATGACGCTGGCGCGCCGTTCGGTCAAGGCCAAGGGCAGCTTGATCGTCGTCTTTGGCGACGCGCACCCGCAGACGATTGAGGTGATTCAGACGCGCGCCGCGCCGCTGGGCCTGACCGTAAAGCTGGCCAACTCCGCCGCCGAGTGGGACGCGGCCATCGCCGCCGACGATTACTTCGCCGCCCTCATTCAATACCCCGCCAGCAGCGGGTGGTTGATGGACTGGAGCGCCGAGGTCGAGAAGATTCACGCCAAGGGCGCAGCCGCCATCTTTGCCGCCGATCTGCTGGCGCTGACGCTTCTCAAAAGCCCCGGCGACATGGGCGCGGACATCGTCGTCGGCAGCACGCAGCGCTTTGGTATGCCGATGGGCGCGGGCGGCCCGCACGCGGCCTTCATGGCGTGCAAGGACGCGTTCAAGCGCTCGCTGCCCGGCCGCCTGGTGGGCGTGAGCGTCGACGTGCACGGCAAGCCGGCTTACCGCCTGGCACTGCAAACGCGCGAGCAGCACATCCGCCGCGAAAAGGCCACCAGCAACATCTGCACGGCGCAGGTGCTCCCGGCCGTCATCGCCAGCATGTACGCGGTCTACCACGGCCCGCTGGGGCTGCAGCGCATCGCCCAGCGCGTGACGCGCCTGGCCAGCATCTTCACGGCCGGCATGCAGGCGCTGGGCTTCACCGCCATGCACCATGATTCGGGTTTTGACACCGTCAGCTTCAAGACCGAAGCTGCTACCGATTCGATAGCTGCCCGCGCAGTCCAGGCAGGCGTCAACCTGCGCAAAGCCTGGAAGAACTATCTGTGCGTCTCGTTTGACGAAACGCACACCCGTGCCGACGTGGAACAGCTGTGGGCCATCTTCGCCGACGGCCAGCCACTGCCCGACTTTGCTGCGCTGGAAGGCACGGCGCCGGCGCTGTTGCCGGCTGCGCTGCAGCGCAGCAGCGCTTACCTGACGCACCCGGTGTTCAACAGCCGCCACAGCGAAACCGGCATGCTGCGCTACATCCGCCAGCTGTCCGACAAAGACCTGGCGCTGGACCGCAGCATGATCCCGCTGGGCAGCTGCACCATGAAGCTGAACGCCACCAGCGAGATGATTCCCATCACCTGGCCCGAGTTCGGCAACGTCCACCCCTTCGCGCCGGCCGACCAGCAGGCCGGTTATGCCGAGCTGGACGCGCAGCTGCGCCGCTGGCTGTCGACCATCACCGGGTATGCCGATGTCAGCCTGCAGCCCAACGCCGGCAGCCAGGGCGAGTACGCGGGCCTGCTGGCCATCAAGGCCTGGCACGCCGCGCGCGGCGACACGCAGCGCGATGTGTGCCTGATCCCCAGCAGCGCGCACGGCACCAACCCGGCCAGCGCGCAGATGGTCGGCCTGCGGGTCGTCGTCACCCAGTGCGACGAACAAGGCAACGTCGACCTGGATGACCTGCGCGCCAAGTGCGAGCAGCACAGCCAACAATTGGCCTGCGTGATGATCACCTACCCCAGCACGCACGGCGTGTTTGAAACGCAGGTGAAAGAGCTGTGCGCCCTGGTGCACCAGCACGGCGGCCGCGTCTACGTCGACGGCGCCAACATGAATGCGCTGGTCGGCGTGGCCGCGCCGGGCGCGTTTGGCGGCGACGTCAGCCACCTGAACCTGCACAAGACCTTCTGCATCCCGCACGGCGGCGGCGGCCCGGGCGTGGGCCCGGTCTGCGTGGTGGAAGACCTCGTGCCCTACCTGCCGGCGCGCCCGGGCCAGGGCGACCAGGCCCAGCCTGCGCCTGCGGGCGGCGTCGGCCCGGTCAGCGCCGCGCCGTACGGCAACGCCGGCGTGCTGCCGATCAGCTGGATGTACGTGCGCATGATGGGCGCGGCCGGGCTGAAGCACGCGACAGAAACCGCCATCCTCAGCGCCAACTACATCAGCAAGCGCCTGGCCGAGCACTACCCCACGCTCTACGCCAGCGAAGGCAACGGCCACGTTGCGCACGAATGCATCCTGGACCTGCGCGGTCTGAAAGACACCAGCGGCGTGATGGCCGAAGACGTGGCCAAGCGCCTGGCCGACTACGGCTTTCACGCGCCGACGCTGAGCTTCCCCGTCGCCAACACGCTGATGGTCGAGCCGACCGAAAGCGAAACGCTGGAAGAGATCGACCGCTTCATCGACGCGATGATCGCCATCCGGCACGAGATCCGCCGCATCGAACAGGGCGAATGGCCGCAGGACGACAACCCGCTGAAGAACGCGCCGCACACGGCTGAGAGCCTGATGGCCGCCGACTGGCCGCACCCGTACCCGCGCGACGTGGGTGCGGCGCTGGCGCAGCGCCTGCCGGGCAGCGTCAAGTACTGGCCGCCGGTGGGCCGTGTCGACAACGTGTACGGCGACCGCAACCTGTTCTGCAGCTGCGTGCCGATGGACGAATTTGCCGCCTGAAGCGGCGCGGCAGGCAGGCCGCGCGGCCCATGCCGGTCAGCGCAACGCGGGGCTGGCGCGTTACACCTGTTGACGCGCGGGGGTGGCGTTGCCGCTACCCTCGCTTCTTTTGCTCGCTTTTCGGAGCCTTTTTTCTGATGTCGACTTCCCCCCAGATCTTGCCCCGCAACCTGTCGCGTCCGCTGTGGCTGACGGCCGCCACCTCCGTGCTGGTCGGCGCCGCCCTGTGGCTGGGCAGTGGCGTGGCCATGGCCCAAAAGACCGAAGCCCCCGCCAAGGCCGAGGCGCCCGCGCAGAAAGGCGGCACCAAGCTGTCCGCCGCCGACGAAACCGCCCTGCGCACCTACACCCTGACCAACGAAACCGTGGACCGCGCCCTGGCGCTGGTGAAGGACGCGCGCGAGCAGAAAATCAGCGGGATCGGCAAGGGCGCCACCACGCTGGACGGCTGGGCGAGCGGCCTGAACAGTGAGCCCAAGGCCAAGGCCCTGTTGGACAAGCACCAGATTTCGGCGCGCGACTACGTCATGACCATGATCGCCATCATGCGCGCCGGTGTCGCCGCCGAGATGAAGCCCAAGACGCCCGAAGAAGCCGGCACCAACGCCGCCAACATCGCCTACATGACGGCGAACAAGGACCGCATTCAGGCCGCCCTGATGGGCGGCGCCAAAGCCCCATCGGCCAAGGCTGCCGACGGCAAGGCGTCCAAGTAAGCCAACAAGGCGGCCAGCCACCGCCGCCGATCGCCCCCACCGTGTCCGCACCAGCCGCCCCCCGCGATGCTGCGCCCGCGCTGCAGGTCCGTCGCGTCGACTACGCCGATACGCGTGACCGCGCGGCGCTGGTCGATCTCCTGGACGCCTACGCGCAGGACCCGATGGGCGGCGGTGAACCGCTGGCAGCAGACGTCAAGACGCGCCTGTGCGACGACCTGGAGCGGCTGCCCTCGGCGGCCAGCTTCATCGCCTGGCTGAGCGACGCGCCGGTGGGCCTGATCAACACCATCGAAGGCTATTCCACCTTCAAGGCGCGGCCGCTGATGAACGTGCACGATCTGGCCGTGCTGCCGGCCCACCGCGCACGCGGCGTTGGCCAAGCCCTGCTGGCCGCGTGCGAAGCGCATGCCCGCGAACGCGGTTGCTGCAAGCTGACGCTGGAAGTGCTGTCCGGCAACCAGCGCGCCCTGCGCAGCTACGAGCGCTTCGGCTTCGCGCCTTACGTGCTCGACCCGGCAGAAGGGCACGCGCTGCTGATGCAGAAGTGGTTGTAAGGCGCGCCACGCGCGTTGCCCTCGCTCGCCGCTTGCTATTTTTTGTATAGCTGCTTGCGCAGATGGCTCTAGGGCCAGCCGGCCTTTTTCTTCATAAGCCGGCATCCAGGCCGCCGCCAGACCGCCGCTGCGCACGCACGCGCTGGGACTCCAGGGGCCGTCCAACCCGATGCCGATTGACCGGCTATCGCGCCCCAAGCAGACGCCCTTCCCCCGCCTCAGTCCACACGCTCGTGCTGGCGCTGGAAGAACATGGGGTAGATCTTCTCCACCGTCGGACTGTCGAAGTCCCAGGTCTTGCACTTGCCCAGAAACGGCGGCGGCACGCCATTGGGCACGACCAGGCTGCGCACCATGGTCTGGAACGCGGCCGTGGCCATGTTGAACAACAGCTCGCGCAAATGCGTGCAGCCCTGGATGCCGCCCAGGTGCTCGTCGATCGACCGGCGCCAGCCGCGCGACAGGCAGGCGCCCACCATGCGCTGCATGGGCGCGGCGGCCTCGGGGCAAGGGCTGTGCGGCACGTGGTCCATGGCCACCTCGATCGCCCGCACCACGGTCTGGTCGTCCACCGTCAGGCGGATGCGCATGCCGTGGATCGGCTCGCCCGGCGCGCGGGTGTCTTCGCCCGGGATGGTGAAGGGCATGGTCTTGGTGTCGCGCAGCTCGGCTTCGATGTCCCACAACCCGTCTTCGCGCTGGTAGCCGCTGAAGTTGACGGCACGGTCGTGGAGGTGGGTGCGGGGAGCGGGCGGAGACAAGGGCACGGGCAATCCTGACAAGAAAAACGAAGCGATCTGCCGCGCGGCCATGGGGCGCCGCGCAAAGAGGCATCTGACCTTAGCGATTGTCGCGCCTGGCCGTCAGTCGCGCTGGCGACGGACCGCGCTCTGCCTTGGGGGCGCGCTACCATGGCCGATTCGTCCGCTTTGCCCGCTTGTCGCCGCCTGCGCATGCCCGCCTCCACCGCATCCTCCCTCGCCTCTCCCCTGCCGCACGCCGGCGGCATCACCCAGGTGCTTGGCCTGCAAGCCGGCCATTTCACCGACACGCGCCGCCCCACCGGCTGCAGCGTGGTCATCGCGCCGCAGGGCGCGGTGGGCGGCGTGGACGTGCGTGGTGCGGCCCCCGGCACGCGCGAAACCGATCTGCTGGACCCCGCCAACCTGGTCGGCGTGGTGCACGCCGTGCTGCTGACCGGCGGCAGCGCCTGGGGCCTGGACGCGGCCGGCGGTGTGATGCGCTGGCTGGGCGAACGCGGCATCGGTCTGCCGGTGGGCGCAGCGCCCGGGCAGATCGTGCCGATCGTGCCCGCGGCTGTGCTGTTCGATCTGCATGTGGGCGACGCGCGCATCCGCCCCGACGCCGCTGCGGGCGAAGCCGCCTGCGCCGCCGCGTCCAGCGTGCCGCTGGCGCAGGGCAATGTGGGCGCGGGCGCAGGCGCCACCGTGGGCAAGCTGTTCGGCATGCCGTACGCGATGAAGGGCGGCATCGGCACCGCGTCGGTCACGGTGAAGGGCGTGACCGTGGGCGCGCTGATCGCCGTCAACGCGCTGGGCGACGTGGTCGACCCGGCCACGGGCGCGCCCATCGCCGGCGCGCGCACGGTGGGCGGCGACGCGCTGCGCGGCAGCGTGGCCGCCGTGCTGGCGGGCGAAGCGCCGCTGTCGCTGCTGTCGGGCACCAACACCACCATCGGCGTGGTCGCCACCGACGCGCCCTTGACCAAGGCGCAATGCCAGCGCCTGGCCGGCGCCGGCCACGATGGCCTGGCGCGCGCCATCCGGCCGGTGCACACCATGAGCGACGGCGACACCCTGTTCGCCCTGGCCACCGGCCAGTCGCAGGCCATGGATTTCAACGTGCTGTGCGTGATGGCCGGTGAAGCGGTGACGCGCGCCTGCGTCAACGCCGTGCGGGCCGCGCAGGGCGTGCAAGCAGGCGAATTGCGGTTACCTTCTGCTGCAGATTTGCTAGCTGCTCGCGCAGGTGGTTCTAGCGCCAAAGGCTGAATTGCCTCATAAAATCATCGGATGGGATCCTTGCGAAGAACCATCATGCTCTGGGTGCTGGGTGTGCGCGACATGCTCGCGTCCGCTGGGCCTGTCGCCATCCTCGCGGTGGGTCTGCTGGTCGCCGCCTACTGGTGGCTGGACCCGCAGCCGCCCAAGACCGTGCGCCTGGCCACGGGGCCGGAAGGCAGTGCCTACGCCGGTTTTGGCAAGCGCTACGCCACGGCGCTGGCGCGCGAAGGCATCACGGTCGAGCTGATCCCCACGGAGGGCTCGGTCGCCAACCTGCAGCTGCTGCGCGAAGGCAAGGCCGACGTCGCCTTTGTGCGCGGCGGCAGCGGCGCGGCGCCGGCGACGGCCAATGGCTCGGGCCAGGCGCAGGCGCCGGAAGGGGCCGCGTCGGGCGCGTCGGCTCCGGCCGCCGCTGCCGAGCCGGCCAGCGAAGACGAAACCGCCCTGCTCTCGCTCGGCGCGCTGTTCTACGAGCCGCTGTGGATCTTCTACCGCCCGCAGGCGCTGGCGGCGCCTGCCGCAGGGGCATCGGCTGCCGCTTCAGCACCGGCGCGCACCGCGTCGGCGCCAGCGCCCACGCCCCCGCTGCAACCGCAGTCGCTGGCGCAGATCAGCCGCCTGCGCATCAACGTGGACCAGGCCGGCAGCGGCGTGCCGCAGCTGATGCAACGCCTGCTGCGCGCCAACGGCCTGAACGCCGACCAGCTGCAGCTGTCGCACCTGGCGCCCAACGCAGCGGGCGAGGCGCTCTTGGCCGGCCAGCTGGACGCCGTGGTGCTGACCAGCGCCCCGCAGTCCGCCGTGGTGCGCCAGCTGCTGCGCACGCCCGGCGTGCAGCCGCTGGAATTGGCCCAGGCCGACGCATACACGCGGCGCTTTCCCTTCCTCAGCACGGTGACGCTGCCGCGCGGCGTGGCCGATCTGGCCAAGGACATCCCGC
Source organism: Pseudomonadota bacterium (assembly GCA_023442945.1). Taxonomy (GTDB): domain Bacteria; phylum Pseudomonadota; class Gammaproteobacteria; order Burkholderiales; family Burkholderiaceae_C; genus Ottowia. The sequence goes on along the minus strand of JAEZWW010000058.1, from coordinate 10,550 downwards.
CGGAGGACGTCACGCTGCTGGCGGCCACCACGTCGCTGCTGTCGCGTGAAGACACGCACCCGGCGCTGCGCCAGTTGTTTGCGCAGGCCGCGCAGGCCATCCACAGCCGCGCCGGCTGGCTGAACGGCACGCGCGAATTCCCCAACACGCGCACCAGCGAGTTGCCGGTCAGCGCCGAGGGTGACCGCGCCATCAACGGCACGCCGCCGTTCTGGCAGCGTTACCTGCCGTTCTGGGCCAGCAACCTGCTGGACCGCATGTGGCTGGTGATCGGCGGTTTGATCGTGTTGCTGCTGCCGCTGTCGCGCGTGGTGCCGCCGCTGTACACCTTCCGCGTGCGCCGGCGCGTGTTCCGCTGGTACGCGCGGCTGCGTGCCATCGAAACCAAGGTCGACGAAGGCACGGGCGAGCGCAATGAGCTGCTGAACGAGTTGGACGAACTCGACCGCGTGGCCAACGGCATCGCCGTGCCGCTGGCGCACGCCGAAGAGCTGTTTGCGCTGCGCAACAACATCGACAAGGTGCGGCGGCGCTTGTTGGCCAAGCGGCCGAATTAATAGCGAAATAGGCCACCATCCCTACAACCATCAGCGCAGGCAGCTTCTGTTTTTATAGCATTCAGCACGCCGATGTGAGGCGGACCCAGTGCACCCAATGGCTTGCCCTGGGCCGCCGCCGCGCCGCGTGGGCGCTGCCAGGGGCACCCAAGCACCGCGCTCAGTAGCGCAAAAACACCTGCTGCAAGGCGCCCACGTCGGACGATTTCGTCAGCGCCAGCGCCGCCAGCAGGCGCGCGCGCTGCGGGCTCTGGTCGTCCACCACCACGCTGCCGGCCGCGTCGTCGTTGAAGTTGGCGTTGCGGATCACCGGCCCGGCGCCCGCGCGCGACGCACGCACCACCGGCACGCCGCGCGCGCCCAATTCGGCCACCAGCGTCTTCAAATACGCGGGCACGGTGCCGCCGCCAAAACCGGTGTGCACGATGGCGCGCGCGCCGGCCGCGACCCAGGCGTCAAACAGCTCGCGCCGCATATTGCCGTGGCCCGCCACCACGCCGACCAGGGGCAGCGCGTCGATGGCGGCGATGTCGAACTCACTGGTGCGCGCGTGCGGCCGCGTCAGGCCGCGGTACCAGCGCGGCGTGCCTTCCACCAGCGTGCCCAGCGCGCCGTGCGGCGAGCTGAACGCGTCCAGCCGCATGGCGTTGGTCTTGGCCACGTCGCGCGCGCTGTGAATCTCCTCGTTCATCACCACCAGCACGCCGCGCCCGGCGCTGGACGGGTGCGCCGCCACTGCCACCGCGTGCAGCAGGTTCGCCGGCCCGTCGGCGGCCAGCGCCGTGCCGGGCCGCATGGCGCCCGTGAGGACGATCGGCTTGTCGGTCGGCACGGTCAGGTGCAGGAAGTACGCCGTCTCCTCCATCGTGTCGGTGCCGTGGGTGATGACCACCGCGTCGACGTCGGGCTGGGCGCACAGCGCGGCCACGCGGCGCGCCAGCTTCAGCAGGTGCGCGTCGGTGAAGTCGGCCGAATCGATCTGGAACAGCTGCTCCGCCCGCAGATCGGCCAGCCGCGCCAGGCCCGGCACGCCAGCGACCAGGGCGTCGGCCGTGACCACCGCCGATTGGTAGGCCGCCGACGGTGTGGCATCGCCCCCCGTGCCGGCACCGGCAATGGTGCCGCCGGTGGCGACCAGGGCGATGCGGGGGCGGCGGCCGGGCATGGTCAGCGAAGAGGCGGATGAAGTGGCTGCGGTCATGGCGCGCATTGTGACCTTCTGCCCGCAAAGGCCCGTCGTGGCGAGCACGTTGCAGCGTCAGCGCCACGCCGACACGCGTTGGCGGTCTGCACCGCTAGGGCCGCCGCCCACAAGTCGTTACACTGCCCTGCACAGCCCACCTATCTGCTGACCGCGCCGTGCTCTGGCGCGAGGGAGCCCAATGAACATGAAAGCCTTTGCCCTGCTGATTTCCGCCGTCCTGCTGGCGGCCGGCAACGCCTATGCCGTGCCCGACGCGGTCAACGACGACGACGTGCTGCCCAATTCGCCCTGGAAAGAGCGCGGCATGCCCGACGCGGGCGGCTTTAACCCGACCTGGCGCCCCGTCGCGGCCAACAGCTACGTCGCGCCCACGGCCATGACCTACTACCCCCCGATGACGCTGATCGAAGACCGCCCGATCAAGCCGTACGCGCTGGTGGCCGCCCCCACGCTGCCTTGTGCGCCGGGCTACTGCCCGATCCGCGCCCCGCGCCGCGACCGCAACTGATTCCCGCGGGCGCCCAAAGCCCGCAGTGCGGCCGCTGCACGCGGCATCGCTCGGACGGCCATTCGCCTTCCCGTAGCAACGCGCTGTGCCCGAGCCTGTGCAGCCGCCGCCAGTTCCCCGTACCATGCCTGCCAGGGCGCGCCGCACCGGCCGCGCTGACGGAGGCTGTATGAAATCCCCCCTTTTTGCCGCACCGCGCGCCGCTGCGGCCTTGCTGCTGGCGACCGCTTCCCTGGGCGCGCTGGCCGCGCTCCAGCCGGGCGACCCGGCGCCCCTCTTCACCACCGACGCCGCCGTAGCGGGCAAGGCCTTCGCCTTCGACATGGCCGCCGCGCTGAAGAAGGGGCCGGTGGTGCTGTATTTCTTCCCCAAGGCCTACACCCAGGGCTGCACGCTGGAGGCCAACGCCTTTGCCGAAGCCACACCGCGCTTTGCCGCGCTGGGCGCAACGGTGGTGGGCATGTCGCACGACAACATCGACACCTTGAAGAAGTTCAGCGTGGAAGCCTGCCGCGACAAGTTCGCCGTGGCCTCGGACCCGCAGGCCAAGACAATCCGCGCCTACGACGCCGGGTCGCTGCTGCCGGGCATGGCCAGCCGCATCTCCTACGTCGTCGGCCAGGACGGCAAGGTGGTCTTTGCGCACCAGGGCAGCGACCCCATGCGCCACGTCGAAGAAACCCTCAAGGCCGTTGAGCGCCTGTCGGCGGTCAAGCGCTGACGCACCGGGCTGCGCGGGCGTTTGGGCGCAATGGTTCGGCGCCTGCGCGCGTCGACTTGTCTCTCTCTGTCCACATTGATCACATCGCGTCAGCTCCTGTAATACGTTTTGACACAATAGCGGGTTCCTTGCCCGATTCCGAAGGACCCGCATGCGACGTTTTCTGCGACAGGCCGCTGCCATCAGCGCCCCCTCTCCCCGTCCCCTGTTGCGCCTGGCGCTGAGCGCTTGCTGCGTGCTCGGCCTGACGCCCGCGCTGGCCCAGGCGCCGGCCCCCGCCACCTCCGACGCCATCGTCATCGTCGTGCCCTACGCCGCCGACGGGCCGACGGACCGCACGCTGCGCGCGCTGCTCAAGCCGCTCAGCCGCGCACTCGATGGCGCCACCATCAGCGTGAAGAACATGCCCAGCCCGGGCGGCGTGAACGGCCTGGCCGAGGTGGCCAAGGCCGCGCCCAACGGCCGGACGCTGCTCTTCACCAACACCAACATCGCGCTGCTGCCCGCGCTGGGTGAAAAGCTGCCGTTCAACCCCCAAGCCGACTTCAGCTACCTCGGCCTGGTGCTGGAATCGCCCATGGTCGTGCTCGGGCGGTCCACGCTGGCGGCCAAGACGCCGCAGGAGCTGGCCAAGTGGCTGTCGGAAACGGACGCGGCCAAGATCCGTCTGGCCGACGCGGGCGCGGGCTCGGCCTCCTACCTGTGCGGGCTGTTCCTGCAAAGCCTGACGGGCAAGACTTTTTCGCGCTCGGATTACCCCGGAAGCGCGCCGGCGATGAAGGCCCTCAAGGACGGCCAGGTCGACCTGCTGTGCGACCAGACGCCCACGGTGAAGGGCCCGCTGGCGGCCGTCGAAGTGCGCGGCTACGCCCTGACCACCAGCACGCCGCTGGCGCAGCCCCCGTTCAACCAGCTGACCACGCTGCGCCGCATGTTCTCGCGCGATCTGGAACTGTCGATCTGGCACGGCTTTTACGCGCCCAAGGGGCTGGACCCGGCGCTGCAGACCAAGCTGAACGCCGCCATCGTGCAGGCCGTTGCCGACCCGGCTTTCGTGGCCGCCCAGGAAGCGCAGGGCGTCGTGATGGTGCGCGGCCGCCGCCTAACGCCGGAGGGCCACCGGAGCTACATCGAGGAAACCATCCCCTTGTGGCATTTGATCGCCTCGGTCAGCCGGACCCGGCAAAAGTAAGCCCAAAGGCCAGCGGGGCGTTTGCGCTGCCCCGCTGGCAGGCAGCCGGGGCCTTGTCCGACAGGTGAAGGCGCGGTCGCGGCCCAAAAATCGGGCCATCCGATCTGCCGGAAGTCGCCTGTTCCCTGGGCCGGCGCGACTTCCTTCACCGAAGGAGGTGACCGATGTCCCGAATCCTGCCCCGCACCCCCCATGTGCTTGCCCTTGGCCTGATCGCCGCGACCCTGAGCCTGGGCGCCTGCGGCAAACGCGAAGCCGCCACGCCTGAAACCCCGGCGCCGGCTGGCGCTGCGATGTCTGACGCAACCAACGCTGCGGGCGCGGCCAACAACGCCGCCGCCGCCGCCGCGTCTGCCGCGCAAGCCGCCCAGAACGCCGCCCGCAGCGCCGAAGCCGCTGGCGCGCACACGGGCTCGTCCAACAACGCCGCCACCGCCGCCGACAACGCCGCCAAGGCCGCTGCCGACGCCGCCAAAGCCGCGAACGACGCCAGCAACGCAGCGGGCAAGAAGTAGCGAGCGTCGTCTCGCCTCAGCGCGGGCACTGCGCTATTTTTGGGTCAAATCACCCTCTGGCCCTACAGCGATCTGCGCGAGCAGCTACTTTATCTATAGCAAATTCGTGCCAGCGCTCCGCGCCTGAGCAGACACCCCCAACACCGGCCACGCGCCCGCGCGGGCCGACGCCCACATGCCATCCGCCTGCTTGGCGAAACTTGTCCACCCCACGCGCCCCTGGCGCGTTACATCTTTTTAGCGACCTTCTTGATCCTCCCGTGCGCCAGCGCCTGGTTGCGCCGCTCGCACGCAGCGCCAACGCCCTCTGTGGCGCCTGACCGGTCTCAAGCCCTGTTCCCGTGACCACCCGCAACCCCTGGATCGATCAGGCCAAGGCGCTGGCCTGCCTGGTCATCATCGGCCACCATCTGGCGTTCTACGGCCCGATGGCCGACGTCGTGTGGCCGGCCGCGCCCGGGCTGATGGACTGGCTGTTCGAATACGGCCGCATGGCGGTGCAGGTGTTTCTGGTCCTGGGCGGCTACCTGGCCGCCGCCGCCCTGGCGCCGCAGGGCACGCCTCACGCCTTGCAACCCGTTCCGCTTTTAGGCAAGCGCTTCGTCCGCCTGGCGCTGCCGTACTGCGCGGCGCTGGTGGTGACGATCTTCATCAACGAGGGTGTGCGCGAATTCGGCTTTGTGCACGAATCCGTGTCCGACACGCCCACCTGGGACCAGGTGCTGGCCCACCTCTTCCTGGTGGAAAGCATCGGCGGCTGGGATTCGCTGTCGGCGGGCGTCTGGTACGTGGCGATCGACTTCCAGTTGTACGCGCTGTGCGCGCTGTGGTTCTGGCTCAGCCTGCGCCTGAACGGGCCTGCGCAGCACAACGCTGCCCACCCGCCCACCATCCCCACCCTGGCACAGATCGGCACCGTGGCCCTGGCCTGCGTGTCGCTCTGGTGGTGGAACCTGAACGGCGACCTGGACCCCTGGGCGCTCTACTTCGTTGGCGCCTACGCGCTCGGCATGATGGCCTGGTGGGCCGCGCACAGCCGCAGCGCCCTGGGCCGCTGGGCCTGGGTGGCGGCGATGTTCGCCTGCGGCGTGGTCGCCCTGGCGCTGGAATGGCGCACGCGCATCGCGCTGGCCTGGGGCGTGGCGCTGGTGCTGGCCGTGGCGGGCGCCGTGCGCTGGCCCACCGCGTGGCGCAACGCGCGCTGGGCCCCGCTGGTGTGGGTGGGTCAGCGCTCGTACTCCATCTTCCTGATCCATTTCGCCGTGTGTCTGCTGGTCAACGCCGTGTGGCACGCGCTGTGGCCCAGCGGCATGGCCATCAACGCGCTGGGCCTGGCGGTGGCCGTGGCCGCATCCATCGCTGCGGGCGCCCTGCTCTACCGCTGGGTCGAAAGCCGCCAGGCCAGCTGGATGCGCCTGATCGGCTGGCAAGCGGGCGTGCTGGGCATGGGTGCGTTGGCGATCAAGGGCCTGCTGTAGTCGCCATCGCCGCCTTGGAATGCCCACAAAAAAGGCCAGCATCTGCTGGCCTTTTGCTATGGATAACGCAGCTGCCCGCGCACATCCCGCTTACTTCAGCGCCTTGTAGCGCACGCGGTGCGGGCGCGCGCCTTCTTCGCCCAGGCGCTTCTTCTTGTCGGCTTCGTACTCCTGGTAGTTGCCGTCAAAGAAGACCCATTGGCTGTCGCCTTCGGCCGCCAGGATGTGGGTGCAGATGCGGTCGAGGAACCAGCGGTCGTGGCTGATGACCATCACGCTGCCGGCGAATTCCAGCAGCGCGTCTTCCAGCGCGCGCAGGGTTTCGACGTCCAGGTCGTTCGACGGTTCGTCGAGCAGCAGTACGTTGCCGCCCTGCATCAGCGTCTTGGCCAGGTGCAGGCGACCGCGTTCACCGCCGGACAGCGTGCCAATCTTCTTCTGCTGGTCCTGCCCGTTGAAGTTGAAGCGGCCGGCGTACGCGCGGCTGGCCATCTGGAACTTGCCCACGGTGATGAGGTCCAGCCCGCCGGAGATGTCTTCCCACACGGTCTTTTCATCGGCCAGCGCATCGCGGTGCTGGTCGACAAAGGCCATCTTCACCGTCTTGCCGATGGTGACTTCGCCCGAATCGGGCTGCTCCGTCCCCGCGATCAGCTTGAACAGCGTCGACTTGCCGGCGCCGTTGGGGCCGATGATGCCGACGATGGCGCCCGCGGGCACCTTGAAGCTGAGGTCATCGATCAGCAGGCGGTCGCCGAAGCTCTTGCTGACGTTCTTGAATTCGAAGACCTCATGGCCCAGGCGCTCGGCCACGGGGATGAAGATCTCCTGCGTTTCGTTGCGGCGCTGGTATTCGTAATCGCTCAGCTCTTCAAAGCGGGCCAGGCGGGCCTTGGACTTGGCCTGGCGGCCCTTGGGGTTGGCGCGGGCCCACTCCAATTCCTTCTTCATCGCCTTGGCGCGCGCGTCTTCGGTCTTCTGTTCCTGCTTCAGGCGGGCGTCTTTCTGTTCCAGCCAGGTCGAGTAGTTGCCCTTGTACGGAATGCCGTGGCCACGGTCCAGTTCCAGAATCCACTCAGCCGCGTTGTCCAGGAAGTAGCGGTCGTGGGTGATGGCCACCACGGTGCCGGTGAAGCGCTTGAGGAAGATCTCCAGCCACTCGACACTCTCGGCATCCAAGTGGTTGGTCGGCTCGTCCAGCAGCAGCATGTCGGGCTTGGACAGCAGCAGCTTGCACAGCGCCACGCGGCGCTTTTCACCGCCGGACAACTTGCCGATGACGGCGTCCCACGGCGGCAGGCGCAGCGCGTCGGCGGCGATTTCCAGCTGGTGTTCGCTGTCGGTGCCGGCCGCGGCAATCACGGATTCCAGCTTGCCCTGCTCTTCGGAAAGCGCATCGAAGTCGGCGTCCGGCTCGGCGTAGGCGGCGTAGATTTCTTCCAGCCGCGCCTTGGCGGCGTTCACCTCGCCCATGGCCAGCTCGACTTCCTGGCGCACGGTGTTCTCGGGGTTGAGCTGCGGCTCCTGCGGCAGGTACCCTACGTCCAGGCCGGGCATCGGGATGGCTTCGCCCTCGATTTCCTTGTCGATGCCGGCCATGATCTTCAGCAGCGTCGACTTGCCCGAGCCGTTCAAACCCAGCACGCCGATCTTGGCGCCCGGGAAGAACGACAGCGAAATGTCCTTCAGGATCTGCCGCTTGGGCGGCACGATCTTGCTGACACGGTTCATCGTATAGACATACTGGGCCATGTATTTACTCTCAAATCAATAGCTGCCTGCGCAGATCCACAGCCGACGCAGAGCCAAAATCATCAAAAAATGGTGGAGGTGCGGCGTGTTGCCCGGCGCGTGGCGCGCCCACCGCTCAAGGGGAGATTATCGGTGCTTCGGCCGCTCGCCGCCGCGCCAGGGGCATGGCAGCGTGGCGCCCTGGCAGTCCGCGCGCTGTTGCGCCGCACGCCACGCGTATCGCCATCCCGGGAAGATTCCGCACAGCGCCCCTGCGCGCCATGCGATAATGCCCCTGCTCGCGGCCCACCAGTTCAGCCGTGCAGCCAGCTCTTCCGCTGGGGTCATGAGGGAGATACAAGCCCCGATCGCCCGCTTTTGGAGAACCCGCTTTCAGCCTTTGACTGGCCCGGCAGCCTTGCCGGATCAGGCTGGACAGCAGCAGCGCCGCGACAGAGACCCGGCGCCACACACTTAGATGAACTTTGATGATCTGAATCTGGCACCGGCCATTCTGAAAGCCGTGCAAGAACAGGGCTACACCGCCCCCACTCCCGTGCAGGCGCAAGCCATCCCCGCCGTCCTGGAGGGCAGCGACCTGCTCGCCGGTGCACAGACCGGCACCGGCAAGACCGCCGGCTTCACCCTGCCGATGCTGCAGCTGCTGAGCGGCCGCGCCGGTGCCAAGCCCGGCTGCATCCGCGCCTTGGTGCTGACGCCCACGCGCGAATTGGCCGCGCAGGTTGAAGAGTCCGTGCGCGCCTACGGCAAATACCTCGAACTCAGCTCCACCGTCATCTTCGGCGGCGTGGGCATGAACCCGCAAATCAACCGCATCAAGGCCGGTTGCGACATCCTGGTGGCCACACCCGGCCGCCTGCTGGACCTGCAGCAGCAAGGCTTCATCGACCTGTCCAACGTCGAGATCCTGGTGCTGGACGAAGCCGACCGCATGTTGGACATGGGCTTCATCCACGACGTCAAGAAAGTGCTGGCGCTGCTGCCCAAGGCCAAACAAAGCCTGCTGTTCTCGGCCACCTTCAGCGACGAGATCCGCGACCTGGCCAACGGCCTGCTGAAGGACCCGAAGCACATCCAGGTCACGCCGCCGAACACCACGGTCGAGCGCATCAGCCAGCTGATCTACCCCGTGGGCCGCGGCCGCAAGAAGGAAGTGCTGGCGCACCTGATCGACCAGGGCGACTGGAGCCAGGTGCTGGTCTTCACCCGCACCAAGTACGGCGCCAACAACGTGGCCGAGTACCTGACCAAGCACGGCATCAAGGCGATGGCGCTGCACGGCAACAAGAGCCAGTCGGCGCGCACGCAGGCCCTGGCCGAATTCAAGAGTGGCGAGCTGCGCGCTCTGGTGGCGACCGACATCGCCGCGCGCGGCATCGACATTGACGAGCTGCCGCACGTCGTCAACTACGAAATCCCGAACGTGCCCGAGGACTACGTCCACCGCATCGGCCGCACCGGCCGCGCCGGCGCCAGCGGGCAGGCCGTGAGCCTGGTGTGCATGGACGAAGAAGGCTTCATGCACGAGATCGAGCGCTTCACCAAGCAGCAGATCCCGGTGGAAATCCTGGACGGCTTTGGCCCCGCCGAAGGCGAGCAGGCCGAGCCCATCGCCATGGGCCGCCAGACCCTGTGGGGCGGCCTGGGCAAGCCGCCCAGCCGCGACGTCATGCAGGCCGCCGCGCGCGCCGCGCGCCAGGACATGATGCAGCGTATCCGCGACAACAAAGCCGCCCAGGGTGGTGGTGGCGGACGTGGCCAAGGCGGCCGTGGTGCGCCACAGCAGCAAGGCAACCGCCGCCCGGCCGGCCCGCGCGCTGATGCGCCCCGGGCCGACGGTGCGGTCGAGCTGGGTGCCGACGGCTTGCCTATCGAGGGCGGCCGCCCGTCCGGCGACCGCCCGCAGGGCGAGCGCAGTGGCCGCAGCCGCAACCGCCGCGGCCGTGGTGGCAACGCCAATGGCAACAACGGCCAGGGCCCGCGTGTGGGAGGCAACGGGAATGGCAACGGCCATCACCAGCCCCGCCCTGCCCCGCAGGCCACGCGCGAATTCGGCTTTGACGACGAAGACCGCGACCCGGACTACCTGCCGCGCAACATCGACCCGCTGCAGACCAACCTGCACGGCCGCCGCAACGCGCCGCGTGGCCCCAGCCACGGCGCCGTGGGCCAGCCCGACCCGATGCGCACCAGCATCGACATGATGGGCAAAGGCAAGGGCGGCGGCGGCAACCGCAACAACAAGGGCGGCAACCGCGGCGGTAACAGCGGCGGCGGTCGCAGCTTCGGCGGCGGTGGTGGCGGCAACGGCGGTGGCAACCGCAGCCGCTCGGGCGGCGGTTACGGCCGTTAAGCCGCGCGCCGGCACAGGTTTCTGGCCGGCCGGTCGCTGTGCGGTTTCAGGACCGCCTCGTCAAACAAGGGCTTCTTCGGAAGCCCTTTTTGCTGCCCGCGACGGCGCCACTCCGCCTGCCTCAGCCCGGCGCTGAGTCACCGCCCGTGGCCGACCCGCCCGCCGACGCCTCTGGCGCAGGCGACGTGCCCACCGCGTCAACCAGAAAGCGCGCCAGCCGCGTCGCTGGCCCGGGCAAGGCCTGCAGGTCGCGCGCGGCCAGCACCAGGC